>JAUSOF010000001.1 GCA_030656145.1 Pseudomonas sp.
TCCACCCGAATTGCTTGACGACCATAGAGCATTGGAACCACCTGATCCCATCCCGAACTCAGTAGTGAAACGATGCATCGCCGATGGTAGTGTGGGGTTTCCCCATGTGAGAGTAGGTCATCGTCAAGCTTGTATTCCAAACCCCCCACCTGCGTAAGCAGGTGGGGGGTTTGTCTTTGCGGGCCGGAAAAGCAATCGCCAGGATTTTTCAGCTCGCCCCTGGTGGTTTGTTAATATCCCGCGTCTGATTTTCCTTCTGAGGCTGGAGTTTGCCGATGTCCGCCCCCGCTATCCCTTCCGGGCTTGCTGCCCTGCCGGATGCCTACAAGGCAGTGCTCTATGTGCTCGCCCTGTCTTTCCCGGGCAAGCATAAAACCGGCTTGCTCGAACAATTACGCGAGATGGGCGTACGCAGCTCTACAACCCGGGCCATGGACGGTTCGTCGCTAAGCGAGATACTGGTGATGCTGCATCGTCTCGACTGGGTCAGCCTCGGTGGTGGTGGGCAGCCCTATTGCTTGCCCACCGAGCGGCGCAATCTGGTGTTGCAGCAACTCAATAGCGACATCAGCAAAGACAGTTGGCTGGTGGCGCTACGCGGCAGCATTGCACCGCCGCGCAGCGCCTGGGATATACCCAGCCAGGCGAACCAACGGCTGAGTCTGTGGTTGGATATTTTGGGCGGACAACCGGGCAGCGTGGAGCAGGGGCTGGCTTTGCTGCAGTCGAGTTCGCTGCGACATTCCCTGACCGGCGAGTCGCCCTGCCAACAACTGCTGGCCGATGAACCGGGCAAGCAGGTTTTTGCCACGCTCAAGCATGAGGTCAAGAGCCTGTTGCTGGAGGATTATCTGGGCCAGGTGAACTGGCAGTTGCAACCGGCAGATGAGGCTTATCGGCAAGGATTGGCCTTGGTCGGGGACTCTTCGTCCAGCGCGGACTTGGCCTTGCAGCTGATGTTGCAAGCCTTGTGGCGTGGCGACTGGGTACAGTATGAAGCGCTGGGGCAGGGTGGTCTGGCATTCATGCAGCAGTTCATCCTCCAGGTGCTACGTGGCCAGTACGCGCAAGCATTGCTGGCGATGCAGGAGTGGATGCAGGCGGTCAAGCGGCAAAGCAAGAAGCGCAAGGTCGACCTACCGCCGATACTCAATAGTTTTTATTGCCTACTGTTGTTGGCCACTGCGGATAAACAGCTATATCCGGCGCTCAAGCAGGCCGTCAACCTGGGGCTGAAAGAATATTACGGCCACGCTTATCCCGCTCTGCAGATGCTGGTCGAGCAGCAGCAGGCCAGTGTGCAGCGGCTTGATCAGGAATTTCGCGGGCCGTTGTCGTTCAATGGTTTCGATGGCTTGCTGCTGGTCCTGGGGTTGTACTGGGCGGATGCCGAGGTGGTGCGTGAGCCGGTTTGGATTGACCAGCTCAGTGGCTTTCGCGACCAGCTTGAGGCGGCCGGCTACCACTGGCTCGGTGAGGAGCTGGATGCCCTGCTGGCGCAGCAGTTTGCCCGGCCGCGGCGACAGCCGGACTGGCACCAAAAGGCCGGCCTGGTGCCGCTGGTCAGCCTCTATCAGCGCCAGGAAGCCTGGCAGCATGCCTTGACCGCACTGTCCTTGCTCAAACCGGGCAAGGCCGAGTCGAGTCATACGCAGATCCAGAAGTCGGCACGACTGGCCTGGTTCGTTACCTTCAGTCCTTATCAGTTGAGTGTCGAGCCACGCGAGCAGAAGCTGGGTGCCAAGGGGCAGTGGAGCAAAGGACGCGCAGTGGCCCTTAAACGCTTGTTTGAGGACGGTGACAGTCTGGACTTCCTCCTGGAGCAGGACAAACAGGCGATTCGCATGATCCAGCTTGGTAGTGACTACTACTATGGCGGGGCGCGCTATGAGCTGTCTGCCGAGCAGGCCTTGCCACGACTGGTAGGGCATCCGGCCTTGTTCTGGGCCGATGCCCCAGATGTGCGGATCGATCTGCTGCTCGGCCAGATCAGCCTGCAGCTCAAGTCACAGGGCACGCAGATTCACCTCAAGCTCGAGCCAAATGGAGTGCAGGGCAATCCTGGCGTGCTGCTGCACAAGGAGACGCCGACGCGTCTGCTGGTCTACCCGATCAGCCGTGAGCTGCGCCAGATCGCCGATATAGTCGGCGACGGCCTGAGCGTGCCGCAGGCCGCCAAGGCGCAGTTGGTCGAGGCCATAGGTGCGATAGCGCCGTTATTACCGATCCACTCAGATCTGCCCGAGTTGGCTGGCCATCTCGACAGCGTCGCCGCCGACAATACCCTGTATGCCCATCTGCTTCCGCTGGAGGCAGGCTTGCGCCTGCAGTTGCTGGTGCGGCCGCTGGCCAGCAGCAGCTGGTTCAAACCCGGTCATGGACTGGAGAACGTACTCGGTGAGCTGGATGGTAAAGCGCTGCAGGCCAGTCGCGACCTGCATGCAGAGTCCGCCTCGTTGCAACGGGTGCTGCAGGCCTGCCCGGCGCTGGCCCAGGCCGACACCGATGGTCAGGAGTGGCAACTGGCCGAGCCGCAGGATGCCCTGCAGGTCTTGAGCGAGTTGCAGGCACTGGAGGGCGACTGGCTGCAATGCGTCTGGCCGGAAGGCGAGCGCATGCGGATCAAGGCGAGGCCGGGCATGGGCCAGCTCAAGCTCGGGCTCAAGCAACAGGGCGACTGGTTCATGCTCAGCGGCGAAGTGCAGCTGGACGACGGCCGCGTGCTGCACCTGCGCCAGCTTCTGGAGTTGCTCAAGTCCAGCAGCGGACGCTTCCTCAAGCTTGGCGAGCAGGACTGGCTGGCCCTGAGTGACAGCCTGCGCAAGCGTCTGGACGAGTTGGCCCATCTGGCCGATCAGGTCGGCGATGACGGCCTGCGCCTGAATCTGCTGACCACGCCGCTGTTGGCAGGGTTGGCGCAAGAGGCCGGCGAGTTTCAGGCCGATGCCGGCTGGCAGGCGCACCTGGACAAGCTCGAATCGCTCAAGCACTTCCAGCCGCAGGTGCCGAGCACCCTGCAGGCCGAGCTGCGCGACTACCAGCGCGAAGGCTTCGACTGGCTGGCGCGTCTGGCCCAATGGGGCGTCGGTGCCTGTCTGGCCGATGACATGGGCCTGGGCAAAACCGTGCAAACCCTCGCGCTGCTCTTGCACCGGGCGCCCGCCGGGCCGCAGCTGGTGGTGGCGCCGACCTCGGTGGCGCTCAACTGGCAGGCGGAAACCGCGCGCTTTGCGCCAACACTCAGGCTGCACATCTATCAGCAGAATCGCCACCTCGATGGGCTGGGACCGCTGGATCTGGTCATCGTCAGCTATGGCCTGCTGCAGCAGGACAACCAGGCGTTCGCCAGCCAGCACTGGACCAGTGTGGTGCTGGATGAGGCCCAGGCGATCAAGAACTCGCAGAGCAAACGCTCGCAAGCGGCGATGACGTTGCAGGCCGACTTCAAGCTGATCGCCAGCGGCACCCCGGTGGAAAACCATCTGGGCGAGCTGTGGAACCTGTTCCGCTTTATCAACCCGGGCCTGCTCGGCAGCCAGGAGCGTTTCGCCCAGCGCTTCTCCGGGCCGATCGAGCGCGGTGAGCAGGGTGCGCGCAAGGCGTTGAAGGCCCTGATCCAGCCCTTCATTCTGCGTCGACTGAAAAGCCAGGTGCTCGACGAGCTGCCGTCACGCACCGAAATTACCTACAAGGTGCCGTTGTCCAGCGAAGAGATGCACCTGTATGAAGCCCTGCGCCGGCAGGCTCTGGATACGCTGAGTACCACTGCACCGGGTAAGTCGCTGCAGGTGCTGGCGGAGATCACCCGCTTGCGGCGTTTCTGCTGTCACCCGAGCCTGGTCGTGCCGGGATGCGGCGTCAGTGGCAGCAAGCTGGCGGCCTTTGCCGAAATCGTCGAAGAGTTGCTGGAGAACCGCCATAAAGCGCTGGTGTTCAGCCAGTTCGTCGACCACCTGAGCATTATTCGCGGCTGGCTCGACGAGCAGGGCATCAGCTATCAGTACCTCGATGGTGCCACTCCGCCGAAGGAGCGTCAGGTGCGCATGGACGCCTTTCAGGCCGGCAGTGGCGATATCTTCCTGATCAGCCTGAAAGCCGGCGGTACCGGCCTCAACCTGACTGCCGCCGACTACGTGATCCATCTCGACCCCTGGTGGAACCCGGCGGTGGAGGATCAAGCCAGCGACCGCGCGCATCGCATGGGCCAGCTGCGGCCGGTGACTATTTATCGTTTGGTCACCGAGAACACCATCGAGGAACAGATCGTCGCCTTGCACGCGCAAAAGCGCGATCTTGCCGACAGCTTGCTGGGTGGTGGCGAGGTCAGTGGCAAGCTGGATGCCGATGCGTTGCTGAGCCTGCTCAAGGGCGACCTGGTGCAGTAAGGCGACCTGCTGAATGCGTCGATAAACGAAAAGGCCCCAGGTTTGCACCTGGGGCCTTTTCGTTTTATATGGTGCACCAGACGGGATTCGAACCCATGACCACTGCCTTCGGAGGGTCATTTAAACCTGTTGCATATCAGTCACTTACCTTTGAAATCAGTGACTTAGCGTCTGGTTGTGTCCGGCGGAACCGGTGCGTATAGTGGAATTTGCACCCACCCTGCACCCACGGCACCCATGAAAGCAAAACTGACACTTTCCCTACTGAACGGGCTGGCGACCACTGGCAGCGCTTATGAGGTTCACGATAGCACTGTCACCGGTCTTTTCGTGCGCGTGACTGCTGCTGGCAAGAAAGCCTACGTTGTTCGCTGGGCTAGGGGAAAGAAAAAGACCTTGGGCCGCGTAGGCATCATGACGCACGAGCAGGCACGAAAGGAGGCCATCCAGTACATTGCCGAGGCAAACAAGCACGGCGAGCCGCTGGCTGTGTCTCAGGCGCGAAAGGTTGGCGGTATGCCTACGCTGGAGGCGTTCATGGTCGACCACTTTGAGCCCTGGGCTGAAGCGCATCACCGAGATGCAGTGAACGGTGCAAGGGCTATCCGTAAGAGCTTTGCCGACCTGCTCCAATTGCCCCTAGATGAGATCGATGCACGGTTGATTGAGCGGCTGCGCACTGCCTGGCTGACTGCAGGCCTGGCCCCGGCGTCTGCCAATCGAAACATGACCCGCCTCCGTGGCGTGCTGACGCGAGCTGTGGAGTGGGGAGTGTTGGAGGTTCACCCACTGGTGAAGGTGAAGCGCCTAAAAGTCGATAGGCGAGGGCGTGTTCGATACCTGACGCCAGATGAGGAAAAGGCACTACGCCAAGCAATGGCAGACCGGGAGGCGGTGATATGTGCCGAGCGTGACAGTGCAAACGAATGGCGAAGGGCGCGCAAAAAAGAATTGATGCCGGACCTCGGTACCCAATATTTCGCGGATCACCTTCGGCCGCTTGTTGTGACGTCAATCAATACAGGTATGCGACGGGGGGAAGTTTTTAACTTGACCTGGACCGACATAGACTTGAAAAACAAAATTATTACTGTCGAGGGCGTTACTTCCAAGTCTGGACAAACGCGGCATATCCCGATGAACAAGGAGGTGGCCGAAACCTTGACGCGCTGGAATAAGCAGAGCAACGGGCAAGGCTTTGTCTTCCCTGGCAAAGATGGCAAGCGGATAGACAACGTTACAAAGTCCTGGGCCGGGCTGCTGGCACTTGCCAAAATTGAGGCGTTTCGCTGGCACGATCTGCGCCACACATTTGCATCGAAGTTGGTTATGGCTGGCGTACCGCTGAACACCGTGCGCGAGCTGCTGGGGCATTCTGACCTGACCATGACGCTACGCTATGCGCACTTGGCACCAGACAGCAAAGCGTCCGCGGTGGAGCTGATTTAGAGCGCGTTATATACATCATCGAGCTCGCCGCTTTTTCTAAGCATATCCACATAATCGGGGAAACTGAGCTTCAGTGAGTTGCTGAACAGAAATCGAGCGTAATCAGTGAGCAAGGGCCAATAAATCCTTACTAGAGATATCGATATTTTCGGTATAGCTGGGCTTTCCTGTACGAACTCAAGAGCCTTCTTATCGAATATGGCGTCACTGCCGCCGAACACGTTTAGATTCTTGAACACCGTCCCGGTAATTAAATTATCGCGGTCATTAAGTGCGGATGGTTCCAGTAAATGGAGCCGTAGCTTAAATAGTGCCTGATCTTCCACCCATATGAATTGCATAAGAGTGCCCAGCGTAACCCCTCCCCGCGGGCCAAGCCGGTCCTGCCTAATAAAAGCCGGTGGCAACACCTCTTGTTGCTTGATTGCCTGATCAAGCAGTTTTTCTATCACGTCTGGCAGGCTCTCCTGACGGGTTACCGCCAGCACGTCAAGAGACGCCTTGCTAAAAGGTGATATCCGCACTGACAGCACGGTTTTCTTCGATCTGTTAGCCATTGACGACCCCTTGTGATCCCAGATGGTAAGCCAAAAAAAGGATAGGTTCAATTTGTGCTTGCTCATCGTGTTACTTACAAATAGGATGCACACATATGGCCACCCATACCCAACCGGCCAGATGGAGAGCAACCATGTCCCAGTCCGCAATGCTTCAACCTATCGCCGTCGGCCCTGAAGAGGCCGCCCGCGCATCTGGTCACACCCGCTCCGGCATTTATGAAGCCATCGCCAGCGGTGAGCTTGTTTCGTTCAAGTCCGGCAAGCGCCGCCTGATCATGGTCACTCAGCTGCAAGCCTGGTTGAACCGTATGGCGAAGGAGGGCGCACGATGAAAACCATTCGCCTGTTCAACCTGGCCGGGGCCGTCATTGGCACCCTCACGCTGCCTGCTTCGTTCGTCCTGGCCAACCTGTCGGTATTGGGCGCCACCCGCGCCGTGGTGATCGCATGAGCGCCGCCTGCTGGAATGCCCTGCTGCCGAACGGCGAGGCCATCGAGGCTATGGATGCCGACCGCCTGACCGCCGCAAGTGAAGCCCTGGAGACGCAAGCAGTGTCCATAGGTTTCGGGATTGCCGCCATCGGCAATCTGTTGGCCTGCACGGCATCGAACGACGAAACCGGTCTGTGCAAAAACGCCGTTACCGATATTGGTTGGCTGCTGCAATCCCTGGGCACCTTGTCCGCCAAGCTGTCCGACAGCCGCAACGCGATCAGCGACCGCCGCAGCCGGGAGCGCAACCAATGACCCCGACCGAAATCATCACTAAGGCCCGCGACCGCCTGGAAGCGGCTACGTCGAAAGCGTCTATGGAAGTCGCTCAGGATATCGGGCTTGGCGCCATCGGTGCGCTGCTGGACCTGGAGCTTGTCAGCGTCCACGAATGGCGCGCCGCCATCGACGAGCTGGACGCGATGGCCGAGCAGATCAGGGTAGACCTGGGGGGCGCGCAATGAACAAGCACTTCGCAGTAGACAAAGACGACCTGCAAGAGCTCGCGAAAATGGCCCACGCCGTTTGGCTGGTGATCGAAGCAGAGCAGGACGCCAAGCGATCCAAGGTGCTGACCGATATCTTCGATATGTTCGCGGAAATCCTGGCCGACGTCGCCAGCACACCGATCACGATCATGCGGGTGCATTGAGCATGAAGAGGCAAGAGAGGAAGCCCAAGGCGGTGCTCGAACACCGCCTTAGGCAGACACATTGGATAGCACCAAGTGAGGTACGCATCATGGCATCACACGCATCCGCTGAGCAAGACCGCCGCCTTCTGGAGGCGCTGCGCACAGGCCCGACCACCACCATCGAGGCGGCAATTGGTCTGGATATCGTTCACCCGCCTAGCACCATCCGGCGCCTGCGCAAGTACGGGCACAACATCGTCACGCACTGGACGTATCAAGCCACCGAGTCGGGGCGTCCGCCTCATCGCGTGGCCAAGTACGTCCTGCTGCAAGAGGCGGCCTAGCTCTGATCAGCCGGCGGGCTTCGGCCCGCTGGTTCATGCCTGGGCTTGACTATGTAACGGGGGGCGACCCAGTGGAATGCCTGGCAACGAAGCTATTAAGCCGTGGCGACACGGTTAGCATTGAGCGGGGGAGGCTTGTTATTCAGCCCGCAAGCGGAAAGCCCGTGCCGTCCGAATGGTTGATCGAATGCACGCCGGGTATCTGCCGGTCGATATTGACGGCCGCCGGCCTGGATGCCTTTGAGTATGTCGGCTATACCACCGGCCACTACGGGAAGCACAAGGCCTCGGGCGTGACCCTGCAGTTCGTTTCTGTACTCACGGGGGAAACCGCATACGCAATTTTCAATGCAGACCTGACCCGCCGGCGCACCACTGCAAAAGGCTTGGCCGGCACAGCTCTGCCTAAGGGTCAATTTCGCGCTGGAGAGCGCAGCCACTTCTATAAGTTTTGGCTTAGCACCGGCTTAGAGATACCTGACAGGATGCAGCGGTTCTATAAACGTATGGGCAAGCTGTCCGGTATTTTATTTGCCGGCGCACTGGCCAATGACCGCTTTGACGCGCAAACAATCCAACCTTTTGATATCGCTGCCGAGCGTGTACGAATGGCCGTTCTAGGGCACAAGGAGGGCACAACTTGGGCACAACTTGGGCACAAGGAGGACACAAGCTCAGGGCACAACAAAACAGCGGAAAGCCAGACAGAGCAAGGCTTTCAGCCGATCCCGACTGCGTGTGTTTCAAACCACGGTAAAACGGTAATAAGGGAGCACGGGGACAAGGTAGTACCTATTACCCCAATACCAACACCTAAGGCACCTCAAGACCAAAGCGTTGAAGAGTGGCTGGCGGACTATGAGAGCGCCTGACGCTGTCGCTCTGTACCGATCTGCAGCAACGCCCTGGCCGAAGCGCAACACCCATAACCGACTGGGTTCTTCTGGGTTAATCGTTTCGTAGCGCGCCACACTCTAGCCTTCCAGCCCGGCCAGCAGATCCGCGAATGATCCAGCCGGCTGCCTGGCGGCGAGGTCGCGGGTCTCGCCTGAAGCCCGAGGTGGAATATTTTCCACCTCGGTCGGGTGGTCTGGCTTGTGCTCGATCAGGCGCAGTTCAGCACGCAGGCCGCCCCGGTAACGCTCGCGACGTTACCTTGCCGTTAGTCACCGCCCGGTCAACGGCTGTTCAACACCCGTTCAACGCCCGTTCACATGACCGCCCGTCTGAATCATGACCCCTCTATCTGTACCCCAAAACACCACCACACAATCCCGGACTATGCCCCCGCCAACCGCACCCTAAGCCACTGTTTTGACAGGGAAATGAGGCATATGGTGACGCCTGAAGAACCCACCAAAACAGGTACCGACGAATGAATCTGCACCAACTGCGTGAACAGCGCGCCGCTGCTGTAACCAGCATGAAAACCATCGTGGACGCTGCAACCGTAGCTGGCCGCGATTTGTCTGCCGATGAATCCAAGCAGTTCGACACCCTCAAGACCGAGGAACGCGGCCTGTCCGTCAAGATCGAGCGCGCCGAATACTTGGCCGACCTGGAGCGCCGCTCCGCCGGTACACCCGTCTCCGGCGCCCCGTCTGCAGACTTCGACAAGCTGGCGGGCTCCGTCTCCGTCACTCGCGTTATCCGCGCCCAAATGGAAGGCCGCAGCCTGGACGGTGCCGAGGCCGAGTACGCCAGGGAAGCCGAACGCCGCAGTGGTCGCAAAGCCGAGGGCGCTTTCGTACCCTTCGCCAGCCTGGAGAAGCGAGCCAACACCACCGGCACCGCATCCGAGCTGGTGGGCACTGATCACCGCGCCCAAGACTACATTGGCCCGCTCCGTGAAGCCTTGCTGGCCCGCTCGCTGGGCGTGCGCGTCCTGCCTGGCCTCACTGGTAACGTGAGTATCCCTAAGTTCGGCACCGGCCTGGCAACCGGCTGGGTTACTGAAGGCGGTGCGGTACCAGAAGGCGAGATGACGTTTGGCGAAGTCACCTTGTCGCCAAAGCACGTTGGCGGCAAAACCGAAATGAGCCGCCAGCTGATTCAGCAATCGGCGCCGGGCATCGAGCAGCTGGTACGCGAAGACCTTTCGTTCCTGATCGCCAAGCAGATCGACGCCGCCATCATCAACGGCACCGGCCTAAATGGGCAGCCGTTGGGCATCCTGAACACCGTGGGCATTCAGACCTTAGACAGCTTGCCGCTCAGCTGGTTTGCTATTTTGGCGATGATGGAAAAGCTCGACGACGTGAACATCAGCAACGGCCGCTGGTTGACTACCGCGGCGATTCGTACCGCCCTGGCTGCCGCTGAGAAAGTCGAGGGTTCTGGTGCGGGCTTCCTGTACGACGGCGGCGTCATGGCAGCGCTGGCCCTGGCCGCATCCAAGAGCGTGCCCGCCAACAAGCTGATCCTGGGCGACTTTAGCCAGGTACTGCTGGGCGTCTGGAGCGAGGTCGACATTCTGGTGAACCCATACGCCGAGCCGGCATACAGCCGTGGCGGTATCCAGGTTCGCGCAATGGCCACCGCTGATATTGCAGTCCGCCACCCGGCCGGCTTTGTCGTAGCGACCGGGGCTTAAGCAATGGAACGCCGAGCAGCCGCAAGCCTCAGCCAAAAGGGCCGGACGCTGTTCGGCTATGCCGCCCGATTCGGGGAGCCGACCACCATCGGCGGGTTCTCCGAAGTGATCCAACCGGGAGCGTTCACCCGCACCCTTGCAGGACCAGCCGCCGCCAGCGTCCGCGCTGTCTATGAGCACGACGACGCCGCCCTGCTGGGCCGTGTTGGGGCTGGCACCCTGCGCCTATTTGAAGACGGGGAAGGTCTGGCCTTCGAGCTGGACCTTCCCGACACCACCCTAGGCCGCGACCTGTCCGAGCTGGTGAAGCGCGGCGACGTATGTGGCTGTTCGTTCGGCTTCGTGCCTGTCCGTGAGTCCTGGGCCGGCGAGGTGCGCCAGTTGCATGACGTGGATCTGTATGAGGTGACGATAACCGCGACCCCGGCTTACCCGACCACCACCGTATCCATTCGCAACAAACAGACCGGGCGCCTCAGCTTGGCCCGCAAGTACCTGGAGGCCATCGAGTGAAGTTTCCGCGCCTGTTCAAACGCAATAGCACCCCAGCGTTCGACACCTATTTCGACCGCTTCGCCACGTCCCAAGCTGTGGCCGGCGTGAGCGTGACCACTGCGACCGCCGAAGGTATCAGCGCTGTCTATGCGTGCGTGGCGGCTATCAGCGAGACAGTGGGAAGCCTGCCGCTCGACGTGTACCGCAACACCGATCAAGGTCGGGAGAAGGCCAAGACCCACCCGCTGTACAAGCTGTTGCACGACGCCCCGAACGATTACCAGACCGCCCTGGAGTTCCGCGAAGGTATGCAGCGCCACCTGCTGTTGCGTGGTAATGCCTACGCCGAAATAGTTTGGACGTCTGACGGCCAGGTCAAGGCGCTGCTGCCTCTGCACCCTGACAGCGTGTCTGTACTGCGCGCATCCACTGGCGGGCTGGTCTATGAGCACAGTGACGCCAGGGGCAACACCCGCCGCCTGTTGGCCTCTGAAGTTCTGCACCTGCGTTACCACTCCGACGATGGCATCTTAGGCCGCAGTCCGATCCAGGTGGCCCGCGACACCGTAGGCTTAGCTCTGGCCGAGCGCACCCACGGCGCCAAGATGTTCGAGCAGGGCACCAAGTTGTCAGGCGTGATCGAAACGCCGCCCGGCACAACCAAGGTGCAAGCCGGGGAGATCCGCGACAGTTGGGCGACTGGTCAATCAGGCGTGAGCAACCACGGCAAGACCGCGGTACTACCTCAGGGCGCGACCTTCAAGACGGTATCCATGACCCTGGAAGATGCCGATTGGATCGCCGCCCGGCGCCTGTCCATTGTCGAGGTGGCCCGCTTGTTCCGCGTACCGCCCGTGATGATTGGCGACATGGAAGCCGCGAACTACAGCAACGTGGTGGAGCTGGCCCGCTTCTTCGTGACCAACACCCTGCGCCGCCACCTGATCGCCTGGGAACAGGCCATCAATCGCGTGTGCATTACCAACCCGGCGTTCTTTGTCGAGCACAACGTCGAGGGGCTGTTGCGTGGTGACAGCCTCAACCGTGCCCAGTTCTACGAGAGCGCGGTTAGCACGGGCTGGATGCTCAAGTCTGAGGTGCGCCGCATCGAGAACCTGCCGACCATCGAGGGTATCGACGATGCAGCCGCCGAAGTTTAAGAACCGCACCATGTACACGCCCAAGGCCCGCACCGTGAAGCTCAACAGTGCGGCCTGGAAGCGTCTGCGCGCTCAGGTACTGGCAGAGGAGCCGCGGTGCCGTGCCTGTGCCACCTCCGGGCTAGTGTCGGCTGCCACTGACGTGGATCACATCAGCAACGACGGCGACGACAACAGCCGGGACAACCTGCAGCCGCTTTGCCATGAGTGCCATAGCAGCAAGACTCGGGCCGAGATGCTGGGCCGACCTGTGACGTTGAAGGGCTGCGACGTGAACGGCTTCCCGCTCGACCCGGATCATCCGTGGAGCAAGGGCGAGAAATCACCAGCAACCGACCCGACGAACACCGCCCCCTCCACTTTATTTTATCGCTAACTGCCATGAAGACCACCGCCCGCCGCCCCCGCTCAGATAGCGCCAAAGCTGCCGTGACGGCCGCGCAATCCGTCGCGCTTGGCCCACTGCCGCCGCCGGCCTTCGTGCGCCTCAGCAAGCAGGCCAGGCCATTCTGGGACGCCATCGTGACCGCCCGCCCGCGTGATACCTGGACCGATGCCGACTTGATCCTGGCCAGCAACCTGGCCCGCACTTATGCCGACATCGAGGCGCTGCAACAGCAGATTGACGGGGCAAGCCTGATCGTTGACGGCAAGCCCAACCCGGCCTGTGACCTGCTGGACAAGATGACCCGGCGCGCCCTGGCCACTGGCCGGCAACTGAAGGTGGACACCATCGCCACCGTGGGCAAAGCACAGGATATTCATAAGGGCGCCGCCCTGGAGCGTGGCGCCCGCGGCCAGATCGAAGACGACCTGATCCCCACTATGGGCACGCTGCAATGACTAGGGCCGAGAAGGTCATCAGGTTTATCGAGCGCTACTGTGTAACGCCAGAAGGGGCCGGCGTGGGCAAGCCGCTAATCCTGGCCGACTTCCAAAAGCGCTTTATCATCGAGGTATATGACAACCCGGCCGGCACCCGCCGCGCCTACCTGTCAGTAGGCCGCAAGAATGGCAAAACCGGATTGATCGCCGCGCTGTTGCTGGCCCACCTGGTCGGACCTGAAGCGAAGCTGAACGCACAGTTGATATCGGGCGCCATGAGCCGTGACCAAGCCGCGCTGGTATTCAGCTTGGCCGCCAAGATGGTCCAGCAGTCGCCCAAGTTGTCGGCCATCGTGCGCATTGTCCCGAGCGGCAAGCGCCTGCTGGGCCTGCCACTGAATACCGAGTTTCGGGCGATGGCTGCAGATGGCCGCACCGCCCACGGCCTGAGCCCGCTGCTAGCCATCCTGGATGAGGTCGGCCAGGTACGCGGGCCGCGCTCCGACTTCGTTGACGCCATCGTCACCAGCCAGGGCGCGCACACCGACCCGCTGCTGCTGGTCATCAGCACGCAAGCCGCCTCCGACGCTGACCTGCTGAGCATCTGGCTTGACGATGCTCAGGCCAGCAACGACCCGCGCATCGTTTGCCACCTGTACGCCGCCGACCCTGACGCCGACCTGCTGGACCCGCAAGCCTGGAAGGACGCCAACCCGGCCTTGGGGATTTTCCGCAGTGAAGACGATCTGGCCGAGCAGATGAAGCAGGCCAAGCGAATGCCGAGTGCCGAGAACAGCGCCCGCAACCTGCTGTTGAATCAGCGCGTCTCGACAGAAAGCCCGTTTGTGTCGCCTGAAGTCTGGTCTTCGTGTGGTGCCGATCCGCTGCCTATTTATGGCCCCATGTATGCCGGCCTCGACCTGTCCGCCCGCACCGACCTTACCGCCTTCGTGCTGGTCGGCCAGGTTGAAGGGAAGTGGCACGTCTACCCGACCTTCTGGACGCCCGAGCAGGGGCTTGCCGATCGTGCTCGCAAAGACCGCGTGCCTTATGACCTATGGGTGAAGCAAGGCTTCCTGCGCACCACCCCGGGCGCCACCGTGGACTATGCCCACGTGGCCCGAGAGATTGCCGAGCTGGTGGCCGGCTGCGACATTCGCGCCATTGCCTATGACCGCTGGCGGATCGACCTGTTGAAAAAGGAGTTCGCCAACATCGGTGCCGACCTGCCGCTGCAAGCCTGGGGGCAAGGGTTCAAGGATATGGCCCCGGCCATCGACGCGCTGGAAGCCGAGCTGTTGAACGGCAGGATCTGCCACGGCAACAACCCGCTACTGGCTATGTGTGCGGCCAATACCATCGTGACCAAAGACCCGAGTGGCTCGCGCAAATTCGACAAGTCTCGCGCCACCGGCCGGATTGACGGAATGCAGGCGCTTGCAATGGCAATGGGCATCGCTCAGGCCGCCGAAGAAACAGAATTTGAAATGGAGTGCTTTTTCGTATGATCACCACCGCCAAAGTGAAGCAGCACCTACGGGTAATGCACGGCCTGGAAGACGACCTGATCCAGCTCTACCTGGAAGCCGCCACCGGTCACGTTGCCAAGTACCTGGGCGACGACCTGCCCGACCCTATGCCCGAGCCAATACAGGCCGCCGTCCTGCTGCTGACGGCTGACCTGTACGTCAACCGCGAGCGCCAAGCCGACCGCATCCTGCATGAGGGCACGGCCTACGCGCTGCTGCTGGCCCCTTATCGCAATATGGCGGTGCTGTGATGAATACCGGACGCCGCCGCCACCCGCTGGAAGTCCAGGCGCGCACCGTCGGGCAAAATCCCGAGACGGGAGAAATAACCCAAGCCTGGGCGACCATCGGCATCGAGTGGGCAAGCATCGACGGCATCAGCGGCAAGGAGTTCAACGCCGCGGGAGCCATGCAATCCGTGGCAACCCACCGCGTAACCATCGCCCACCGTGACGACCTGACCACGGCGCACCGATTCGCCTACCACGGCAAAAAGTACGACCTGAAAGCCATCCTGCCGAACAACACCGGCAACGAGCTGGTTTGTATGTGTGAGGTCGGTTTGATCAGTTAACCCATCGTAGCCTGGGCGACCTTCGGGAAAGCCAGGACGGGGATCAGCCAGCTAGTGCCCTGAACGAGAAAAACCCTGGCAGCCTGCGCCGTTTCCTTTCGGTGAGCAGACAAAAAAGCCCCGCCTGAGTGATTCAGCGCGGGGCTTTTCTTTTCTGCTGCACCCACTGTGCACCCACGGCTTACAGCCTACCGCGGTGAATTTTCGTAAGTGCTTGATTTTATTGGTGCACCAGACGGGATTCGAACCCATGACCACTGCCTTCGGAGGGCAGTACTCTATCCAGCTGAGCTACTGGTGCAGCGCGGGCGCAATCATACGCATCTCGTGAGCGTACGTCCATGCTGGCGGTTTGTGCGTGATTCCGAACGAATAGAGTGAATTTTTAAATGGCTGCCTATAGGAAAGGCCTAAAAGAGCCTTTTCGTTAATTTTTTCGAACAGACTCTTGCCCTTTACCCCTCATGACCCTAGCATTCGTTTGAGATTTCAAACGTTCTTGCGTAAAACGTTCGGAACTCTGTGCGAATCTGGTCAATCTCACATAAAGCGATGGCCGGGTAATTGATAGGGCGCGGCATCGTGCCGCTCGATCATATTTATAAGGGCGCTTGCCCGTGAACTCATCAACAACCGTCCGACGCCATGGTGTCGCGGTGAGGGAGACTGTCATGCAATTGAAAGACCCCCAGCTGTTCCGTCAACAAGCCTATATCGACGGCACGTGGCTGGACGCTGACAGCGGTCAGACCATCAAGGTCAATAACCCGGCCACCAATGAAATCATCGGCACTGTGCCGAAAATGGGCGCTGCGGAAACCCGTCGTGCTATCGAAGCGGCCGACCGGGCGCTACCGGCTTGGCGGGCGCTGACCGCCAAGGAGCGCGCGACCAAGCTGCGCCGCTGGTTCGAGCTGTTGATGGAGAATCAGGATGACCTTGGCCGCCTGATGACGATGGAGCAGGGCAAGCCGCTGGCCGAGGCCAAGGGTGAGATTGCCTATGCCGCTTCCTTTATCGAGTGGTTCGCCGAAGAAGCCAAGCGCGTGTACGGCGACACCATTCCTGGCCACCAGGCCGACAAGCGCATTCTGGTGCTCAAGCAGCCGATCGGTGTGACGGCCGCGATTACTCCGTGGAATTTCCCGGCGGCGATGATCACCCGTAAAGCCGGCCCGGCATTGGCGGCTGGTTGCACCATGGTAATCAAGCCGGCGTCGCAGACCCCGTTCTCAGCCTTGGCCATGGTCGAGTTGGCGCACCGTGCCGGTATTCCAAAGGGTGTGCTCAGCGTGGTTACCGGCAGCGCAGGTGATATCGGTGCGGAGCTGACCGGTAACCCGATCGTACGCAAGCTGTCCTTTACTGGCTCGACCGAAATTGGTCGCCAGTTGATGGCCGAGTGCGCCAAGGACATCAAGAAGGTGTCGCTGGAGCTGGGCGGTAATGCGCCCTTTATCGTCTTCGATGACGCCGACCTGGATGCCGCGGTGGAGGGCGCCATGGCGTCCAAATACCGCAACGCCGGGCAGACGTGTGTGTGTGCCAACCGCCTCTATGTGCAGGACAGCGTATACGACGCCTTCGCCGAGAAGTTGATGGTTGCAGTGGCCAAGCTGAAGGTCGGCAATGGCCTCGAAGACGGCATCACCACCGGTCCGTTGATTGATGAAAAGGCCGTAGCCAAAGTTCAGGAGCATATCGCCGATGCGGTCAGCAAGGGCGCCAAGCTGGTCGCTGGCGGTAACAGCCTGGGCGGCAATTTCTTCGAGCCGACCATTTTGCTCAACGTGCCTAACCATGCTGCGGTCGCCAAGGAAGAGACCTTCGGCCCGCTGGCGCCGCTGTTCCGCTTCACGGACGAGGCCGAAGTGATCGCCATGGCCAACGATACCGAGTTCGGCCTGGCGTCTTACTTCTATGCCCGTGATCTGAGTCGGGTGTTCCGTGTGGCCGAGGCGCTGGAATACGGTATCGTCGGGATCAACACCGGAATCATCTCCACCGAAGTGGCACCGTTTGGCGGCATGAAAGCTTCGGGCCTGGGCCGCGAAGGCTCCAAGTACGGCATCGAGGACTACCTGGAGATCAAGTACCTCTGCCTGGGTATCTAGTCGGTCGCTACTGCGCTTCGGCGATGCGGCGTTGGCAGTGGACTGCAAATGCTCGCGTACTTGAGTACGCTGCGCGTTGAAGTCCACTTGCGCCTTGCCTGGCCTTGGCCCCGAAGCTCACGAACGGTGAAGCCGTGAGAAAATTAAATGCCCCAGGTTCAACCAACGAGCCGGTCACCTGGGTTTACCGCAGCGTCAAAACAGCCTGAGCAACCGGCAGGGCGTGGCAGTCGATCATCGAATGCTGCAGCGCTCTTCCCCGGTTGCATTCATCCTTGAACCACGCCGCCCGATGAGCGGCGAATGAGGACTTTATGAGCAAGACCAACGAATCTTTGATGCAACGCCGCACCGCTGCCGTTCCGCGTGGCGTCGGGCAGATCCACCCGATCTTCGCCGACCGGGCGCAGAACGCCACGGTGATCGACGTTGA
>JAUSOF010000076.1 GCA_030656145.1 Pseudomonas sp.
GCCGAAGTCTGCCCGGCCAGCCTGCTGCCGCAGCAACTGCATTTCTTCGCCATCGGCCAGGAACACGAGCAACTCAAGGCGCACAACCTGTTCGACTGCATCGAATGCGGCGCCTGCGCCTATGTCTGCCCGTCGAGCATCCCGCTGGTGCAGTACTACCGGGCGGCCAAAGGCGAAATTCGCGATCTGGAACAGAAGCAGCTCAAGGCCGAACAGTCCAAGCAACGCTTCGAGCTGCGCCAGGAACGCCTGCGCCGCGCTGAAGAACAGAAAGAAATCGAGCGCAAGGCCCGCGCCGAGAAAGCCGCCCGCGTCAAGGCGGCTCAAGCCGAAGCACCGGCGAGCACGGATGCTGGCGCACCGGCCGGCGTCGGCGATGAACTGAAAAAACTCAAGATCGAAGCCAGCATGGCCCAGGTCGCGCAGAAGAAGGCCGAGAAGCAACTGGCAACGCACGCCACGCCTGAACTGCAGGCACAAGTAGACCAGCTGCGCAGCGCCGCAACAGCCGCACAGCAGGCCCTGGACGCCGCTATAGTGGACAGCCCGCTAGTAGCACCTGCAACAGCGCCTGCGCTCGATGACGGCGTCCTGAAGAAGGCCAAGATCGACGCCGCCATGCTCCGCGCCCAGCTGCGCAAGCTGGAGAAACTCGAAACCCCGGACGACGATCAGCAGACCGAACTGGCGCGCCTGCGCCAGCAGCTCGAAGAGGCCGAAAAGGTCCTGACCAGCCTGCAAAGCCAGGCTGCGCCACCGGCAACGCAGCCGGTCGACGACAGCGCCCTGAAGAAAGCCAAGATCGACGCCGCCATGCTCCGCGCCCAGTTGCGCAAGCTGGAGAAACTCGAAACCCCGGACGACGATCAGCAGGCCGAACTGGCGCGCCTACGCCAGCAGCTCGAAGAGGCCGAAAAGGTTCTGACCAGCCTGCAAAGCCAGGCTGCGCCACCGGCAACGCCGCCGGTCGACGACAGTGCCCTGAAGAAGGCCAAGATCGAACTGGCAATGCAGCGCGCCGCGTTGAAAAAAGCCGAAAAGGCCGGCAGTGATGACGCCGAACTGGGTCGTCTGCGCAATGCGCTGACCCAGGCCGAACAGGCGCTGCACACAGCCGAGGCGACGACCAGCAAGCCTGCGCCCACCCTGGAACGCACCGACAAACAGCCGATCGACGACGCCACCCGCGCCCTGAAAACCGAAGTGGCCTTCGCCCGCGCCGACCTGCGCAAGCTGGAGCGTGATCAGAACAGTGCTGCCGATGCCTTGGCTACAGCCCGTCAACGCCTGGCGCAAGCCGAGCAACAATTACAGCAACACGCAGGCTAACCAACACCCTGAAGCCCCGATGCAACAAGGATGGAGAGGCCTTGAGCCTACCCAAATGCCCGAGAGTGGTTCCGGGCTACGATTCTGAACAGCAGTCAAGGCCGCGCATCGCACAGCCTGCATAAGTCACCAACCGGAGAGCCAATGGCCCTGCCCCGTATCACATCGCCCCACGCCAAGGGCAGCAATCGCACCCAGCAGGTGATGCTGCAGGTACTGCTGGCCACTGTGCCGGGCATCCTGGCGCTGACCTGGCTGTTCGGTGCCGGCACCCTGATCAACCTGCTCTGGGCCAGCGTCTGCGCCCTGGGCTTCGAAGCGGCGATCCTGGCCCTGCGCCAACGCCCCCTGGGCTTCTTTCTCAATGACTGCAGCGCCCTGGTCACCGCGGTACTGCTGGCCCTGGCCCTGCCAGCCTATTCGCCCTGGTGGCTGACCCTGATCGCCACCGGCTTCGCCATCGTGTTCGGCAAGCAACTTTACGGCGGTCTGGGGCAGAACCCGTTCAACCCGGCGATGCTCGGTTATGTGGTGGTGCTGATCTCTTTCCCGGTGGAAATGACCAGCTGGCCAGCACCGCACACGATCGGCCTACTCGATGGCCTGCAGCATATTTTTGGTTTGGCAGCCCTGCCCGATGGCTGGACCCAGGCTACCGCGCTGGATGCTCTCAAGATCAATAAAAGCCTGACCATGGACGAACTCTGGGCACAGAACCCAGCCTTTGGTCGCTTCGGCGGCAATGCGGTTGAGGTGGTCAATCTGGCTTTCCTCGCCGGCGGACTCTATTTGCTCTACAAGCGCCTGTTCACCTGGCACGCACCCGTAGGTATGCTCGCCGCCCTGGCAATCATGAGCCTGCTGTTCTGGAATGGTTCGGGGTCGGATTCCAACGGCTCGCCGCTGTTTCACCTGCTCACCGGCGCGACCATGCTTGGCGCTTTCTTCATCGTCACCGACCCGGTATCCGGCGCCACCAGCAATCGTGGTCGGCTGATTTTCGGTGCCGGCGTCGGCGTGCTGGTCTATGTGATCCGCGCCTGGGGCGGCTACCCGGATGCCGTGGCCTTCGCCGTGCTGCTGATGAACCTGGCGGCTCCGACCATCGATTACTACACGAGACCGCGCACCTACGGTCATCGCAAGCCGACTCGCGGCTTCAAGTTGGGCGAATGAACATGCTCCCGGAAATCAGCCGTTCGATGCTGAAAAACAGTCTGGTACTCGGCCTCTTTGCCATCGTCACGGTGGGCCTGGTGACGCTGATCCAGCAAGCCACTGCCACGCGCATCGAGGCCTCCGCGCGCGATGCTCAGGTACGCGCGCTGGGCGAGATCCTGCCGCCCGGCAGCTATGACAACCATCTACTGGATAACAGTATCCAGGTGCATGACGCCCTGCTTGGCAGCCGCAGCCCACAACCCGCGTACATCGCGATGAAGGATGGTCAACCCAACGCGGTGATCCTCCAGGCTATCGCGCCGGACGGTTACAGCGGCGCGATCCGCCTGCTGGTCGGTATTCAAGCCGATGGTCGCCTGGCCGGCGTGCGCGTGCTCAACCACCGCGAAACACCCGGCCTGGGCGATAAGGTCGAACTGAGCAAAAGCAACTGGATCCAGAGTTTCATCGGTAAGTCGCTGAACAACCCGAGTGAAACCGGTTGGGCGGTGAAAAAGGATCGCGGCGAGTTCGACCAATTCGCCGGCGCCACCATCACCCCACGCGCAGTGGTCAAAGCGGTGCATAACGCGCTGCTGTATTTTGATCAGCATCGTGCCGAACTGCTGGTCGCCGGCAATGCGACAGCGGACAGCGATAGCGCCTTGCTCGACGCGGCAATCGGCCATACACCCGCCCTGCCGGCCAGCGAGGGCGACAGCAGCGGCCCTGACGATCAAGGAACCGCGCCATGAGCAGCCCCAGCTACCGTGATATCACCCTTAACGGCCTGTGGAAGAACAACCCGGCGCTGGTCCAGCTACTCGGTCTTTGCCCGCTGCTCGGGGTCAGCAACTCCACGGTCAACGCCCTCGGCCTGGCGCTGGCCAGTGCGGTGGTACTGATCTGCTCCAACACCGCCGTGTCGCTGGTGCGCGGCGTGGTCAACACCGCCGTGCGCCTGCCGGCCTTCGTGATGATCATCGCCGCCCTGACCACTTGCATCGAACTCTTGATGCAGGCCTTCACCTACGAGCTGTACCAGATCCTCGGCATCTTCATCCCGTTGATCACCACCAACTGCGTGATCCTCGGCCGCGCCGACGGCTTTGCCGCGAAGAACGATCCAGGCCGGGCCGCCTACGATGGCCTGATGATGGGCATTGGTTTCGGCGTGGTTCTGGTGATGATTGGTGCGCTGCGTGAGTTGTTCGGCACCGGCGCGGTATTTGCCAACATGCACCTGCTGTTTGGCCCGGTAGCCGCCGACTGGCAGTTGACCCTTTTCGCCGACTACAAAGGCTTTCTCCTGGCGATTCTGCCGCCGGGGGCCTTCATCATGCTCGGCCTGCTGATTGCCGGAAAGAACCGCATCGACCAGATCCTGATCGAACGCGCCAAGGCCCGTCAGGCAGATATCCCGGTACAAAGCCGCCGCGTCAGGGTCACCGGGGTGATCGAGTGAACGCGGCAAAGCGTCACGAGATATTTCGACGCTTGCACGAAGACAACCCCGAGCCAAAAACCGAACTGGCCTACAACTCGCCCTTCGAGCTGCTGATCGCGGTCATCCTCTCGGCCCAGGCCACCGACGTTAGTGTCAACAAGGCCACCGCCAAACTTTACCCGGTGGCCAATACTCCGCAAGCGATCTATGCCCTGGGCGTGGCAGGACTATCCGAGTACATCAAAACCATCGGCCTGTTCAACGCCAAGGCGAAGAACGTCATCGAGACCTGTCGCATCCTGGTGGAGAAGCACAGCAGCCAGGTGCCGCAGACCCGCGAAGAGCTCGAAGCCCTGCCCGGGGTTGGCCGCAAGACTGCCAACGTAGTCCTCAACACCGCTTTTCGGCAGCTGACCATGGCGGTGGACACGCACATTTTCCGGGTTAGCAACCGCACCGGCATCGCCCCTGGCAAGAACGTAGTGGAGGTGGAACACAAGCTGCTGAAGTTCGTGCCCAAGGAATTTCTCCTCGACTCACACCACTGGCTGATACTGCATGGTCGCTACGTTTGCCAGGCGCGCAAGCCGCGCTGCGGCAGTTGCCGCATAGAAGACCTGTGCGAATACAAGCAAAAGACCTCCGATGATTGAGCTTTCAATAGTTTTATATCTGATCGATTGAAAAAAACTTTTTTACCCGCCCGTGTTTTGCCGTTATAAGGTGCGCCAATGGCCTTGGTAGCCTGGAGTGAAAAACATGAGCACTGGTAAAGAAAACCTCGAGCTCGACGAAGAGTTTGTCGCAGAAGATGCCGACGACAGCGAAGCCCCTGTTGAGGTTGCCAAAACCAACCTGGCTAAACGGCGTGTTATCGACAATCTCCTCGAAGAGCGGCGATTGAACAAACAACTGGCCGAATATGACTTCGACCTGTAAACCTGAGCCGATACGAAAAAGCCCTCGCAGATCTGCGGGGGCTTTTCGTTTATAGCCAGATGCAATCTGGGCTATGGGTTTCGGTTGTTGCGTGGGCCAACGGTGACGCCTGGCCCCATGCAGTCAGCGAACCGTCCCCTCAGTCCTTACGCGACGGTGACAGCAATTCGATCTTGTAGCCATCCGGGTCTTCGACGAAGGCCAGGATACTGCTGCCGTGCTGCATCGGCCCCGGCTCGCGGGTGATCTTGCCGCCGCGGGCGCGAATGTCGTCACAGGCCTTGTAGACATCCGCCACTTCCAGGGCGATGTGGCCGTAGCCGGTGCCCAGTTCGTAGCTATCAACGCCCCAGTTATGGGTCAGCTCGATCACGCTATTGTGCGCCTCGTCACCGTAGCCGACGAAGGCCAGAGTGAACTGGCCGTCCGGGTAGTCCTTGCGTCGCAGCAGGGTCATGCCCAGGACGTCGGTATAGAAGGCGATGGACTTGTCCAGGTCGCCGACGCGCAGCATGGTGTGCAGCAGTCTCATCAGATTTTCCTCTTCTAGAAAGCAGAACCCCGGCTCGTGGCCGGGGTTCGTCAGGCACAAGGCGATCAGCTTATCAGATCAGCTTGCGGCCCTTGCCCGCGGCGATGCGCAGGCGCAACGCATTGAGTTTGATAAAGCCACCGGCGTCCGCCTGGTTGTAGGCGCCTGCATCGTCCTCAAAAGTGGCGATATTGGCGTCGAACAACGAGTCGTCAGACTTGCGCCCGGTGATGATCACGTTGCCTTTGTACAGCTTCATGCGCACCACGCCGTTTACGTTGGCCTGGGAAGCATCGATCATCTGTTGCAGCATCAGACGCTCAGGGCTCCACCAGAAGCCGTTGTAGATCAGGCTGGCGTACTTGGGCATCAGCTCGTCTTTGAGGTGCGCGACTTCACGGTCCAGGGTGATCGACTCAATGGCGCGGTGGCCCTTGAGCATGATGGTGCCGCCGGGCGTCTCGTAGCAGCCACGGGACTTCATGCCAACATAGCGGTTCTCGACGATATCCAGGCGACCAATGCCGTTCTCGCCGCCGATACGGTTCAGCTCAGCCAGTACGGTGGCCGGGCTCATGTCCTTACCGTCGATGGCGACGATGTCGCCGGCACGGTAGGTCAGCTCGATATAAGTCGCAGTGTCCGGGGCCGCCTCGGGGGAGACAGTCCACTTCCACATGTCTTCTTCGTGCTCGGTCCAGGTGTCTTCCAGCACGCCGCCTTCATAGGAGATGTGCAGCAGGTTGGCATCCATGGAGTACGGCGACTTCTGCTTGCCGTGACGCTCGATCGGAATTTCGTGTTTGGCGGCGTAATCCATCAGCTTCTCGCGCGACAGCAAATCCCACTCGCGCCACGGGGCGATGACTTTCACGCCTGGCTTGAGGGCATAGGCGCCCAGCTCGAAGCGCACCTGGTCGTTGCCCTTGCCGGTTGCGCCATGGGAGATGGCGTCAGCGCCGGTTTCATTGGCGATCTCGATCAGGCGCTTGGCAATCAGCGGGCGCGCAATGGAGGTGCCCAGCAGGTACTCGCCTTCGTAGACGGTGTTGGCGCGGAACATCGGGTAGACGAAGTCGCGGACGAATTCTTCGCGCAGGTCGTCGATGTAGATTTCCTTGACGCCCATGGCCTTGGCCTTGGCGCGAGCCGGTTCGACTTCTTCGCCCTGACCGAGATCGGCGGTGAAGGTCACCACTTCGCAGTTATAGGTGTCTTGCAGCCACTTGAGGATCACGGAGGTGTCCAGGCCACCGGAATATGCCAGGACTACCTTATTTACGTCGGCCATGCCAATCAACTCCACGGGGTTGTTCGGGAAAACCCGTGATTCTACTGGTCGCGCCGGATGATTTACAGCACTGCGACAGTCTGTGACGACAAAGCGGCAACGCCCTGCCCTACCGAATCGCCACTCCAGCCACTGCTGCAGCGTGGTTCAAGGCGTTTCGGAGGCCTCGGCGACCCGGGCCAACGCCACTGCTACCCGGCGATTCTTCGCCCGATTGGCTTCGCTGTTATTCGCCACCAGCGGATAACGCTCGCCATGAAAGCGCATGGTGATCTGCTCGGCCGCCACGCCATTGGCTTTCAGGTACTCCATCACGGCCATGGCGCGACGCCGCGACAAATCGCGATTGGTCAGGCGATTGCCGCTGTTATCGGCATGCCCGTCGAGTTCGATGCGATTAACGCTGGGGTCGGCCTTGAGATAACTCAGGATGATGTCCAGCTTGGCCTGGGCCAGCGGCGCCAGATCCACGCCCCCCCCCGGGAAACCGACTTGGGACTGGCGAATCTGCTCAAAGTTAACCGGCAGTAGTTTGGCCGTACAGGCCAGATAATCGTTGTAGGCCTTGCGAAACCTGACCGGCAGCAAGCGCACTTCGAGACTGTCGCCAGCATGCCGGGTGCGATGGCGGATCAGCGGACTACGGCCCTCAAGCAAGCCCGTAAGCAGACGACTGGCCTGCTCTTGCGTGCTGCTGAAAGGCATCTCACCGTCACCCACCCTGACTGACCCCAGGTTGATGTCGCCACGCCCCGGCTGCCAGGGCGCGGCAGCGGCCAGCAATGTTGCCGAACCGCTACCCAGCCAACGCTCAGGCACCTGCAAGTTGAAGGTTGCCTGTTCGCCAGCCCGGCGCACGAATATTCCTGCGCCGAAGTCGGTGACCGGTTGGCTCAAACGGCACTCGAACTGGTCACCCGCGACCGCCCACTCGACCTTCTCCAGACGGGTCTGAAAGGTGATGGCTAGTACTGGCTGGCTGGCCAATAGGCACAAGAGGGCGAGTGAGGGCGGACGCACGAAAGACTCCAGAAAATACCACGTACCCTCTGACTATCGGTGCTGCCGGGCAAAACTTGAGCCGCTGATTGAGCCTGCAGACTCAGCAAAGCCGGAGCGTACGCCGGGATTGCCGTTTGAACGGTTGTGCGACCTGGTTTTTCACCGCAACAGCTCATCGCACTCACGCCGCTTTCGGCGTGCCCTGACAGGGCTTTTCCGGTAGCATTCCCGGCACGTTTTGCCCGCCTGGAAACACCCATGACCGACCGCCTTACTTTGCTGCGTCCTGACGACTGGCATATTCACCTGCGCGATGGCGATCTGCTGCCGCACACCGTCGCCGACGCGGCGCGGACCTTTGCCCGCGCCATCATCATGCCCAACCTGGTGCCGCCGGTACGCAATACCGGCGAAGCCGATGCCTACCGCCAGCGGATTCTCGCCGCACGCCCGGCTGGCAGTCGCTTCGAGCCCTTGATGGTGCTTTACCTCACCGACCTGAGCAGCCCGGACGATGTACGCGCAGCCAAGGCCTCGGGCTTTGTCTATGCAGCCAAGCTCTATCCGGCCGGAGCCACCACTAACTCCGACTCCGGCGTGACCAGCATCGACAAGATCTTCCCGACCCTTGAGGTAATGGCCGAAATCGGCCTACCGCTACTGGTGCACGGTGAAGTGACCCGCAGTGAGGTCGATGTATTCGACCGCGAAAAGTACTTTATCGATGAACAACTGAGCCGGGTGGTCGAGCGTTTTCCGACCCTCAAGGTGGTATTCGAGCACATCACCACCCGTGACGCGGTCGAGTTCGTCAATGCGGCATCAGCGAATGTTGGCGCGACCATCACCGCCCACCACCTGTTGTACAACCGTAACCACATGCTGGTCGGCGGCATCCGCCCGCACTTCTATTGCCTGCCGATTCTCAAGCGCAACGTGCACCAGGAAGCCTTGCTCGACGCGGCCACCAGCGGTAATCCTAAGTTCTTCCTCGGCACCGACTCGGCGCCGCATGCCCGACACGCCAAGGAAGCTGCCTGCGGTTGCGCCGGTTGCTACAGTGCCTATGCCGCCTTGGAGCTGTATGCCGAGGCATTCGAGCAACGCAATGCCCTGGACAAACTCGAGGCCTTCGCCAGCCAGCACGGCCCCGATTTCTATGGCCTGCCGCGCAACAGCGAAACCATCACCCTGGTTCGTCAGGACTGGGTCGTACCTGGTGAATTGCCGCTGGGCGATCAAACCGTAATCCCGCTGCGCGCTGGTGAAACACTGCGCTGGCGCCTGCTGGAGGACAACGTGTGAGCGGCGAACACTACGATACCGAATTGGACCACCCGAACACTGGTAGCGGTTCGCGTCACCCGATGGCGGAGCGCTTTCGCGGCTACCTGCCAGTGGTGGTAGATGTGGAAACCGGCGGCTTCAATTGCGCCACCGATGCCCTGCTGGAAATCGCCGCCACCACTATCGGCATGGATGAAAGTGGCTTTCTCTACCCCGAGCACACCCTGTTTTTCCGCGTCGAGCCTTTCGCTGGCGCCAATATCGAACAGGCAGCCCTGGACTTCACCGGGATCAAACTCGATCACCCGCTGCGCATGGCCGTCAGCGAAGAACATGCGCTGACCGAGATTTTCCGCAGCTTGCGCAAGTCGCTGAAATCCAATGGCTGCAAGCGCGCGATCCTGGTGGGGCACAACAGCAGCTTCGACCTCGGCTTTCTGAATGCCGCTGTCCTGCGCTGCGACCTCAAGCGCAACCCCTTCCACCCCTTCTCCAGCTTCGATACCGCCACCCTCGCCGGCCTTGCCTACGGCCAGACCGTACTGGCCAAAGCCTGCCAGGCCGCCGATATCGACTTCGACGGCAAGGAAGCCCACTCGGCCCGTTACGACACCGAAAAAACTGCCGAATTGTTCTGCGGCATCGTCAACCGCTGGAAGGAAATGGGCGGCTGGCAAGACTTCGACGACTAAAGCCACAGCAGCTCACAAAAAACCGGCCCAGGCCGGTTTTTTTGTGGGCTGCTAGACGCCTAAAACGCCGACGATAAAACCTTAGAACGCTGTGCGCCACCTCGACCGTTTGTCTGCTGCACACAGCGGCGAAGACCTTCTCAGAATATAGCTTTGACAAGCATTCTCATTAGCATTAGTATCAATCGCAACCAACTACTGCCATGCGACGGGTCTTACGCTATGTATGTCTGCCTCTGCGAAGGTGTCACCGACAACCAGATCCGCGACGCAATCTTTGAAGGTTGCTGCAGCTACCGTGATGTACGTGCCGCTCTCGGCGTGGCCGGCCAATGCGGCAAGTGTGCCTGCCTGGCCAAACAGGTAGTGCGCGAAACCTTGGGCGAAGTACAGAGCAGTCAGGCAGCCTCGGCTTATCCAGGAAGTTTTGTCGCAGCCTGAATTAACCGATGCAAAATACCGGACCCTGTGTCCGGTTTTTTATGCCTTTAATTCAAGCGCTTAGACCCTGAATACGGAGCAAAATCATTCTTGCTAGTATTTATTTCTGCCTAAATTTCAAATACTTAGATTTGACAGACCGTAGTAGCCGGCTCAGAATTTCTGATCAAATCCCCCAGCAAGGCAGCTCAGACCATGAAAGGCGACAAGAAAGTCATCCAGCATCTGAACAAGGTCCTCGGTAACGAGTTGGTCGCCATCAATCAGTACTTCCTGCATGCGCGGATGTACGAAGATTGGGGCCTTAAAAAACTTGGCGAGCACGAGTACCACGAATCCATCGACGAGATGAAGCACGCGGACAAGCTGATCAAGCGCATCCTCTTCCTCGAGGGGCTGCCGAACGTGCAAGACCTCGGCAAACTACTGATCGGTGAAAACACCAAGGAAATACTTGAGTGCGACCTGAAGATCGAGCACAAGGCCCATATCGACCTCAAGGCAGCGATCGCCTACTGCGAGAGCATCGGCGACTACGCCAGCCGTGAGTTGCTGGAAGACATCCTCTGCTCGGAAGAAGAGCATATCGACTGGCTGGAAACCCAGCTCAGCCTGATCGAAGCCATTGGCTTGCAGAATTACCTGCAATCGCAGATGGACGAGTAGATTCACCGATTGAGCAGGGGGGCGGTTTCACTGCCGCCTTCCTCTCACGCCAGCGCACCCTGCTAGCGGCGCCACGGCATACAACGACCTGTTCGACGTACCCAACTACACGCTCCTGGGTGATGGTTGTCGAGCGCAGGTTTTGAGTTGCTACCCTCCCCGCCCGGCCACTCCTCCGCTATTTCCCCGCAAGTGCCCACACAGGAAAGCACATGACAGACACACCTTACCGCTTGAGTCTGGGTGCCGACCCACAGGCCATGGCCGTGGTGCGCCAGGGCCTTGAACGCTTCAATGTGGAACAGATTGGCGCTTATGCCTATGAGGACTTCCAGCTG
>JAUSOF010000079.1 GCA_030656145.1 Pseudomonas sp.
GATGCTCGACGGGCAGACATAGGCGCAGGCGCCGCATTCGATGCAGTCGAACAGGTTGTGCGCCTTGAGTTGCTCGTGTTCCTGGCCGATGGCGAAGAAATGCAGTTGCTGCGGCAGCAGGCTGGCCGGGCAGACTTCGGCGCACTCGCCGCAGCGAATGCACGGCATGGCCGGTGGTGGCGGCGGCAATTCGGCGCTGGTCGTGGCGAGCAGGCAGTTGCTGGTCTTGATCAGTGGCACGTCGAAACTGGGCAGGGTAAAGCCCATCATCGGGCCGCCCATGATCAGGCGGTTGAGCTTGCTACGGTCGAGGCCGGCAAACTCCAGCAGTTCGCCCACCGGGGTGCCAAGCAACGCCTCGACGTTCATGGGGCGTGCCAGGGCTTCGCCGGTGAGGGTGGTGATGCGCGAGATCAGCGGTTTGCCGAGGACCACCGCGTCGTGGATAGCTTTGCAGGTGCCGACGTTCTGGCAGAGGATGCCGATATCCGCCGGCAGGCCACCGCTGGGGACTTCGACACCGGTGAGAATCTGGATCAGTTGTTTCTCGCCGCCCGAGGGGTATTTGGTCGGGAACACTCGCAGTTGATAGCTGCGTTCATGTAAGGCTGAGCGCAGCGCCGCTATGGCCTCGGGTTTGTTGTCTTCGACGCCGATCAGTACCTGGTCGGGCTGGATCAACTGGGCGAGGATGTCGATGCCGGAGATCAGTTGCTCGGTCCGCTCGCGCATCAACAGGTCGTCGGCGGTGATGTAGGGCTCGCACTCGGTGCCGTTGATCACCAGCGTATGAATCTTCTGCGTTGGCCGGGCGTTGAGCTTGACCGCCGCAGGGAAGCCAGCGCCGCCCATGCCGCTGATCCCGGCCTGGCGAATAATCTCCAGCAGGCTGTTGTTTTCCAAATGGCGGTAGTCAGGGCAGGGCGTCAGGGCGCACCACTGGTCCAGGCCGTCGCTGTCGATGACGATGGCCTGGGCGAGCATGCCGGATACATGCGGGTAGGGTTGCGGCCCGATGAAGCTGATGGTGCCTGAGGTTGGCGCGTGCAGCGGTACGCTGACAAAACCATTGGCAGTCGCTATCAGCTGACCCTTGAGTACCCGTTGGCCCAGGCTAACCAGCGGCTCGGCTGGGGCGCCGATATGCTGGTTAAGCGGCAGCACCAGGCGCGTGGGCAGTGGTGCCAGCTGGATCGAGGTGCGGTTGGAGAGGTGCTTGCGTTCCGGCGGATGTATGCCGCCTGGGATATCCCAAACCAGAGGTTGCATTGCGCTCATGCTGCCTGCTCCCGGTCGCTGGCGATCAATTGGCCCGGTGGCAGGGGCTTGCTCCACTTCCAGCTTTGTACGCTGCTGCCCAGCTCAATCATGTCGATACAATCCACCGGGCAGGGTTCGACGCAGAGGTCGCAGCCGGTGCATTCGGAGACGATCACTGTGTGCATCTGCTTGGCCGCGCCGACAATGGCGTCCACTGGGCAGGCCTGAATGCATTTGGTGCAGCCGATGCACTCGGCTTCGCGGATGTAGGCGACCATTTGTGGTTTCTCGCCTTCCACCGCATCCAGCGGTTCGATCTCGACATCCAGCAGGTCGGCCAGCGCCTGGATGGTCGCTTCGCCGCCTGGTGGGCATTTGTTGATCTTGTCGCCGCCGGCAATCGCCTCGGCATAAGGCTTGCAGCCGGGATAGCCGCACTGGCCGCACTGAGTCTGCGGCAGCAGGGCGTTGATCTGTTCGGCAATCGGGTTGCCTTCAACCCTGAAGCGCACCGCGGCAAAGCCGAGGATGGCGCCGGCCACCAGACACAATCCCAGCAGGGCGAGAATCGCGCTGAGTACCAGGCTCATAGCTTGATCAGCCCGGTAAAGCCCATGAATGCCAGCGACATCAACCCGGCGGTGATCATGCCGATGGCGGCGCCCTGGAAGGATTTTGGCACGTCGGCGATGGCGATGCGCTCACGCATGGCGGCGAATAGCACCAGCACCAGGGAAAAGCCGAGGCCGGCGGCAAAGCCGTTGGCAGTGGCCGTGATAAAGGAGAACTCGGCCTTGTTGGCGTTGAGCAAGGCCACGCCGAGGACGATGCAGTTGGTGGTGATCAGCGGCAGGAAAATGCCGAGCACGCGGTACAGCAGCGGGCTGGTCTTGTTCACCACCATTTCGGTGAACTGCACCACCACGGCGATCACCAGGATAAAGCTGATGGTGCGCAGGAACTCGATATCCAGCGGCTTGAGCACGTACTGCTGAACCAGGTAGCTGCACATGGCCGCCAGGGTCAGAACGAAGGTGGTGGCCAGGGACAGGCCAATGGCCGTCTCGATTTTCTTCGACACACCCATGAACGGGCACAGGCCGAGGAACTGCACCAGCACGAAGTTATTGACCAGGATGGCACTGACCATGATCAAGGCGAGTTCGGTCATTGCGGGTTCCGTTGGTGGACAGGCAAAAAGCCGTTTCCCTCATCCGGCGCTGCGCGCCACCTTCTCCCAGAGGTAGAAGGTCATAAGGATGGCGTCGCTGCGCGACTCATATATTCAAGGGCAACTATTATCGGCAAGCCGATCCGGCCACACAAGCCGGATCACTGTTCCTGACTGGCTAGCATAAGGCTAGCGCAGCGTGCCGGAGCACCCTGCGCCAATCAGCCGCAGTGGGTTTATTTGACCCGCTGGCCTGGCTTGGCGCCGCTATCCGGGCTCAGCAGGTAGATTTCCTCGCCGCCGGGGCCTGCAGCCAGGACCATGCCTTCGCTGATACCGAACTTCATCTTGCGCGCCGCCAGGTTGGCCACGTACAGGGTCAGGCGCCCTTCCAGCTTGCTCGGATCGGGGTAGGCGCTCTTGATGCCGCTGAACACGTTGCGCTTGGCGTCGCCGATGTCCAGGGTCAGGCGTAACAGCTTGTCGGCACCTTCGACGAATTCGCATTTCTCGATCAGGGCAATACGCAGGTCGACGGCGGCAAAGGCGTCGAAATTGATCTCACCAGCCAGTGGCTCTTTTGTCAGCTCGCCATTGCCTTGTACGGCAGGGGCGGCGTCGCTGGCGGCCAGGTCTTCTTTGGAGGCTTCGATCATGGCGTCGATTTTCGCAGGTTCGATCCGGGTCAGCAGTGCGCTGAACGGGTTCAGTTGATGGTTGGTCAGCAGGTTCTGGTGGTCGTCCCAGGTCAGCGGCGCGACATTGAGAAAGGCTTCGGCATCGGCAGCCAGTTTAGGCAGTACCGGCTTGAGGAAGATCAGCAGCTGGCGGAACAGGTTGATGCCCAGGGCGCAGATGGCCTGCACCTCGTCCTGCTTGCCGTCCTGTTTGGCCAGGGCCCAGGGCGCCTTGTCGGCGATCCAGGCGTTGGCGCGGTCGGCCAGGCCCATGATTTCGCGCATGGCGCGGGCAAAGTCACGGGCCTCGTAGGCCTCGGCGATGCTCGGGGCTGCGGCCTGGAAGGCGTCAGTCAGTTCGGGTGCGGCATTGCCGGCAACCAGCACGCCGGCATTACCCTTATGGATAAAGCCCGCGCAACGACTGGCGATATTGACGACTTTGCCGACCAGATCCGAATTGACCTTCTGCACGAAGTCGTCGAGGTTGAGGTCGAGGTCTTCAATACCGCGGCCCAGTTTGGCCGCGTAGTAATAACGCAGGTATTCCGGGTTGAGGTGATCCAGGTAGGTGCGCGCCTTGATGAAGGTGCCGCGCGACTTTGACATCTTCTGGCCGTTGACGGTCAGGTAGCCGTGCACAGCGACCGCAGTCGGCTTGCGGAAACCTGCGCCTTCGAGCATGGCCGGCCAGAACAGGGCGTGGAAGTTGACGATGTCCTTGCCGATGAAGTGGTACAGCTCGGTCGTCGAGTCCTTGCCCCAGAAGGCATCAAAATCAAGCTCGGGAGTGCGTGCGCAGAGGTTCTTGAAGCTGGCCATGTAGCCGACGGGTGCGTCTAGCCACACGTAGAAGTACTTGCCCGGCTCGTCAGGGATCTCGAAGCCGAAGTAGGGCGCATCGCGACTGATGTCCCATTCCTGCAGGCCGGAATCCAGCCATTCGGCGATCTTGTTGGCCACCGCGTCCTGCAAGGCGCCGCCTCGGGTCCAGCTTTTTAGCATGGCGTCGAAGTCTGGCAGTTTGAAGAAGAAGTGCTTGGAGTCGCGCAACTCCGGCACCGCACCGGAGATGGCAGAGCGCGGGTTCTTCAGCTCGGTGGGCTCATAGGTGGCGCCGCACTTCTCGCAGTTGTCGCCATACTGGTCCTCAGCGCCGCATTTCGGGCAGGTGCCCTTGATGAAGCGATCGGCGAGGAACATGCCCTTTTCCGGGTCGAAGTACTGGGTTACCGAGCGCGTGGCGATATGCCCTGCGTCGCGCAGCTTCAGGTAGATCGCTGCGGATAACTCGCGGTTCTCTTCGGAGTGGGTCGAGTGGTAGTTGTCGAAGTCCACCATGAAGTCAGCGAAGTCAGCCGTGTGTTCAGCCTTGACGTTGGCGATCAACTGCTCCGGAGTAATGCCTTCTTTCTCGGCGCGCAGCATGATCGCCGAGCCGTGGGCGTCGTCGGCGCAGACGTAGATGGCTTGGTTGCCGCGCAGTTTCTGGAAGCGCACCCACATATCGGTCTGGATGTACTCGAGCATATGGCCGAGGTGGATCGAGCCGTTGGCATAGGGCAGGGCGCTGGTAACGAGAATTTTGCGGGCTTCGCTCATGGGAATCGGCTGCACTGGTAACTCAGGGAAGCCGGCAACTATATAGGTGCGGGGAATTTTTTTCATCCTCGCGCAGGCAAACCCTGTCGTCGATAGTGTCTCGGGATACCTGCCAACTGCTCGATTGTGAGTAGGCTTGCGCCTATAGCTGTTGCCCTGGGGTAATATGTCCGCCTGATTTACTCAGTCTTTCGGAGTCCTCCATGAGTGTTGTTACCCGCGCGGCGGTCGAAGCCGCATTGTCCCAATACATCGATCCCCATCTTAATCAGGATCCGGTCAGTGCTGGCTGTGTGCGTGAGGTAGACATCCAGGGTGGCAAGGTTGGTGTGCGGCTGCAGTTGGGTTACGCCGCCGGTTTGTTCAAAAGCGGCTGGGCGCAGATGCTGCAGATGGCCCTGGAAGGCCTCGATGGCGTCGACAGTGCGCAGGTCCAGGTCGACTGCGTGATCGAGGCACACAAGGCGCAAACCCAGGTGCCGGCCTTGGCCAATGTGAAGAATGTGATCGCCGTGGCCTCAGGCAAGGGCGGTGTGGGCAAGTCCACCACCGCCGCCAACCTGGCGCTGGCGTTGATGCGTGAGGGCGCCAAGGTCGGCATTCTCGATGCGGACATTTACGGTCCGAGTCAGGGCATCATGTTCGGTATCGCCGAGGGTACGCGGCCTGAAATCAAGGATCAGAAATGGTTCGTGCCGCTCAAAGCCCATGGTATCGAAGTGATGTCGATGGCTTTTCTGACCGACGAAAATACCCCAGTGGTATGGCGCGGGCCGATGGTCTCTGGTGCGTTGATCCAGCTAATCACCCAGACCGCCTGGAATGACTTGGATTATCTGGTAGTCGACATGCCGCCAGGCACTGGTGATATCCAGCTGACCCTGGCGCAGAAGGTGCCGGTGTCCGGTGCGGTGATCGTCACCACGCCGCAGGACCTGGCGTTGCTGGATGCGAAGAAGGGCGTAGAGATGTTCCGCAAGGTGAATATCCCGGTGCTCGGTGTGGTGGAAAATATGGCAGTGCATATTTGCTCGAACTGCGGGCATGCCGAGCATCTGTTCGGTGAGGGTGGTGGCGAGAAGCTGGCGGCGCAGTTCGATGTCGACCTGCTGGCGTCTTTGCCGTTGTCGATGGCCATTCGCATCCAATCCGACGGCGGCAAGCCGACCACTATCGCCGACCCGGAAAGCCAGATCGCCATGATCTATCAGGAGATCGCCCGTAACGTCGGTGCGCGCATCGCCCAGGGTGAGCGGCAGCAGACGATGCCGAGCATCATGGTCAGCGATGACTGATTCCGCTGCGGCGCGCAGGCTCTGTGCGCCGTTGGTGTGCAACGTAATCACAAAACATGCGCCCACAAAAAATTTCCGGGAGAAATTTTTGACGCTGCGTAGCGGCGGCCCGAAGGGTGGCCGCCAGGGATGGTCGGCCACAAAAAAGCCCCGCACTAGGCGGGGCTTTTTAACAAGCGGGTTAGATCAGGTTATGCAACCTGAACTTCCTCAGCTTGCATGCCTTTCTGACCACGGGTGGCCACGAAAGTAACTGCTTGGCCTTCTTTCAGGCTCTTGAAGCCATCGCTCTGGATAGCTTTGAAGTGTACGAACAGGTCATCACCGGATTGCGGAGTGATAAAGCCGTAGCCTTTCTCATCGTTAAACCACTTGACGGTACCATTCTGACGATTCGACATGTTATGTCTCCTAACAATTTTAATAACAGCCCTGGAAAAGCCCAGGCCGGGACTGAGTGCAACGAGTACTAGGAGTCGGACGATGTTTGGATCGAAATCTAGGCATCAAGTAGCGATTCGCGGTGACACATGCAGCACAGTGGCGCTACTGTACGCGGTTTTAACGATAAGCGCGAACGCTCTGTAGGCCTTTCTGTTATTTGGCGATGGTTGAAGTAAGGCCGTAACTTATGGGCTGGCCTTGGTCGACAGCCTTTGAACCCTGTCGCCGGCCCCGGTAAGATGCGTTCACTTCTTCATCACCCGCTTATTCAGGACACTCGCCATGAGCATCAAATCGGATAAATGGATTCGCCGCATGGCTCAAGAGCACGGCATGATCGAACCCTTCGTTGAGCGCCAGGTGCGCGCAGAAGGGAGTCAGCCGCTGATCTCCTTCGGTGTTTCCAGCTATGGCTACGATGTGCGCTGTGCCGATGAGTTCAAGGTGTTCACCAACATCAATTCGGCTACCGTTGATCCGAAGAACTTCGACGAAAAGAGCTTTGTCGACGTCAAAAGCGACGTGTGCATCATTCCTCCGAACTCCTTCGCCCTGGCGCGCACCGTTGAATACTTCCGTATCCCGCGCAATGTGCTGACCATCTGCCTGGGCAAGAGCACTTATGCGCGTTGCGGCATCATCGTCAACGTCACCCCGCTGGAGCCAGAATGGGAAGGCCATGTGACGCTGGAGTTTTCCAACACCACTACCTTGCCGGCGAAGATCTATGCCCATGAAGGTGTGGCGCAGATGCTCTTTCTCGAATCTGATGAGGAGTGTGAAGTGTCCTACAAGGATCGAGGTGGCAAATACCAGGGGCAACGGGGCGTGACCCTGCCGAAAGCCTGATAGATTTTCTGGATTAAAAAAGCCGGGTTCCACATTGTGTGGAGCCCGGCTTTTTCTTGCCCGTGATTTCGTAATCAGGGTGCCAGCGGCAGTTCGCGCTTATGCCGACTGTTGTCGTAGGTGCGGGTGATGATGGCGTACGCCTCGTCGCGAACCGGCTGGCCATGCAGGAAGGCGTCGATCTCGGCGTAACTGACGCCATGTGCTTCTTCGTCCGGTTTGCCGGGGCGCAGTTCTTCCAGGTCGGCGGTGGGTACCTTGAAGACCAGGTTTTCCGGTGCGCCAAGTTGCTTGGCAATGGCGCGCACCTGGCCTTTGACCAGGCCACTGAGCGGGGCCAGGTCGCAAGCGCCATCACCGAATTTGGTAAAAAAGCCCATCACCGCCTCGGCAGCGTGATCGGTGCCGATCACCAGGCCATTATTGGCATTGGCGATAGCGAACTGGGCGACCATGCGCACACGGGCCTTGATGTTGCCGACGACAAAGTCGCGGCGTGCGGCGGTGAGTTTCTGCAGATGAGTGACCTGTTCGCCGAGCCCCGCCACGCTGCCTTCGATGTTCACAGTGTCTTCTTCGTCCGCACCGATAAACTGCAGCGATGCCTGGGCATCATGCTCGTCGTGCTGGGTGCCGTGAGGCAGGCGCACGGCAATGAAGCGGTACGCAGCATCGTTGGTCTGGTTGCGCAGTTCTTCCACGCTTAGCTGCGCCAGACGCCCTGCGGTCAGTGAGTCGACCCCGCCGCTGATGCCCAGCACCAGTACTTTCAGGCCGGCGTTACGCAGGCAATCCTTGATAAAGGTTTTGCGCCGCTCAATCTCAGCCAGCAGGGCGGCTTCGTCGGCGAAGGGGGGCACCACGTTCAGGGCGGTGGCGATTTCGGCTTGGCGGCTGCTCATGCTGGTTCCTTAGTGCAAGTCGGTACGCGGATGATGGTGGGCGGCAAGCGACGGCCTGCTCGTGGTGCATGGCCTCCCATCGTGATGGTTTGCCACAGGCGCTAGAAGGATCATAAGCCAACTATGCCCTCGCGTTAATCTGCAAAGTTGTGTTTGGGCGGAAATTCAAGCGAACAGCAAGCGCCCTGGGCCCCCCGCGGTGCGCTGCTGCAGTGCCGAGCACTTCAGCGATGTCGGCTGTCCCGTAGTTTCACCTTCAGTGCGGCTGGTCGGCGTTGGATTGCCCCGGATTTAATCCAGGCTACAAAAAACGGTGCATTTGGCTTAACTGAACAGTACTGCGGTCTGGCGGAGCAGTGGCGCTGAAACATCTGGAAAGGCTGTGCTGCGAGGTACGGCCTGTGCTGGTCGAGTTGCTTTGGTAGGGTGGGTCTGACCGGGAGCGTGTCGGTTTATGGAGGGGCGTTCGAGTGTTTTAGTACTGGAGGAATCAGTTATGACGACCTGGAAAATCACATACAGCAAAGATGAGCGGACCGAGGTGTTCGAGCTGCAGTCCAGCAGCAAGCCGAGCATGGAACAGGCGGTTCTGCAGTTGCTCAAAATGGCCGAAAAGGTTTACGAGTGCGAAGAGCCAAAAGATTTACCCAATGAAATCCAGACCCCGGCCGTCCGCCTGGATGAGTGTTATGGCATCACCATCACCGGGATCACCCGCGACTGACCCTTGTCAGTTGTTGGGCCGGCTGAGGGTGAGCGAACGCGGAGGTAAATCATGCGCAAAAGAAAGGGCGCCAAGAAGGCGCCCTAAAGTGATGACCTATGGAGTAAGTCTGCTTACTCAGAGCTGAGGCCTGCACATTGGTTCAGTCATGGCCGACCAGCGGTGACTATTTTCCGGGTGTCAGGATCAGCCGTTTGCTGCCATAGGCTTTTTCGAGGTTCTGTGGCTGAAACGGGAAGCTCATGTACTGGCCCTTGCGCCAGGCGTCGATGCCATCGGCGTAATGCTTGCTCGCAGGGTTGCCGGATTGGCCTGAGCTGTTGAGGCCGATCAGCGGCTCTTCGCGGCCAAAGTCGACGACGATACGCATGGCCGGGATCAGCCAGGTGTCGAAGTCCTGCCCCCAGTTGTAGGCCGATACATTGAGGGTGCTGTGGTCACCGCCGGCGGGGTAGGGGCCGCGGTCCAGGTAGCCCTTCAGCGAGTTGATTGCGGTGCGCTGGCTGGTGCTCATGTAGGGCGCCAGTTTGCTGGTCTCGGTAACCCAGCTGTAGCTGTGCAGCTTGCCCCACTGCCAGGCGCTGCGCTCGCTGCCGAGCTTGGCTTCGGCGAAGGTCACCGCGGCGGCCAGGCTACGAGCGAGAATGGCAGGTTTGTCTTCTTGCTGGGCGCTGCCGATGTCGTTCCAGAACGGGCTGTCGTCACGGCCTAGCAGGTGGTCGGCTTGAGCCGAATAGGATTTGTTGGCGGTTTCCACCAGGGCCAGCCATGCGGGGCTGGTTTCGGGGCCCAGTTCATCGAGGAAAATCTGCCGCGCACTTTCGTGGAGGAAGGCGCCATAGAGTGCAGCATCTGCCGAGGTCGCGCTAAGGTTGCCGTCGAACGCCATCAATCGGCTGTAGGCTTCGCGCGCTTTGCTGCGTTCCGGCGCGGGCAGGGCATTGATGGCTTTTTGCAGCGGTTCGGCCATGCCGGGCGCTTCGAACATGCTTTGCAGCTTGCCGACAAAGGGCGTGGTCTGGTCGTACTGCATGGCAATCATGCTGCGGGTATCGTGCTTGCCGCTGCCGGCCAGTTGGGCCAGGCGCTCGTAGCGCTCAGGGTAATGCCAGGAGTTGGACAGCTGCATGCCATAGCCCCGTGGCACAGTGCGGTGGTTGGCGGTGCCCAGCCAGCCCTGCGGTGGATCCTGATCGTAGGGATGCAGCATTGGGTCGGCGAAACCATCCCAGTCGTAACGGCTGTCCCAGCCAGGTGAAGGTATCAGTCCAAGACCTTCGCGCCGATTAGGGAAGCGCCCAGTGACCTGCCAACCGATGTGCTGAGCGTCAGCGAAGACGATATTCAAGGGCATGGCGCGTACCTCGCGGGTGGCCTCAAAGGCTTGCTCCACCGATTGCGCGCGGGACAGGTCGAACAGTGCGTCGAGGGATTGATCCGCCTCGAACTGCGTGGTTTTCAGGGCCAGGCCATAGCCGCTGCCCAGTTGCAGGGGCTGTAATGGTTGTTTGCGCTCGCCCAGTACCGAGTTGAGCAGTGGGCCGTGGCGGGTCTCGAAGATGGTTTCGCGAATCGGCCGCTGGCCCTTGATGAAGAAGGTTTCCTGGCGTTCGCGGGCGGGCAGCCATTTGCCGTCGGCCTGGTAGTACAGGCGGTTGCCTTGGCGCTGGATTTTCTCCAGGAACAGGTCCTGGTTGTCGCCCATGACCATGGTCATGCCCCAGCCGAGCTTGCCGTTGAACCCGGCGACGATGGCGGGCACGCCGGCAATCGACACGCCGGCGGCCTGGAATTTCGGCGAGCGGATCTGCACGAAGTTCCACGCCGAGGGCATCGACAGTGGCAGGTGGGTGTCGTTGGCCAGCAGGCTTTTGCCGCTGCGGCTGTTCTGTGGGGCTATGGCCCAGTTGTTGGAGGCGGCGACGCCAAGCATGTGGGTGCTGGCGAGTTGGAGGGCGGCATTGTTCACGGCGGCCAGGCCGGGAATCTGTCCGCTGAGGGTCAGGCCCTTGAGTTTTGCGGCCTCATCGAATGGCAGTGGTTCATCTGGGTAGGTGGGCAGCAGCCAGGCGAGTTGTTCGCTGCCGACTTGCTGTGCCAGCACCAGGGCGGCGATTTCTTCCTGTAGGTTGACCGATAGGCCGAAGTTCAGCAGGCAGAACACCAGCACCGAATCTTCTGCTGTCCAGTAGGGCGGGTGATAGCCGGATTGGGCCAGGTCCATTGGCAGCTTGTCGCGATAGCGGAACAGGTAGGCGTTGACGCCGCGGGCGTACACCTCGAAGAACTTCTTCAGGCGTGGCGAGGCGTTGGCATACAGCACTTCGGCACTTTTCTTCAGGTTGACCGCGCGCATCAGGCGATCGATTTCCAGTACGCCGGGTCCGGCCATCTCCGCCAGTCTGCCTTCGGCCATCAGGCGAAGACCGACCATCTGACTGAGGCGGTCGCTGGCATGCACGTAGCCCAAGGCGAATAGCGCGTCGTGAAACGTGTTGGTTTCGATCAGCGGCATGCCCAGGGCATTGCGTCGAATCACCACGTTTTGTGCCAGGCCCTGCACGTGCACAGTGCCTTGGTCCGGGTGCAGGCTATCGCTGTAACGGCTGTCGAGAAATGACTGACAACCGCTTAACGCCAGGCCGGCAGTAAGGCCGGCGGCAAGGCCCAGGTGGGCTAGAGGACGGAATGCGCGCGATAGCATGCAGTGAGCTCCTTACGGGCACAGGGCTGGAAATCGGTAAGTGAACGTACTGCGCAACCCGCTTGAGCCTCGCCAGGCTCAGGCGGGTTGCTTCAGGCCTTCTTCGAGCAGCCAGCGTGCAGCGGTGCGAGCGGCAGACTTGTGCTGCAGTTCAAGTTCATTGAAATGCTTTTCGTGCTGGCGTCGTTCGGCCTGTTCGAGAGCCTTCCAGTGAGCGTGGGTAGGTACCTGGGCGGTGGCTTCGAACAAGAGGTGAAACACCTGGCAGCGGGCATCCTGGCTGAGCAGGGTGTCGTAGTTGTCCAGTAGCACCTTGATCCGGATCGCTCCTTCGATAAGCGGCATCTGGCCTTCGAGCAGGCTGCCGGCGAGTATTTTCAAATCACCAGCCAGGCGCTCGCGGCGCTGTTTTTCAGCCTGCGCCAGGTTACGTCGTTGCGCCCATACTCGGCGCCACAGGGCTAGGGCATACAGTGCGAGGGCCGTCACCACCAGGGCGCTGGCCAGCAGCAAAAGATTCAAGGTGGTCATTGGCACATCAAACGCCGTGACATTTTTTGAATTTCTTCTGGCTGCCGCATGGGCATGGGTCGTTGCGGCCCACGTCCTTCAGGGTGTTGCGCACAGGCTCCTGATGGGCGTGATTGCAGTCCGGGCCGTGCACGTGACCGTGATCATGCTCGGTGTGGTGGCCGTCGGAGCCGTTTGCGTGGGCGTGTTGGTTCATATGCGTTTACTCAGGAATGAAATCGCCGGGAATTATCTCGCCATTACGCGACATATGCACGCTACGACCGAACAACAAACCCGTTTTTACCTGGCCTTCGAGGCGATAACGGATAGGTTCTTCAGGCCGTTCCAGTAATTTGACTATTTGCCGCAGGTGTCGCCAAAGATTGGTGCGCACGGGCACATCGAACACGTGATGGCCATAGGCTGGAACTGTGAACCAGGTGTCGGATTGGCCTTCTGCCAGCTTAACCTCATTGAGGTGCACGCGGTAATCCAGGCCTCGCACCGGCAGGCTCATGCTGTTGGGGTTGTCGATGCGAAAACGCAGGACGAACTCCTGCTCCAATAATTTGGCCCTGATGACGTCCACTTTGAGCAAGCGGACATCTGGATCCTTGAATCCCCCGCTGGTCCAGGTGGAACATCCGCTGAGCCCGCAAAACAGGCCGAAAAGAATCAGTAGGCTGAGAGTTTTTATAGTTAGCGCCTGGGAAAACATTTCATACTCCAAAGGACGCGTCAGTGTAACAAGCACGTGCTTGGCTGCAACGTGTTGTGAGGGTAAAAAAACCTGCGCCATACTGAGCGTCTAATAGGACAGGAGTGTGACCATGCCTCGTTACGAGATCGCCTTTGCCGGCCAGTTGGTGTCGGGTGCGCAACTTGACGCAGTCAAAGCCAATCTGGCCAAGTTGTTCCAGGCTGATGCCGCGCGGATTGCCTTATTGTTCTCTGGGCGGCGAATGGTGATCAAGAACAACCTGGATGAAGCCGGGGCGGAAAAATATCGCAGCATCCTGTTGCGCGCCGGTGCTCTGGTCGAGGTGCGGGACATGGCGGAGGATATCGAGGAAATCGAGTTGGCGCCGCCGCCGGCCGGCGAAGCACCCGAGCCGCTGCCTGTCTTTACCCCGCCAGTACCTGCCGGCCAGCGGCTCAAGGTTCTGCCTCGGGATGAATATATGGCGGCGTTTGCCGAGGTCGATGCGCCGGATTTCGGGATCGCCCCGCTAGGTGACGACTTGCAGGATGAAAAGCCCGCCACGCAAGTGCCGCCGCTCGATCTGTCGCAATTCAGTCTGGCTCCCACTGGCAGCGATATGGGCGAGATCAAGGCTCCGCCAGCCGCCGCGCCGCTGGATATTTCCCATCTGAAATTGCAGGAGTAGGTCTGGGAGTGTGCCTGTCCTGCTCGCAGCGACAGTCGCACAGATCGTCAGCCGCTGCTGGATGAGCGGCTTTTTTAGTCAGGATGACAGTCGGGGAGCGCTGCCGAACGGCCCTCGCTCTGCGCACCAGGCGCGGGTGCTGCGCAGGCCAATCAGGTACTTGTCATTTCAGACAAAGCCCGCGCAGCATTTCTTGAATTTCAGCCCGTTGCCACACGGACAGGGATCATTGCGACCGACCTGCAGTGCGACCGTCGGGTCGATGAAGAACCAATGACCCTGGCACTGGACGAAGGCAGAGCGTTCACGGTGGGTATGTTCGCCTCCATCATCATGCCAGCGGGCGGTAAAGGTCACGAACGCATGTTCCGGTTGGCCGCCGAGTACTTCACTGCTTTCGACTTCCAGACCAAGCCAGGTGCTTTGCAGGCTCCAGGCGCTGATAGCGGCGCGATCCAGGCCCGCTTGCTGTGCCTTCAGGGTGGTCGCCAGCAGGTAATCGACCAGTCCCAGTACATAGGCGCTGTAGCGCGAACGCATCAGCACCTCGGCGCTCGGTGCCGGCAGCCCGGCATGGTAGCGGCCGCAGCATTCGTTGAGTGAACTACCACTGCCACACGGGCAGCTTGGCGGGGGATCGGCGCAGGTTGTCGTCACGGGGCTCACCACCAGTACTTCCCAAAATTCTCCGGGTTGGCCCAGAACTTGGCATTCAGCCAGTCGGGGACCTGTTTGTAGTCGAGCAGGTCGTAGGTGAACAGGCTCAGTGTCTGTTCGCCGCGCTGAAAGCGCTCACTGGCCTGCAGGGCCAGGCCAAAGAAATCAGTGTCTTGCCAGGCGCAGGCCTGCAGGTCGACTAATACCGCGATGCGGCTGGCGTTAAGGTTGCGGATGCCGCCAAGCAGTTCCAGTCCAGTGCGCTTGGGCAGGTGCTCAAGGCAGTCGATGACCAGCGCCAGGTCAAACCGTTGCGCTGCCAGCTCGGCTGGCAAGGCTCCTGCAGCAGCGTGTGCAACCTGGCAATCGGGGTGCGCGGCCTTAAAAGCAGCGAGCGCAGGCAGTTCGTTGGCGCCTATTAATAGCAGGCGGCTTGGTGCGTAACGCTCCAGCAGCGCGGCCAGCGCTTGCTGTGGTGTACGGGAAGAAGTGCTCTCGGTCATCGATAATCCTCGATCAGTTGGGAAAAGACTACCGTGTCGCCGGGAGAAGGCCTAGAACCTAATATTGTTGTTGCGTATGTAAATCATGCCTGGCGGATTCTAAAACGGGAGTCTTTACTGCATAAGTATCGGTTTGTCCGATTCCCACTGGAGATAAAAGCACATGAGCATCATAAGGAAAGCAGTACCTCTGATTTTGACGACCAGCTTCTTGACGGGTTGCGCCGGCTTGCAGAAAACCGATTGGCCGACGTGTGCGGCAATCGGTGGTGTGGGCGGCGCGGCACTGGGAGCCATTGAGAGCTCTACATGGGCGGGTGGTGGTGCGTTAGTCGGCGCCGGTATGGCAGCCGCCTATTGCTGGGTGCATGGTGCCGGAGGCGAAGAGCTGGTGATGGTAGAGGAGGTTATGGTCGAAGAGATTCCCATGCCTGAACCTGTCGCAGAAGCTGTTCGTGTCGAGTTGGATGTGAAGTTTGATTTCGATAAGGCTCAAGTCAAGGAAGGCAGTTTTGCCGATATCAAAAACCTTGCAGACTTCATGGCGCAGTACCCGCAAACCACCACCGTGGTTGAAGGGCATACCGACTCCGTCGGTACCGACGCCTATAACCAGGGCCTGTCCGAGCGTCGTGCCAATGCGGTTCGCGATGTGCTGGTCAACCAATATGGCGTGAGCGGTAGTCGCGTCAACTCGGTTGGTTATGGTGAGACTCGTCCGGTTGCCGACAATGCGACTGAAGCCGGGCGCGCAATTAACCGGCGAGTCGAGGCTGAAGTTGAGGCGCGGCCTTAACTATCATCCCGGGCCTCACTGAGGGCTCGCTTGTACTATGCAGAGTGGGCGGCTTAACTCCTGTGTTACTGGCAGCACGCCAGTAACACAGGAGATCCGCCATGAGAATAAGACTCTTCAGAGTTGCTTTTCCCCTTCTCTTGGCCAGCAGTGTTCTTTCTGGTTGCGTCACGACTTCCAGTACGGGAGACGCGGCGCTCAACCAGGGGAACTGGCCCTTGTGCAGTGCGATTGGTGGCTTGGCCGGTAGCGGCCTGGGCGCAATCGAACGTTCAGCTTGGGCTGCAGGTGGTGCCGTGGCCGGTGCGCTCATCGGCGGCATTGTTTGCTACGCTCAGGACGGTGACCAGGATGGTGATGGCGTGTTCGATCGCCGTGACCGTTGCCCGGATACGCCGCCCAATACTTCGGTGCGCCACAATGGCTGCCCATTCCCCGAGTATGCAAACCAGCCGCAACTGATGGAACCTGACGAACCTGCAGTGCCGGTTCGAGTGGAGCTGGACGTGAAATTCGACTTCGACAAGTCGGTCGTCAGGACGGGTAGTCACGCGGATATCAAAAACCTTGCCGACTTCATGAAGCAGTACCCGCAGACCAGCACAACTGTCGAGGGGCATACCGACGCCATTGGCTCAGAGGCCTACAACCAAGGCTTGTCCGAGCGCCGCGCCAATGCTGTGCGTGACGTGCTGGTCGAGCAGCATGGCATTGAGACCAGGCGGGTGTCGGCTGTAGGGTACGGCGAATCGCGCCCGGTTGCCGATAACACCACGGAGTCCGGGCGCGCAATCAACCGAAGGGTCGAGGCTGCGGTCGAAGTGCTGCCATAGATGGCATTACCTGATGCTGGCCGGGCGTTGACCGGCCAGGTATCTGGCGGGGCGGGAGGTCTCTGCAGTTTTTGCTAGCCTGGCGCAAAGCGGTTAAGGTGCGGCGGAGCAAAAAAACTGCAGGGGCGGACATGAAATTTTTGTTGGGGCTGGGGAAAGTACTGACTGCGTTATTTTGGGGTGTGGTCTTGGCCAATCTGCTTGAGCCATTCGCGCAGCCTTTCGCAATGCTGTTGAATTTCGCGGGCGCTGCGCTGGTCATGATCCATGTGCTGGAGTTGTTGGTGTTCAATGATCGCCTGAGCGGGCACGCGCAGCCTGGATTGGCGCGCGTGCAAATTCTGCTGTTTGGCATTTTCCACCTGCAGGCACTGACGCCCGAGCAGCCGGTGAGCGAAGTTGCAGTGCCGCTGGAGGTTGAGCATGCGTAACTGGTTGCTCCTGGCGGCACTGGCTAGCCCGATGGCGCTGGCGCAGAGCCTGATCGATGTGCAGTCACATACCCTGCTGCGTTTGCCGGCGACCAGCAGCGTATTGCGGGTTGAACGCCTGCACGTGGCAGACCATGGCACGCTGCTGATTCCTGCCGGGCTTACTGAAATGCATGTCGCCGACTTGCGCCTGGGGCGTGATGCGCGCATCGCTGTAGCGCCTGGTCAACAGGCTTTTCGTCTGGAGGTGCTGCGCGGCGAGATCGCTGCCGGTGCACAGATCAGCGTGCGCGGTAGCCCAGGTTCGTTTGTGCAACCCGCATTGCCAGGGCGTTCACTTACCATACGCCTGGTCGATGTGTTGGCTCCGGCGTTGCTGGTCGATGCCCGTGGCGGCATGGGGACGCCAGGTTATGTCGGTCTGGATGGCGCGGATGGCAAACCGGGTGGCTGCACCTGGGGCCAGGCCAGTCGCGGTCATGATGGGCTGAACGGTGGTGATGGCCACGCCGGAGCGGGTGGTGGTCAGGTGCGCCTTGAAGTACCGATGGACTTCCCGCTGGAGCATCTGCAGGTACTCCTCGACGGCGGTGCTGGTGGTGCCGCTGGCAGTGGCGGTGGTCCGGGGGCTGGTGGCGCGAGCAAGGGCTGCTGGCTGTACAGCACTGAGCATGCTCGCGGTGGGCGCCCCGGTCAGGCTGGCCAGTCGGGCGCGGCGGGGCCGGCAGGCAATCTCGATATAGTGCGTTTTTAGCTTTGCGCCTCCAGGGTCAGCGGGCTGTGCGCACCTGACCCATGCTCAAAAGCCCGGGCGGGCGGCAGCGATGCCGGTGACTACCAGGCCCAGAATCAGGTTGAGGCCCACCAGACGGCGAATCCGTCCGAGCACGGCGCCGCCGTTTGGCCAGTCTTCGCCCGCCACTGCACGACGCAGTTCAGGCAGCTGCAGCGCCTGTATGCGGAGAAACAGCGCAAGCATGACGATATACAGACCAATCATGATGTGTACGTAGCGTGGCGCCGTCTCGAAACCGGAAAAGCCCAGGTGGAGCATGCCCACACCGGTAATCGGCAGCACTATCACGGCCGCCCAGACCCAGTAGAAGAAACGCTGAAAGACCTCGAGCCACAGCTTCAAGCGCGCTGGCGCCTCAAGTGTGCTGACCGCAGCGGGACGCAGGATCATCCAGGCGAAGAACATGCCGCCGACCCAGATCAGTGCGGCGAGCAGATGCAGGGTGTAGGTCACAGCGTAAGGTGTCATGTAAAACTCCAGTCCGGGTTCTGCGCATTATCGATTAGCGCGCTATGATAGCGGTCGTTGCCAGACACTGAAAATTTATCCAGCCTTTTCGCCCGTAGACCACGTCCAGATCCCATGCTCAGTACCGAACTCAAGTCCCAGATTCAGGGCGCGTATACGCGTTTTCTCGAAGCCAAATCGCTCAAGCCCCGCTATGGCCAACGGCTGATGATCGCCGATATCGCCAAGGTGCTGGGGGCGATCAAGGTCGACGGGGAAGGTCGGCGCGACGGTGAGCCTGCCGTGGTGGCAGTCGAGGCCGGTACGGGTACCGGCAAAACGGTGGCCTACTGCATGGCGGCGATCCCGGTCGCCAAAGCGGCTGGTAAGCGCCTGGTGATCGCCACTGCGACAGTGGCGCTGCAGGAGCAGATCGTACACAAGGATCTGCCCGACCTGATGCGCAACAGTGGTCTCAGTTTCAGCTTCGCCCTGGCCAAGGGGCGAGGTCGCTACCTGTGTCTGTCCAAGCTCGACATGCTGTTGCAGGAGGGTCATGCGCAAAGCGCCACCGCGCAGCTGTTCGAGGAAGAAGGCTTCCGGATCGACGTCGACGAGCAGAGCCAGAAACTATTTGTTGCCATGATGGAAAAGCTCGCCGGCAACAAATGGGATGGCGATCGCGACAGCTGGCCCGAAGAGCTGGAGGACACGCGCTGGTCGCAATTGACCACCGACCACAGCCAGTGCACCAGCCGGCATTGCCCGAACTTTCAGCAGTGCGCCTTCTACAAGGCCCGCGAGGGCATGAGCAAGGTCGATGTGATTGTCACCAACCACGACATGGTGCTGGCTGACCTGGCACTGGGCGGCGGCGCGGTGTTGCCTGACCCGCGCGAAACGCTCTACGTGTTTGACGAGGGGCACCACCTGCCGGACAAGGCCATCGGTCACTTCGCCCACTTCACCCGCTTGCGTTCGACCGCCGATTGGCTGGAGCAGACCGCCAAGAACCTCAGCAAACTACTCGCCCAGCACCCACTGCCGGGCGATCTGGGGCGCTTGATCGAGCAGGTTCCGGAGCTGGCGCGGGAGATCAAGACCCAGCAGCAATTTATGTTCGCCGCGTGCGAGCAGGTGGCCGAATTCAAGCCCGGCGAAGACATGCAGGGTCGCGAACGACCGCGCCACCGCTTTGTCGGTGGTCTGGTGCCGCCTCACCTGATCGAGCTAGGCGTGGAGTTGAAGAAGGGCTTCTCCAAGCTCAACGACTTGTTCACCGGGGTTACCGAAAAACTCAAGGAGGCCATGGATGGCGAGGCAACTATCGGCATTGCCAGTCACCAGGCCGAGGAGTGGTACCCGCTGTTTGGCAGCCTGCTGGCGCGTGCCCATGGCAGCTGGGAACTGTGGCTGGCCTTCACCACCGAAGATCCCGAAGACAGCCCGCCCATGGCGCGCTGGCTGACCCTGGCTGACAGCGGCGCGTTGTTCGATATCGAGGTCAACGCCAGCCCGATCCTTGCCGCCGAAACCTTGCGCCGCAACTTGTGGAACGTCGCCTACGGCGCTCTGGTGACCTCGGCCACCCTGACTGCTCTGGGCACCTTCGACCGCTATCGGATGCGTGCGGGCTTGCCTAAGGTGGCAGTTACCTCCGTGGTGCCGAGTCCTTTTCATCATGCCGATGCCGGTGTTTTGCGGGTGCCGAATCTGAATGCCGATCCGCGCGATGCGGTGGCACATACGGCGGCGATCATCCGCGATCTGCCTGCTCTGGTGGAAGGCTCGCGCGGTACGCTGGTGTTGTTCTCCTCGCGCAAGCAGATGCAGGACGTGTTCGAGGGGTTGGAGCGCGATTGGCGTAAGCGGGTGTTTATCCAGGGCAACTTGTCCAAGCAGGAAACCCTCAACAAGCACAAGGCGCGAGTCGATAGCGGTGAAGACAGCGTGCTGTTCGGCCTGGCCAGTTTCGCCGAAGGCGTCGACCTGCCTGGCGCCTATTGTGAGCATGTGGTGATCGCCAAGATTCCCTTTGCGGTGCCGGATGATCCGGTGGAGGCGGCGTTGGCCGAATGGATCGAAGCGCGCGGCGGTAACCCGTTCATGGAGATCGCCGTGCCCGACGCGTCGTTGCGCCTGGTTCAGGCTTGCGGCCGGCTGCTGCGTACCGAAGAAGACCGCGGCACCATCACCTTGCTCGATCGTCGGGTGGTCACCCAGCGTTACGGCAAGGCGATTCTTAATGCGCTGCCACCCTTTCGTCGCGAGATCGGCTAGCGATCCGTTGAAGATCGCCAGCAAGCTGGCTCCTACCTGTTTACAGGCCCTAGTGGTAAAACTCAGTCCTTATCCCGGTCCTGCTGCAGGGCATCGCCCAGGCTGCCGCATTGCGGCTTGATGCCTGCCCGGTAGGCGGCTCGTGACAGCGCGTGGGCGGCCAGTGGGGCGCTGGCTAGCAGTACCAGTACGCCCAGCAGGACTTCCAGGGCGACCTCGGCATTACTCGCCGCAGCGACGCCTGCCAGAACCAGCACCGCGCCTAACAGCCCGCTCTTGCTCGCCGCATGCATGCGGCTGTAACTGTCCGGCAGGCGCACTACGCCTATGGCCCCGAGTAGGGAAACCAGTGCACCGGCAAGTACTAGAAACGAGGCCAGCCAGGCCAAAAGTTGGGAGGTCATTTGGGCTCCTTGTCATGGGGCTTCGTCTCAGGGGCCTCTCGAAACAGAAAGGCAAAGGCCGCGGTGCCGAGGAAGGACACCAGAGCCAGCAAAACGGCCACATCGACCAAGGCCGCCTGGGCGCTGAATAGCGCACTGAGGGCCATGGCAGCGACAGCCAGCAGGGTCAGGGCATCGATGGCCACCGCACGGTCAGGACGGCTGGGGCCACGCAGCAGGCGGTAGACAATCAACAAACCGCTCAGCGCCAGCAGCGCTGCGGCCAGGGGCAGCACCCAGAAGGCGCCGGCCAGTTCAACAGTCATGTGCGTTCTCCGCTTGCAGTGGGCACAAGCCAGTGCAGCAGGCGGTCTTCCAGATCGCGTACCAGGCTTTCCACCTCCAGCTGCTGGCGCGCATCGAGGGCGTGGATAAACAGGGTGCCATCGGCTGCTCGGTAGTCCAGGGCCAGGGTGCCAGGGGTCAGGGTCAGCAAGCAGCCAATCAGGGTCACCATGTTCGCGTCTCGGTTACGCAGGCGCACGGCGACTATCGCCGGTTCGACTGCGACGCGTCGCGCCAGCACCAGCCTGGCCACTTGCAGGCTGGCGAGCAAGACCTGGCCGATAAACCAGGGGATGAAGCGACTGCCATGCTCAACCCTGCGAGCATACTGGCGCAGCCTGGGGCTGAGCCATGCCAGTTTGCACAACAGGTAGAGCAGGGCGAAGGCGCTCAAGGCGCCCCAGCCGTGCAGTTGGCCGGCGAGGGCGGCCAGGGCCAGGCTGAGCAACAGGTGCAGTAGGAACATTCAGTCGCCTCCTGGCGGGGCAAAGCCTTGGAAATAAGCCTGAGGGTCGGCCAGTTGTGCGGCGGCGGCGCTGGCGTAGTCGATCACCGGGCCGGCCGCCAAGCCAATGGCGACAGTCAGCAGGGCCAGGGCGCTGATGCTCCACCAGGCCGAACGCAGGCCGATAGCGCTCTGCAGGCTGTCGTCGCCCTGGGGGTGGGATTTGAGAAAGGCCTCGTTCCAGATCTTGTTCATCGACAGCAGGGTGAACACCCCGGTCAGCAGTGCAATGCCGGCGGCCCACCAGGCGGCGCTGTCCAGGCTGGCCTTGACCAGCAGGAACTTGGCCCAGAACCCCGACAGTGGCGGAATGCCGGCCAGGGACAGCGCCGGGATGGCGAACAACAGGGCCAGCCAGGGCCAGCGCGCATACAAACCACCCATGGCGGCCAGGCGTTCGGAGCCGCAGATGCGCGCGGCCAGACCGCCGATAAAGAACAGGTTGGCCTTCACCACAATATGGTGGATCAGGTAGAACACCGCTCCGGTCAGGGCCAGCGGGGTGGCCAGGGCCAGGCCGAGGATCATATAGCCGACCTGACTGACGATATGGAACGACAGGATGCGCCGTATCTCGGTTTGCGCCGCCGCACCGAGTACGCCCACCAGCATGGTGGCGCAGGCGACCCACAACAGCACCTCGTGGACCAGTCCGTAGTCCGGCCAGATCAGGGTCACCAGGCGGATCAGCGCATACACCCCGACCTTGGTCAGCAGCCCGGCGAACATCGCCGACACCGCAGTGAAGGCCACGTGGTAGGTGGCCGGCAACCAGCCAAATACCGGGAACAGCGCCGCCTTGATCGAGAACGACAGGAGCATCAGCAGCAAGGCTGGGGTGGTGCCTGGAGGCGCTTCGCCGGACCTGACCAAGAGTGCCAGTTGGCCCATGTTGAGGGTGCCGCTGGAGCCATAGATCAGCCCCGCCGCCAGGAGAAACAGCAGGGTGGCGAACAGGTTGAGGATCACATAGGTCATGCAGCCGGACAGTCGACGTTTGCCGCCGCCCAGCGCCATCAAGGCGAAAGAGGCAATCAGCAGTACTTCGAACCAGACATACAGGTTGAAGATGTCGGCGGTGATGAAGGCCCCGCCGATGCCGGTCAGCAGGCCGTGTACGAACAGATGGAAGTCGCCACTCAAGTGTTGGTCGCTGTCGCGGCTGATCCCATAAACCAGGGTAGCCAGGCCGATCAGTGCGCTGATCGCAATCATCGCTGCGGACAGGCGGTCGATCACCAGGCTGATGCCGTAGGGGGCTTGCCAGTCGCCCATTTGCCCGCTCAGTACGGTATCGCCAGCGGCCAGCCAGACCAGGCCGAGGCCCAGGCACAACAGGAGCGCCGAACCGGTCAGGCTGGCCAGTTTGAGTAGGCGCGGGTGCCTGCGCAGCAGCAGGCACAGCACCAGGGTCAGCAGTGGCAGCAATACTGGCCCGACCAGCAGTGCACTCATGAACGAGGCTCCGCATGTTCGCTGGCGATTTTCGCGTTCTCGTGTTCACCGGTAGGCCAATCGGGCGCAGGCTGTTCAGTGACCGAGCTGATCGAGTCGGTAGAATTATCACCATGCAGTTCGCGGGTGCGCTTGAGCAGTGCCAGGGCAAAGATAAACAGGCTGAAGCCGATGACGATGGCGGTCAGCACCAGGGCCTGGGGCAAGGGGTTGGCCAGTTCGCTGGTTGTGCCGTCTGCGCTAACGAATGCCGCCTGGCCGCCGAAGCGTCCGGCGGTGATTACTCCCAGATTGATCGCATTGCCCAGCACTGCTACACCCAGCACCACACGCTTGAGGTTGCGGTCGAGGAGCATCCACAGGCCGAATCCAGCCATGCCGCCAGTAGTCAGTGCGGCTATCCATTCCATCAGTGTTGTGCTCCCGTCAGTTGTTTGAGCATATGCATCGCGGCACCAAATACCGTCAGAAAGACCCCCACATCGAAGAGTAACGGGCTGCCCAGGGGCAGTCCGGCAGGGAACCACCAGAGGCCACTCAAAAATGCTTTGCCAGCGAGCAAACCGAGCACCCCGGCTCCGGCCGCACAGCCCAGACCCAGGCCGATCAGGCTGCTCGAGCTGATGGAATAACGCCTTGGGCTGTTACCGAACGTCAGCAGCAGCAGGGTCATGCCGCAGGCGGCGACCAGGCCGCCGATAAAGCCGCCGCCGGGCAGGTTGTGGCCGCGCCAGAGCAGCAGCAGGGCGATGACCAGCAGCACACTCGCCAGCGGGCGCATGCCTTGCTGGAGCAACAGCGAGGCGAACTCGGGTTCTCCTGCGGGTTTCTTGGCGCGGTTGTCGCTGGCCAGTAGGGTGGCCGCCGCCAGAGCCGACAAGGCCACCACCAGAATCTCGCCAAGGGTGTCGAAGGCACGGAAGTCCACCAGAATCACGTTCACCACGTTGCGGCCATGGCCGCCGCTCAGGCTGTTGTCTAGGTACCAGTCGGCGATGTTGCCCGGCAGTGGCAGGCTTACGGCGAGGATCAGTGCCCCGGCCACGCTGATACCGAAGAGGATTGCCACCGCAGCATGCAGCCGGCGTTTCCAGGGTCTGCGCGCGCCGCTGCCGGGTATGCTCGGCATGCGCCGGAACACCAGGGCCAGGAAGATCACGCTGAGGGTTTCCACCATCAGCTGGGTCATGGCCACATCCGGGGCGTTGACCGCGACAAAGAACAGCGCCAGCCCCAGGCCGCAAGCGCCCAGTGCCGCCACTAGAGTCAGGCGACCGGGTAGCAGCGCCGCGGCAGCTGCGCCAGCCAGGGCCAGCAGGCAGCCGGCCACCCCGAGCGGGGAAATCGGTGAGAAGCGGGCGTCGCTCAATACCTGGCTGGCCGGCACCAGGCTGAACAGCAGCAGACCGCCGATGGTCACCCCCAGTAGCAGCAGATGCTGGCGCAGGGAGCCGTGCTGAAAACGTGCGGCAAGCATCCCGGCAAACAGGAAGATACGTTTGAGCAAGCGATCCCAGAGCAAATCGCCGCTGAAGTTCCAGGCGCTGTTGATCCGCTCGATCAGTGCCCGCAACGGGTCGCGCAACCAGTAGAAAAGGATGCCCAGGCCGATGGTCAGCAGGCTGGCCAGTAGCGCCGGGGTAATACCACCCCAAAGGTACAGGTTGACGTCAACCGTGCCGCGCGCCACGGCCTGCACGGCGGTATTCACCAGCCAGGTTTCCGGCCAGGCATTCCAGGCCCCGAGCAGGAAGCCGCCGATGGCCAGGAGCATGGGGCCGATCCACATGGCCAGGGACACCTCGTGAGGCGTTTTCGGGTAGTTGCCCTGGCGACCGAGAAAGGTGTGGATAAACACCAGACAGGCGGCGGCGAACAGCAGGGCATTGGTCAGGATCATCACCAGGGTCACCGCCCAGCCGATCGACCCCATTTCAATCAGGCCGGTGTACTTGAACTCCTTGGCAATGAAGCCGAAGAACGGCGGCAGGCCGGCGTTGGAAAAGGCTGCCAGAGCCACCGCCGCACCGGTCAGGGGCATAAACTTGATCAAGCCGCCCAGGCGCGACAGTTCGCGGGTGCCGGTGGCATGGTCGATGGCCCCCACAGCCATAAATAGCGCGCCCTTGTACAGTGAATGGGCCACCAGGTAGAGGACGAAGGCCTGCAGGCCATAGCTGGTGTTAGTGCCGATCAGCATGGTCAGCTGGCCCAGTACGGTGACCGTGGTATAGGCCAGTAGGCGTTTCAGGTCGGTTTGGCGGAAGGCCAGGAAGGCTCCCAGTACTGCCGTGGCCGCGCCGAAGGTGATCAGTAGCGTGCCCCAGCCGACGGAGCCGCCGAGCACCGGATTGAGGCGCGCCAGCAGGTAGATGCCGGCTTTGACCATGGTTGCCGAGTGCAGGTAGGCGGACACCGGGGTCGGTGCATTCATCGCATTGGGCAGCCAGATATGAAACGGTACCTGGGCCGATTTGGTAAAGCAGCCAAGCAGCACCAGCAGAATGATCGCCGGTAGCAGGACGTGCTCTTCTACCTGGCTGGCATCGAGCTGGGAGAACTGCCAGGTCTCACTGACGCTGCCCAGCAGGATCAGCCCGGCGAGCAGGGCCAGGCCACCGCCACCGGTGATCAGCAGGGCCTGTAGCGCCGCGCGGCGCGATTCGCCCTTTTTGTGGTTAAAGCTGATCAGCAGGAAGGAGGTGATGCTGGTCAGCTCCCAGAACACAAACATGGCGATAAAGTCATCGGCCAGCACCAGGCCGAGCATCGCCAGCATAAATAGCAACAGGTAGGCGTGAAAGCGCCCGAGCTGATGATGATCGGCCAGGTAGGCGCCGGCATAGAGCACGATCAGTGTGCCTATGCCGCTGATCAGCAGGGCGAACAGCAGTGACAGGCCATCCAGGCGCAGGCTCAGCTGAATGCCCAGGGCCGGTACCCAGTCGAGCGTCTCGAACAAGGCTTCGCCGCCTGCCACCAGGGGGATCTGGCTGGCCAGCCAGGCAAAGGCCGTTAGTGGTGCGAGCATCAACAACCAGCCGGCCCGCTGTGGCAGTCGGTGCGTCAGCCAGGGTGCCAGCAGGGCAGCCAGCGCAATGATGGCCAACAGATAAAGCACGGCAGTCTCCTGTTGCAGTTTTGGGTGGCAGCCTGTGTGCAATACCCGTAATAGCGCGCCCGGCAAGTGCCGAGTGCGTGTGAAATTGAACCTTGCTAAAGATGATTCTTTTTCAGCATAGAGAATTCCGCAGGTATATCGCTATTCCGTGAGGTTTCAGAACATTGCATGATTGGCTCGCGTTGCCGCTGGCATCTTGCGCGGCACTCGTTCAAGGTCGCGGTATTTCAAGGCTCAAGGAGCACAGGTTGATGCAGGTTCAGGGTTATTTCGATCTCAGGTTCGAGGCGGTCAAGGAGGCTTTTACCGCGCTGTTCGATAATCCGCAGGAGCGCGGCATGGCGCTGTGCGTGCAGGTCGGTGGCGAGACTGTGCTGGATATCTGGGCGGGGGTAGCCGATAAAGACGGCCTGCAGCCCTGGCACAGCGACACCATCCTCAACCTGTTTTCCTGTACCAAGACCTTTACCGCCGTGACCGCGCTGCAATTGGTCGGCGAGGGCAAGCTGGAACTCGATGCGCCGGTGGCACGTTACTGGCCGGAGTTCGCGGCGGCCGGCAAGGACAAAATCACCTTGCGCCATCTGCTCAGCCATCAGGCCGGTCTGCCTGCATTGCATCAGATGCTGCCGGCCGAAGCATTGTATGACTGGTCGGCGATGACCACCGCGCTGGCGGCCGAGCAGCCCTGGTGGCAAGTCGGCGAGGGCCATGGTTATGCGCCCATTACCTACGGCTGGCTGGTGGGTGAATTGCTGCGCCGAGTCGAAGGGCGTGGCCCGGGCGAGTCGATAGGCGCGCGCATTGCCAAGCCGCTGGGGCTGGACTTTCATGTCGGCCTGGATGATGCAGAGTTCGATCGAGTGGCGCATATCTCCCGTGGCAAGGGCAGCGTTGGCGATGCTGCCGCCCAGCGCCTGCTAACAGTCATGATGAGCGACGCTGAGGCCATGAGTACCCGAGCGTTCACTAATCCGCCATCAATCATGACCAGTACCAACAAGCCAGAGTGGCGTCGAATGCAGCAACCGGCAGCCAACGGTCACGGCAATGCGCGTAGCCTGGCTGGTTTTTACAGTGCTTTACTCGATGGCAGCCTGCTGGAAAGTGAACTGCTCGATGAACTGGCCCGTGAACACGCTGTCGGTAATGACAAGACCCTGCTGACGCGTACCCGCTTCGGCCTGGGTTGTATGCTTGACCAGCCCGCAGAGGCAAACGCCACCTATGGCATGGGGCCACGAGCATTTGGGCATCCTGGTGCAGGTGGTTCCTGTGGCTTTGCCGATCCGGATCGGGACGTGGCTTTTGGCTTTGTGGTCAATAATCTTGGGCCGTTCGTCTTGATGGACCCGCGTGCACAGCAACTTGCGCGTGTTTTGGAAGATTGTTTGTAGGAAGCTCGGCTAAACTTGCTTCAGTAAAGGCAGTTTTTAAATGCTCATATCGGCAGTTGCCGATTTCTTTCGATTATTTCGTATGTGGATGACCCATGCTCGCCAACAAATCTATCGCCTTCGTCCTGTGTCTATTCCTTGCCGGTTGCGCAGCCCCGGAGAAGAGCAAGAAGCCGCTAGCGGTTGCCATGCCAGATCCGAAAGTTACTCAGGCCTGGCTCGACGATTACGAGCCGCGCCTGCGTGAGGCGATCAAGGACAGTCACTTCGAATTGGAACGGCGCGATAATTTGCTGGTGGTAACGGCGCCGGTGCAAGGTACCTTCAACCCCGACCGTCCATTCATGCTACTGCCGGTGACCCTTGGGCCAATCAGCCGGGTTGCCAAGTTACTGGAAAATGACCATGGCGTTGCCGTGCTGGTAATCGGACATGCCGACACCAGTGGCGCCGCTGCGGCCAACCGCGAGCTAAGTCATGAGCGGGCGCGCGCTTTTACTGCAATCTTTCGGTTGAGCGGATTGAAGCAGAATCGCCTGATGGTTAAAGGTATGGGATCCGACATGCCGCGTGCCGCCAATGACAGCGTCGAAGGGCGCGCGCTCAATCGGCGGGTGGAGATCCTCCTGACTTCGTACGACACCATGCAGGCACTGGTTGCCAAATACAGCCAGCCCGCGCCGGCTGCCGCTGCACCGACGTTGGTCGCCGTCACTGGCAAACAGCAAGGCACTACCGATCCGGTGGCAGGCAAGTAGATCCTTGCCTTGGATCAAGCCAACTGAGTTGTGTCCGGGTAAGCTAGGCAGCCTCCGTTCTCGAGGGCTTTGCAATGACCCAGATCCTGGCTGATATGCGCCGCGACTACATCCGTGATGGCCTGAGCGAGGCGCTAGCGCCTGCCGAGCCATACAGCTTGTTCAGGCAATGGTTTGCTGATGCGGTAAAGACCGAGCAGCCTCCTGTTGAGCCCAATGCAATGACCCTTGCTACTGTGGATGCAGAAGGCCGCCCGCACTGCAGGGTGCTGTTGCTGAAGGGGTTGGACGAGCGCGGTTTTACTTTCTTCAGCAACTACGATAGCGCCAAGGGTGAGCAATTGGCTGCCAGGCCTTTTGCTGCCATGACCTTTTTCTGGCCAAGTCTGGAGCGCCAGGTGCGCATCGAGGGCCGGGTAGAGCGTGTCACTGCCGCAGAATCCGATGCCTATTTTCAGGTGCGTCCGCTGGGCAGCCGTCTGGGCGCCTGGGCTTCACCACAAAGCCAGGTGATCAAGGATCGTGAGGCGCTTGAAACGCTGCTGGCGCACGTAGAAGAGCGTTTTCTCGACCAGGCGCCGCATTGTCCGCCGCATTGGGGTGGGTATCGTCTACTAGCCGAGCGTGTCGAGTTCTGGCAGGGTCGCGCCAGTCGTCTGCATGACCGCCTCAACTACCGTCTGCACGATGATGCCTGGAGCCGTGAACGCCTGGCTCCCTGACGGTGCAATGGGTGATTGGTTTCAAGTGAGGCGCCTGCGGGCGCCTCACTGCTTTTCAGCGGGTGAAGGCGTGCGGCTTCATGCGTGCTGGATTGCCGCGGTCTTCTTGGCGTGTTTCGGACGATCAGCTGGCTTGGTAATCGGCAGCCGCCCGTTCTAGCCAGCCATGCAGTTCGCGACGTTTGACCTTGCTGGCCTTGGCTTCGGCCAGGCGTTGCAGCATAAAAGCCTTCTTCGCGGCATCCGTGCCGGCGAGCGACAACGCCAGGTCGCGGTCGGCCCAGCGCTTGATGCGCACAAAAAGCCACCAGTGGAAGTAGAGTCCAGCACAGGTCAGGCTTGCGATGATGAAGTAGTCCATGGGTGTTTCCTCCTCCTGCAAAGGCTAACCGATAGCCTAACCTGACTGAAGTAGGCACGTTGTCGCGTGTGGGGGTTTTTCCGGGTACGGGATGACAGTTGCGTGGTTTGCCGGTCTAATGGGCAATATATTGGAAACGGAGGGGTTCTCATGCGTAAGCCATTTGCGTTGGTTACATTTTTTGCGGCATTAGCTCTGACTTTGGGTGGTTGTGCGTCCAGTCTGACGGGTGATACCTATTCGCGCGCCGAGGCCCGCACCGTACAAACCGTGCGCATGGGCACTATCGAAGCCCTGCGTCCGGTACAAATTGAAGGCACCAAGACGCCGATCGGCGCGGGGGCTGGTGCGGTAGTTGGCGGTGTGGCGGGCAGCGGGGTTGGTGGTGGTCGAGGCAGTGCTGTCGCGGCGGTGATTGGTGCGGTGGCGGGTGGCTTGATCGGTGCTGCGACCGAAGAGGGCTTCACTCGCACCCAGGGTGTTGAAATCACCGTCCGTGAGGATGACGGCACCATGCGCGCCTATGTTCAGGCTGTAGAAGAAAATCAAGTCTTCCGGGTTGGCCAGCGTGTACGAATCATGACTGTCAACGGCACCAGCCGCGTCGCCCCGTAATCTGTGTCCAGGCCGGATCAGCATTAGCTGATCCGGCTTTTTCGTGTGTGTCATTCAGTGATTACTTTCTGTCGTCTGCAACCGCTGGCCGGCTGTGAAGCTGCTGTCTTATGTCCGTTCACGTAGTGTTGTGCGCACGCTTTATCAACGGCCATTCAAAGACTGACAATCCTTGTGGCCTGCGATTTTGGTAATACTTCTATTCATGACGCCGTATCGATAGATAGGGATAATCGCTGAATAATCGTGTGCCGACAAAGACTTAGCTGGTTCTAGTAGGCGAAGATGGGTGGCTGTAGAGCAATTTAGGGCAAGCGTAATACCAGCTGTCCTGTATTGATTGCGGGTTTGCTCGCCACACAGCAGGTGTAGGCCTGCCAATCCAAGAAGGTATGCCAGGCGCATGACGGAGAATCGTCGGTATGCGTCTGGCCTAGCAGTTTTGACGCTAAGCGTTGGTCATGACCTGGCCAGCGGACTTGCAAAAAAGGGGTTTTGTGTATGGCGCTTGCGCTAATTGTCGCCTTGCCATTTTTGGGGCTGTTCTTGCCACTGTTGGCAGAGCGACTGGGCCGTTCGGCGTGTGCAGCGGCGGCTGGGGTCGCACCCTTGGCCGCCCTGATCCTGCTGCTGTCGCAGCAGTCTTCGGTGTTTGCCGGTGAGCTGCTCAAGTTCAAGGTGGAGTGGCTGCCGGCTCTGGGTCTGAATCTGAGCTTTCGCCTCGACGGCCTGGGTTTTCTGTTCGCCCTGCTGATTCTCGGCATCGGTTTGCTGGTGATTCTCTACGCCCGCTATTACCTGGCGAAACAGGAGCCAATGGGGCGTTTCTTCGCCTTTTTGCTGCTGTTCATGGGCTCCATGCTTGGTGTGGTGCTCTCGGAAAACCTGCTGCTGATGCTGATGTTCTGGGAACTCACCAGTCTGTCGTCGTTCCTGCTGATCGGCTTCTGGAGCGGCCGTTCGGATGCGCGCAAGGGCGCGCGCATGGCCCTGGTGGTGACGGGTGGCGGTGGCCTGGCGCTGCTGGCCGGGATTCTGCTGCTCGGCCACATTGCCGGCAGCTTCGAATTGTCCCAGGTACTGGCCGCCGGCTATGCGATTCGCGCCCATGAACTCTACCCGCTGACCCTGATCCTGGTGCTGCTTGGGGTGTTCACCAAGTCGGCGCAGTTTCCCTTCCACTTCTGGTTGCCCCACGCGATGGCGGCACCCACCCCGGTATCGGCGTACCTGCACTCGGCGACCATGGTCAAGGCCGGGGTCTTCCTGCTGGCGCGGCTGTACCCGGCGCTGGCCGGCTCGGAGTGGTGGTTCTACCTGGTGAGCATCACCGGCCTGGTGACCTTGCTGTACGGGGCTGGTATGGCCCTGTTTCAGCATGACCTCAAGGGCCTGCTGGCCTATTCCACGATCAGCCACCTGGGCCTGATTACCTTGCTGTTCGGCCTCGATACGCGACTGGCGGCGGTGGCGGCGGTGTTCCATATCATCAACCACGCGACCTTCAAGGCTTCGCTGTTTATGGCCGCGGGGATCATCGACCACGAAACCGGCAGTCGCGATATGCGGCGAATAAACGGACTATGGAAGTACATGCCGCATACGGCGGTGCTGGCCATGGTGGCGGCCTCCGCCATGGCCGGGGTACCGCTGCTCAACGGCTTCCTGAGTAAGGAAATGTTCTTTACCGAGACCCTCAATCAGCACCTGCTGGGCAGCTTCAGTTGGGTGATCCCGGCCGGCGCGACCCTGGCCGGGGTGTTCTCGGTGGCCTATTCGCTGCGCTTTATCCACGATGTGTTCTTCAATGGCGAGCCGGTCAACCTGCCGCATTACCCACCCCATGAGCCGCCGCGCTATATGAAGGTGCCGGTGGAGGTGCTGGTATTCCTCTGCCTGCTGGTCGGCATCGTGCCGGCCTACACCGTGGCACCGCTGCTGGCGGTGGCGGCTGCCTCGACCCTGGGCGGACCTCTGCCCGAGTACAGCCTGTCGATCTGGCACGGCTTCAACCTGCCACTGCTGATGAGCTTTATTGCCTTGTTTGGCGGCATCCTGGTCTACACCTTTCGCCAACCACTATTCCGCTGGTACGCCGGGCTACCGCAGCCCGATGCCAAGCTGGTGTTCGAGGCGGCGGTACAGAAACTCATCGCCGTGGCCGCGGTCATTACCGGGTTCCTGGAGAACGGTTCCCTGCAGCGCTACCTGGCGTTGATTCTGCTGGCCTCGCTGGCCGTGGTAGCCGTGGCGCTGGGGCCGTTGTCGAGCCTGCAAGGGCCGCTGGCCATGAGTCCGGTGGATGCGGTCACGGGCCTGAGCATGGGCATGCTGTCGCTGTCGGCGCTGATCACCGTGGTGTTTCACCGTCGCCGCCTGGTGGCCCTGCTGATGCTCAGCGTAGTCGGCCTGCTCGTGGCCCTGGCTTTCGTGCGCTTCTCCGCGCCGGATCTGGCGCTGACCCAGTTGTCGGTGGAAATGGTCACCATGGTGCTGCTGATGCTGGCGCTGTTCTTCCTGCCGGCCTACACCCCGAGCGAATCCAGCAGCCTGCGTGGGCTGCGCGATTTCGTCCTGGCCGGCGGCTTCGGCACCCTGGTGGCATTGTTGGTCTATGCGGTGCTGAGCCGGCCGTATGAGTCGATCTCCCACTTCTTTATCGACAACAGTGTCTCCGGTGGCGGCGGAACCAACGTGGTCAACGTGATCCTGGTGGACTTCCGCGGTTTCGATACCCTGGGTGAGATCAGCGTGCTGGCTATCGCCGGGGTCGGCATCTATGCCTTGCTCGGTGGCCTGCAGCTGTTCCAGCCCAAGCAGGACGCCGAAGGTCATGAGTGGGCACGAGACCGTCATCCGCTGATCCTCGCCACCCTGTCGCGCCTGCTGCTGCCGTTGGCGTTGCTGATCTCGGCCTTTATCTTCCTGCGTGGGCACAACCTGCCGGGCGGCGGCTTTATCGCCGGCTTGATCACCTCGGTCGCGCTGATCCTGCAGTACGTGGCCAATGGCGTGCAGTGGACCCGCTCGCGCCTGGCGCTCAATTATCACCAGATGGCTGGCGGCGGTGTGTTGCTGGCCGGGGCCACCGGGCTGGCCAGTTGGCTGTTCGGTTTCCCGTTCCTGACCACCACCTTCGGTCATTTCCATATTCCGCTGGTGGGTGAGGTCGAGCTGGCCAGCGCCATGCTCTTCGATTTGGGGGTCTACCTGACCGTGATAGGTGCAACCCTGCTGATTCTCGCCAACCTGGGCAAGTTGACCCAGGACGATGCAGCCACGGAGGTGCGTTGATGGAAGCTTTATTTGCCGTAACCCTGGGCATTCTCACCGCCAGCGGCGTTTACCTGCTGCTGCGCGCGCGCACCTTCCCGGTGGTGATGGGGCTGATCCTGTTGTCCTATGCGGTCAATCTGTTCCTGTTCGCCATGGGTCGCCTGCAGACCGGCATGCCGGCGGTGATCGGCCGTAGCGCCGAATATGCCGACCCCTTGCCCCAGGCCCTGGTGCTCACGGCCATTGTGATCGGCTTCGCCATGACCGCGTTCATCCTGGTGCTGTCGCTGCGCGGGTTGGGTGAGCTGAAGACCGATCATGTCGATGGCGAGGAGCCGAAAGCATGAATCACGCCTTAATTCTGCCCGTGCTGTTGCCGATGGTTGTCGGCAGTCTGCTGTTGTTTGCCGCACGCCTGCCCCTGGCCCAACAGCGCCTGCTGTCAGTGCTGTCGACCGTGGCGTTGCTGCTGGTCAGCTTGTGGCTACTGCGCCTGGCCGATGGTGGGCAATTGCACAGCTATGCCCTGGGCAACTGGCAGGCTCCGTTCGGTATCATTCTGCTGCTCGATCGCCTCAGCGCCCTGATGCTGATGGTCACGGCGGTGCTGGCGCTGTTTGCGGTGCTCTATGCAGTGCGCGGCGACGATAACCGTGGCAGCAACTTCCACGCCTTGTTCCAGTTCCAGTTGATGGGCATCAACGGGGCCTTTCTCACCGGCGACCTGTTTAACCTGTTCGTGTTCTTCGAGATCCTGCTGATCGCGTCTTACGCGTTGCTGTTGCATGGCGGCGGGGGCGAGCGGGTGCGCGCCGGGATTCACTACGTGGTGCTCAACCTGCTCGGTTCCTCGTTGTTCCTGATCGCCGTGGGCATGATGTACGGCATCGCCGGCACCCTGAACATGGCCGATCTGGCGGTCAAGGTGGCAGCGGCTTCGGATGATGACGCGGCGCTGCTGGGCGCGGCCGGACTGCTGTTGCTGGTGGTGTTCGGCCTCAAGGCGGCGTTCCTGCCGATGTACTTCTGGCTGCCGCGGGCCTATGCCGCCGCCAGCGCGCCGGTGGCGGCACTGTTCGCGATCATGACCAAGGTCGGCCTGTACTCGATCATGCGCGTGTATATCCTGATCTACGGCGAGCAGGCTGGCAGCATCGCCAACCTGGCATCCGACTGGCTATGGCCGCTGGCCTTGCTGACTGTGGTCTGCGGCGTGCTTGGCGCGCTGGCGGCGGTTACCCTGCAGGGGCTGCTGGCCTATCTGGTGGTGGTCTCGGTGGGCACGCTGCTGGCGGGTATTGCCATAGGCACCCCCGAAGCCTTGAGCGCGGCGCTGTTCTACCTGGTGCACAGCACCTGGATCACCGGCGCGCTGTTTCTGATCGCCGACCTGATTGCCCGCCAGCGCGGCGACAAAGGCGGCAAGCTGGTACAGGGCCCGGCCTTGCTGCAGCCGCTGATGCTTAGCGCGCTGTTCTTTATTGGTGCCATTGCCATCGCCGGCCTGCCGCCGTTCTCCGGTTTCCTCGGCAAGCTGCTGCTGTTGCGCGCGGTGGAGCCGGGGCTGCAGGCGTTGCTGTTATGGCCGGTACTGCTGCTTGGCGGCCTGCTGACCCTGGTGGCCCTGAGTCGGGCTGGTAGTACGGTGCTGTGGCGTACCGGGCGGGATGTGCTGGGCTGTGCCGAGCGTGATATCGGTCGCACCTCGGCCGCCGTCGGTTTACTGCTGGTGGTCGTGCTGCTGCTGCCCTTTGCCGCGCCGCTGCTGAGCTATATCGACGCCACGGCCGCACAGTTGCTCGACCTTGGCCCCTATATGCAGCTGGTACCCGCGGGAGCGCCATCATGATCACGGTATTTGCCAATCGCTGGTTGCCGCAGCCGCTGCTCAGCCTGTTTCTGATGTTTATCTGGTTGCTGCTGATGAACGACCTCAGTCTCGGTCACTGGCTGCTCGGTGCACTGCTCGGCTGGGCGATCCCGCAGCTGACCCAGGTGTTCTGGGTGCGGCCGCCGCGGTTGTACAAGCCAGTCAAGCTGTGCCTGTTCTTCCTGCGCATTCTCGGCGATATCATCTTCGCCAATTTGCAGGTGGCCAAACTGATCATCGGCTCCAGCGCCAAGCTGCGTCCGGCCTTCGTCGAGGTGCCGCTGGAACTGGAAGACGACTTGGCGCTGACCATGTTGGCCAGCATCGTTTCCCTGACCCCCGGCACCGTCTCTGCCGATCTCAGCGACGACCGCAAGACCCTGCTGGTGCATGGCCTGGATGTAGCCGATGAAGATGAGCTTATCGCGCAGATCAAACAGCGCTACGAGGCCCCATTGAAGGAGGTGTTCACATGCTCTACTACGTGATTCCCGTATGCCTGGCGATCATGACGGTGGCGCTGGTGCTGACCCTGCTGCGCCTGATCAAGGGGCCGGACCTGCCGGACCGGATTCTCGCCCTGGACACCCTGTATATCAATGCCATCGCCCTGATCGTGCTGTTCGGTATCTGGCTGGGTTCGGATCTGTATTTCGAAGCGGCGCTGCTGATTGCTGTCATGGGCTTTGTCGGTACCGTGGCGGTGGCCAAGTACCTGTTGCGCGGCGACATCATTGAATGAGGTTGGTATGAATATTTGGCTTGAAGCACTGGTCTCGATCAGCCTGTTGATCGGTAGCCTGTTCGCCCTGATCGGCGCGCTGGGGTTGTATAAGCTGCCGGATTTCTACATGCGCCTGCACGGCCCGACCAAGGCCACCACCCTGGGGGTGGGCGGCATGGTGGTGGCCTCGATGATCTATTTCAGCAGCCAGGGCAATGGCTTCAGCCTGCATGAGCTGCTGATCACCTTGTTCCTGTTCATCACCGCTCCGGTCAGCGCCCATATGCTGGCCAAGGCCGCCTTGCAGCAGAAGCTGCGCCTGAGCAACAAGACCCGCGGCAGGCCCTGGGAACAGTAGGGCGTCCGGTAGCCCGGATGCAATCCGGGGGCGGCTGGCGCGGCGTACCCTCACCTGTCGCACAGTTCGCGCGCCTGACTGTATCTGTCAGCACCGGGCAAGCCCCTCTACACTCCAGCTTTTAGACGGAGGCGGGCTATGGGCGGGCAGGGCAGGCGGGTGGCGGTTATCTGCCTGGTGGTGGCCATGGCGCTGTGGGGCAGCTCCTTTATTGCCCTGAAGGTGGCCTTCGCCGAGTTGCCCGCGATGTGGGTGATCTTTGGCCGTATGGCGCTGGGTAGCCTGGTTTTTCTGCTGGCCTGGCGCTGGCGCGGGCGCATGCACTACCGCCAGGGTGACTGGAAATACCTGCTCGGCCTGGCGGCCTGCGAACCCTGCCTGTACTTCCTTTTCGAGGCCCTTGCGCTGCAACATACCAGTGCGTCCCAGGCCGGCATGGTCACCGCGTTGCTGCCGTTGCTGGTCGCCGTCGGTGCCTTTATCTTCCTGCACGAGCGCATTACTCGCACCACCCTGGCGGGATTCCTGCTCGCCTTGATCGGCGCTGTCTGGTTGAGCCTTGCCGGCAGCGCCGATGAACATGCGCCCAATCCCCTGCTCGGCAACTTTTACGAACTGCTCGCCATGCTCTGCGCCATGGGCTACACCCTGCTGCTCAAGCACCTGTCGGCGCGCTATTCGCCCTTTCTGCTGACGGCCATGGTGGCCTTTGTCGGCACCCTGTTCTTTCTGCCACTGGCGTTGCTTGGCGAGCCGCTGCCAGCACAGGTCAGCCCGCTGGGTTTGGCGGCCGTGGCGTACCTGGGTGTGCTGGTGACGGTGGGCGCTTATGGTCTCTACAACTTCGGCGTCAGCCGTCTGCCGGCCAGCCAGGCCTCGGGTTTTACCAACCTGATACCGGTGTTCACCCTGGCGTTCGCCATGCTGTTGCTCGGCGAGCGCCTGAACGGCATGCAATTGCTCGCCGCCCTGCTGGTATTTTCCGGGGTGGCGCTAAGCCAATGGCGCAACGCTACGCCGCAGCCTGCTGGCGTACTTGATTGAGGAACTGAGATGAGCGCAGCACGACACTGGGCCCGTGAGGCGATCCGCATTATCGAGGCGGATTTCCAGCGCAGCGCCGACACTCACCTGATCCCCCTTGAGCTGCCCGGCTTGCCCGGCATTGAGCTTTATTTCAAAGACGAGTCCAGTCACCCCACGGGCAGCCTCAAGCATCGTCTGGCGCGTTCGCTGTTTCTTTACGCGCTGTGTAACGGCTGGCTCAAGCCCAGCGCGCCGGTGATCGAGGCCTCCAGCGGCTCCACTGCGATCTCCGAAGCCTATTTCGCCCGCCTGCTGGGCCTGCCTTTTATCGCAGTGATGCCCGCCACCACCTCGAAGGAGAAGATCGCGCAGATCGCCTTCTATGGCGGGCAGAGCCACCTGGTGGCCGATCCGACGCAGATCTATGCCGAATCCGAACGCCTGGCCCAGGAGAGCGGCGGGCACTTTATGGATCAGTTCACCTACGCCGAACGCGCCACCGACTGGCGCGCTAACAACAATATTGCCGAATCGATTTTCCAGCAGCTGCGCAGCGAACGCTTTCCTGAGCCGAGCTGGCTGGTTTCCAGTCCGGGTACCGGTGGCACTCTGGCGACCCTGGGGCGCTATGTGCGCTACCGGCGCCACGCCACCCGGGTGCTGTGCGCCGATGCCGAACGTTCGGTGTTCTTCGATTACTACTGCACAGGCGACGCCAGCCTGACGCTGGGCTGCGGCTCGCGTATCGAAGGCATCGGCCGGCCGCGGGTTGAGGCGTCCTTTCTTCCGACGGTGATCGATGCCATGTGCAAGGTGCCGGATGCCCTGTCCCTGGCGGCCATGCATTACCTGGCCCAGCGCCTGGGTCGACGCGTCGGTGGCTCCAGTGGTACCAATCTGGTGGGCGCGCTGCTGGTGGCGCAGCGGATGGTCGCCGCCGGCGAATCCGGCTCGGTGGTGACGATTCTCTGTGATGGCGGCGAGCGCTATGCCGGCAGCTATTACGATGAAAACTGGCTCAGCGCCCAGGGCTTCGACTTGGCGCCGCTGATCGCGGCGGTCGCCGCCTGCGCCGAGCGTGGCGAGCCTTTGCCGGGTGAGTTGCCAACAGCCGGCCTGTAGCCCCATAGGATGGGTTAGCCGCGAGCAGGGTGTTCGGGCAAGTCATCCATTTAGGCGCTGCGTAACCCATCATGGCGCACTGCGCCGGGTCGGGGTTATGGAACAGACCCGTAGCCCGGATGAAATCCGGGGAGATTGCCGCCAACCCAACAGCGCCGCAGATTGCGTTCGAGCGACCAGAGCCGCGGGCTTTCTGAAAAAGGCGGGATAAATGAGCGATTTCGACATACGCCAAGCGCAGGCTCGGGATATCGATAACCTCTGCGCCTTGATCTTCGAGCACGGCCCCAACCCCTGGAATTACCTGCCTCGCGACGAAGTGACTGCCCACCTGCAAGCTATCGCCGACGGCGCGGTGCAGGCGGTGTTGGCCGAGCGTGATGGCGAGTTGCTGGGCTTTGTCAGCTACCAGTTATCCAGGCACTTCGAGTGCTATCAAGCCGAGGCGCGCCGCCCTCATGGTTCGCGCCGCACCACGCTCTGTCACGTGTAGCTGCATCGGGCGCACCCTACGGGATCAGGTGTCGGCGATCCCCAACATATCCCGCGCCAGGAACTCGGCGACGCGGATACCGTCGACCCCGGCGGAGAGAATGCCGCCGGCATAACCTGCGCCTTCGCCAGCCGGGTACAGGCCCTTGACGTTGAGGCTCTGCATAGTCGCGTTGCGGGTGATGCGCAGCGGCGAGGAGGTGCGCGTCTCGATGCCAGTGAGTACCGCGTCGTGCAGGGCGAAGCCCTTGATCTGCTTGTCGAAGGCTGGCAGCGCCTCGCGGATCGCCTCGATGGCAAAGTCAGGCAATGCCAGGGCCAGGTCGCCGAGTTTGACGCCTGGCTTGTAGGACGGCTCGACGCTGCCCAGTTCGGTCGAGGGGCGCCCGGCGATAAAGTCGCCGACCAGTTGCCCCGGTGCCTCATAGGTGCTGCCGCCAAGCAGGTAGGCCTGGGACTCCAGGCGCTCCTGCAGCTCGATGCCGGCCAGCGGGCCGCCCGGGTAATCCTGCTCCGGGGTGATGCCGACGACGATGCCGGCGTTGGCATTGCGCTCGTTGCGCGAGTACTGGCTCATGCCGTTGGTCACCACGCGCCCGACTTCCGAAGTGGCAGCGACCACGGTGCCGCCCGGGCACATGCAGAAGCTGTAGACCGAACGGCCATTTTTGGCATGGTGCACCAGCTTGTAGTCGGCGGCGCCAAGCTTGGGGTGGCCGGCGTACTTGCCCAGGCGCGCGCGGTCGATCAGCGACTGCGGATGCTCGATGCGAAAGCCCACGGAGAACGGCTTGGCTTCCATGTACACGTCGCGGCTATGCAGCATGCGGAAGGTGTCGCGCGAGCTATGGCCGAGGGCCAGGAGCACATGGCGGCTGAGCAGTTGCTCGCCACTGTCGAGCACCACGCCCTGCAGCTGGCCATCCTCGATCAGCACATCGCTGACCCGCTGCTGGAAGCGCACTTCGCCGCCCAGTGCTTTGATTTCCTCGCGCATGGCGGCCACCACGCCGGTCAGGCGGAAGGTGCCGATATGTGGCTTGCTGACGTAGAGGATTTCTTCGGGTGCGCCAGCCTTGACGAACTCGTGCAGCACCTTGCGTCCAAGGTGCTTGGGGTCTTTGATCTGGCTGTACAGCTTGCCGTCGGAGAAGGTACCAGCGCCGCCTTCACCGAACTGCACATTGGACTCGGGGTTGAGTACGTTCTTACGCCACAGGCCCCAGGTGTCCTTGGTCCGCTGGCGCACTTCGGTGCCGCGTTCGAGCACGATCGGCCTGAGTCCGGCCTGGGCCAGGATCAAGGCGGCGAAGATGCCGCAGGGGCCGAAGCCGACCACCAGCGGGCGTTCTTCCAGGTTGCTCGGCGCCTGGCCGACCGGCTTGTAGCTGATGTCCGGAGCGAGGCTCAGGTGACGGTCGTCTTTGAACCTGGCGAGCAGCGCGGCTTCGTCGCGCACGCTGCAATCGATGGTATAGATGAACTGCAACTCGCTGGATTTTTTGCGCGCGTCATAGCTGCGCTTGAACAGACTGAAATCGAGCAAATCGTCATCGTCGATCCCCAGGCGCTGGAGCAGGGCGGGGCGCAGGGCTTCGGCGGGGTGATCGAGCGATAGCTTGAGTTCGGTAATACGCAACATGAGGCAGTTCCAGGATCAGGGCCGGAGGCAACCCGGCAGCTTTGGCAAGGTTGCGATTATAGGCGTTTTGAGCCTGGAGGGGGCGGTTGCCGTGGTTGTGTTGCTGCGCTGAAGCGCAGCGCACTCCACACAACGAATCACTAATCGTTACGCGCGCCGCCGAAGTAGGCGCAGCCGCGCATCACTTCACCATTGAGGCGCAGTTCGGCCGACATGTGCTGCACGGCGCCACTCATGCTGTCAATACAGCGTTGCGGCGCGGCCCACAGCACCAGGCGCTGGCCATTGGCGTCACTGCTCAGGTTGAGGCGACCTTCCGGGAGTTGCTCTTCCAGATAGGGCAAGGCCAACGGTGCCTCGCCTGCGCGGTTGAGAATCATTCCCTGGCTGGTGACGGTTACGCTCCAGCCTGGCTCCTGCCCGCTGGCATGCAGGATGGTGCGCTTGAAGTCGACGGCACCGCAGCCCTGACCTTCGTATTGCAGGCGGTATACCTTGCTGAGTGTCAATTGACCGTCTACGTCGGCACGCTGGATGGCCGCCAACTGTCCGCGCAGGTCGGCAAACAGTGGGCCTGGGGCGTCGGCCAGCAATTCTGACGTGTCACGCATGATGCCGGTCGCGCCGTCATTGGCAATGACAAAACGTCGCTGCTCCTGGCAGGGGCGAAACAGCAGCTGCCCGGCCTCCAGGCTCAACTCGCCTTGCAGCCGGGTATGCTTGACCGAATCGGTCTTGGGTTTTTCGCTGAACACCTGGCAGCTGGCAAATAGCGGCAACAGGGCAAACAATAAAATACGACTGGCGTGCATCGAAGCTCTCCTGGCAAGAGCGGTCACGGTACGCAGGCACATGGATGATCACAAGGGCCAGGGCGCGTGAGAAACCCCTCGCCTGCCGAGCGCCTTGAAAAGACGCTGGGCCGGCCAGTACAAGTCTGACGATTAGCCAGCCAGGCCGACATAGACGTTCTGCACATCATCATGGCTGTCGATGGCTTCAAGGAAGGCCTCGACTTCTTCCATTTCGGCGTCGCTCAGACCGCTGACCGGGTTCTTCGGACGGTAGCCAAGAGTGGCCGAGTTGACCGTGAAACCCTGGTCGGGCAGGGCGCGGCATACGGCGTCGAGATCGGTCAGTTCGGTGATGAACAGGGTGTTGCCCTCATCGGACGGTTCGAAATCCTGCGCGCCGGCTTCGATGGCAGCCAGTTCCGGGTCGGCGCCGCTGTCGCTGGAGGCTTCGATCAGGCCGACGTGGTCAAAGTCCCAGGTGACCGAACCGGAAGCACCCATCTGGCCCTTGCGGAACAGCACGCGGATCTCGGCCACGGTGCGGTTGATGTTGTCGGTCAGGCATTCGACGATCACCGGCACCTGGTGCGGCGCAAAGCCTTCATAGGTGGTGCGCTCGAAGTGGACGGTTTCCCCGGTCAGCCCCGCGCCTTTCTTGATCGCCCGCTCCAGGGTGTCCTTGGGCATCGAGGCTTTTTTCGCCTGATGCACAGCCAGACGCAGCTTGGGGTTCATGTCCGGGTCGGCGCCATTACGCGCGGCGATCATGATTTCTTTCACCAGACGGCCGAAAATCTTGCCTCTGGCGTTGGCGGCGGCTTCTCTAGGTTTGGCTTTCCATTGTGCGCCCATGCGGATTCTCTTGGTCTGTGCGGGAGGGAAAGTAGCCGGCCGTGAGGCGTTGTCAGCGATGTCCGCCCAAGCGAGCAGCGACAAACCAGGCTACGGAGTTAGTCGGTGATTTTAATCGCTCCGCCAGCGCCTGGCACCCTTTGATTGTCATGGCCATTTAGTGGGCGCCAGCTTGTCCTGGCGCAACTGCTGGCTTCGCGCCCTGGTCTATGCTGACCGTGGATCATTAGAGGAGACAGGTTATGCGCAAGATACTGGTTGCATTCGATGGCTCGGAGAGTTCGAAGCGTGCCCTGCAGTACGTCATCGATTTCGCCCGCGATCACGCCGCTACGCTGGAGGTGCATCTGCTCAACGTGCAGCACGAGCCGGTGCTGTATGGCGAATACGTGACCGGCGAGATCATCGATCAATTGCAGCAGTCACTGCTGACCAGTGCCGCTCAGACCCTCGAATGGCCAGCCGATCAACTGAAGGCAGCCGGTATCAGTCACACCGCGCACACCGCGCTGGGCAATGTCGCGGCGCAGGTGAGCGAGTTTGTCGGTCAACTGGGTTGCGACACCGTGGTGATGGGGACGCGTGGCCTGGGCAGTTTCACCGGCATGCTGCTGGGCTCGGTGGCTGCTCGGGTGATCCATGAAGTGTCGGTGCCGGTGCTACTGGTGAAGTAACCGCAAATCGCCGGGCGTTGCGTCAGGCGGCGCCGGCCTATGTTTGTAATGAATCAGCAAAGGAGACGTGTGATGCGCAAGATACTACTTGCCTTCGATGGTTCGGACAGCTCGAAACGTGCCCTGCAGTACGTGATCGACTTCGTCCGCATGCATGCCGCAACGCTGGAGGTGCACCTGCTCAACGTGCAGCATGAACCCGCGATCTATGGCGAATACATCAATGATGAAATGCTCGGCAATATGCGCCAGTCCCTGAAAGCGGCGGCCAATGAGGCGCTCGAGTGGCCCGCAGGCCAATTGCAGGGCGCAGGCATTAACCATGAAAAACACACCGCCTTCGGCAACGTGGCCGAGCAAGTGGGCCTTGCCGCCAAGCATTTGCAGTGCGACACCGTGGTGATGGGGACGCGCGGCCTGGGCAGTTTCACCGGTATGCTGCTGGGCTCGGCGGCGACACGGGTCGTGCATGAAGTGTCAGTGCCGGTCCTGCTGGTGAAGTAGCGGCTCAACCCAGCCTTGCGAGCCGATGCCGGCGTGTGCGGATCGCGTTCTGCCAGCGGTGCGCTCGGCGCACCCTACGCAACCGGCACGCGCCAGGATTACGCAAATATCAGCCTTGCGAGCCGATGCTGGCGTGTGCATGAATCGCGTTCTGCCAGCGGTGCGCACGGCGCACCCTACGCAACCGGCACGCGCCAGGATTACGCAAATATCAGCCTTGCGAGCCGATGCTGGCGTGTGCATGAATCGCGTTCTGCCAGCGGTGCGCACGGCGCACCCTACGCAACC
>JAUSOF010000007.1 GCA_030656145.1 Pseudomonas sp.
TGAATAAACATCTTGGCATATTCGCCGTCTTGAATGCGCTTCAGAGCGTTACGCATGGCTTGACGGGACTCGGCGTTGATCACTTCAGGGCCAGTCACGTACTCGCCGTACTCTGCGTTGTTGGAGATAGAGTAGTTCATGTTGGCTATACCGCCTTCGTACATGAGGTCCACGATCAACTTCAGCTCGTGCAGGCACTCGAAGTAGGCCATTTCCGGCGCATAGCCAGCATCGACCAGGGTCTCGAAACCAGCTTTGACCAACTCAACACAACCGCCACAGAGAACAGCCTGCTCGCCGAACAGGTCGGTTTCAGTCTAGTCTTTGAAGGTGGTTTCGATGATGCCAGTACGGCCGCCGCCAACGCCAGAAGCGTAGGACATAGCAACATTCTTGGCATTACCGGACGCATCCTGATAGATCGCGATCAAATCAGGAATACCACCGCCTTTGACGAACTCGGAACGTACAGTGTGGCCCGGTGCTTTGGGGGCAATCATGATCACGTCGAGATCGGCACGCGGAACAACCTGGTTGTAATGGATCGCGAAGCCATGGGAGAAGGCCAGGGTGGCGCCTTGCTTGATGTTCGGCTCGATTTCGTTCTTGTATAACTGGGACTGAAACTCGTCTGGAGTGAGAATCATCACCAGATCTGCAGCCGCTACGGCAGAGGCAACGTCAGTCACCTTCAGGCCATGAGCTTCGGCCTTAGCCACGGTAGCGGAGCCTTTACGCAGGCCAACAGTGACGTCAACACCGGAATCTTTCAGGTTGCACGCTTGGGCATGGCCCTGGGAACCGTAACCGATGATGGCGACTTTTTTGCCCTGGATGATCGAGAGGTCACAGTCTTTGTCGTAATACACTTTCATGGAAATTCTCCTATTACCTGGCCTGCACGGCCGTTCGCTAAATGGTTATATGCTGAGTACTTTGTCGCCACGGGCAATGCCCGTGACGCCGCTGCGTACGGTTTCCAAAATCGAGGCTGCGCCTACTGCCTGAATAAAGCTGTCCAGCTTGTCGCTCGTGCCGGCCAGCTGGATGGTGTAGACGCTGGTATTCACGTCAACAATCTGCCCGCGAAAAATATCAGTGGTCCGTTTGACCTCGGCACGCTGAGCGCCGGTGGCCTTAACCTTGACCAGCATCAACTCGCGCTCAATGTGCGCGCTCTCCGACAGGTCGACCAACTTGACCACTTCGATCAGCTTGTTGAGGTTCTTGGTGATCTGTTCGATCACATGATCGTGGCCGACGGTGGTCAACGTTAGACGCGACAGGGT
>JAUSOF010000008.1 GCA_030656145.1 Pseudomonas sp.
ACTCGACCAAGCGCAGGCCGCTGGCTTGCAGCTGCTGCAGCTCATCGGCCAAATAGAATGGCGCATAACCCAGCCAGCGGTTGCCGCCGATGCGCAGCTCTTCCTGCTCTCCCTGGCAAGCCAACAAGGTCAGGCAGACAAACAGGAGAACGACTCTGCGCATGTAACCGCTCCATTGTCACAAAGCTTGAAGGTAGCGGAATGCCATTGCGCGTGGAATCCCCATAATGTCTAAGGAGCCTGTCGTTGAAAGCTCATTTCGCAGGCATAAAAAAACCGGCTTGTGGCCGGTTTTTAGGGGGTGGTGCCAGCTTATTTTTGGTAAGCCGCCACTGCCTTGATGATTTCGGCGCGGGCTGCGTCGGCGTTGCCCCAGCCTTCTACCTTGACCCACTTGCCTTTCTCGAGATCTTTGTAGTTCTCGAAGAAGTGCTTGATCTGCTCGAGCAGCAGGGCCGGCAGGTCGGTGTATTCCTTGACGTCGACGTACAGCTGGCTGAGTTTGTCGTGCGGCACGGCGATCAGCTTGGCGTCGCCGCCGGCTTCGTCGGTCATGTGCAGGACGCCAATCGGGCGCGCACGGATAACCGCGCCAGGTGCGACCGGATACGGAGTCACGACCAGCACGTCGAGGGCGTCGCCGTCGTCGGCCAGGGTGTTGGGGATGTAGCCGTAGTTGGCTGGGTAGAACATCGGGGTGGCCATGAAACGGTCGACGAACAGGCAATCGCTGTCCTTGTCGATTTCGTATTTGATCGGCGCATGGTTGGCCGGGATTTCGATGGCGACGTAGATGTCGTTCGGCAGGTCGAGACCGGCTGGAATCTTGCTGTAGCTCATGGAGTGACTCCCGGATAGGGCTAAAAAAGTGGCGCGATTATAGGCATATTCCCCAGCCGTTGCTATGCCGGAGTGCCTAGCCATTGGTCGTGTGGTGGCGGTCTTTGGGTGTGGCGCGATAGTCCGGATGCTCCACCTGCAAACGCTGCAGGCGCGCCAGCGGGTCCTGGCGGTAGAACAGTGCGAGCTGCGCATAGACCGCGGGGAAGGCCTCGACGAGCAGGTCCGGGGCGCTGAAGAAGTACTCGCTGGTGACGGCAAAGAACTCTGCCGGGTCTTCGGCTGCGTAAGGGTCGATGGCGGTTGCGCTGTGCGGGGCGGCGTCGAGCTGGCTGTTCATGGCGTCATAGGCGCTTTGCATGGCGCTGGCCCAGTCGCGGATGCGCATGCTGCTGTGCAGCGGCGGCAGGCCATTGGCGGCGCCATTGAGCATGTCCAGTTTGTGTGCCAGCTCGTGGATCACCAGGTTGTAGCCGTCCCAGCCACCGCTGGCGCACACGCCAGGCCAGGCGAGGATCACTGGCCCTTGCTGCCAGGCTTCGCCGCTGTGCGCGCCATCCCATTCGTGAACCACGCCGCTGGCGTCGCGGTGGCGTTGCGGGCTGACGAAGTCGTCAGGGTAGAGGACGATTTCATGAAAGCCCTGGTACCAGTTGAGGTCTGCCAGGTGCAGCAGCGGCAGCTCGGCCTGCGCCGCCAGGGTCAGGCGATCGATGGCGTCCAGCTCGAGGCCGGGCAGGGCGCTCAGGTGTTTGCCCTCCAGAAACAGTACGGCGCGCTCGCGCAGGCGCTGCTCTTCGCGGGTGCTTAGGCCATCGAGCAGGGGCAGGCGCTGGCGCACCTCGGCCCAGGTCGAGGCGCTTACGGGGTGACGGGCAAGGATGCGCTGGCGGCGCCAGGCGCGGAACGACCACATGGGGGTTGGCTCGGTTTGTATGGCTGCTCACCATAAGCGGCGCGTGTGTGTGCGGCAAGCTGCCGCGAAGCGGCATAAAGGCTGCAGTGGATTGGGCAGTGGTACGCGGGGAGGGCTGCCGATGTCGATAGAACGCATGGATCATCCGGCCGTCAGCCTGCTGCTGGGCTACGGCATCGACCTGCCAGCCCAGGCTGCGCGGGCGCGGGCGATGTGGGTGGCGGGCCGCCAAGGGCGGCCGCCGCTGTTGCTGGTGGCTCTGTTGTGGACGCGTGAGTGCCCCGATGTGGTGCAACAGCTGGAGCATTATCTGGATGCGCTGTTGGCTGACTATCGCTGCACGCCTGCGGGCTGGAGCGAGGCGCAGGCGGCGCGTCAGGTGTTGGCGGCGCTCAATCAGGAACTGTTCCGCCGCCGGCAGACTGGGCGCAGTGTGCCGCGTATGGATGCCGGATTGTTGTTGCTGCAGGGCGGCGCTGCGCAGTTCCTGCAGGCTGGTGCGGTGGGTTTGCTGCGCTACAAGGGTGGGGATTTGCAGAGCCTGCCGGGGCGTGATGATCTGCAGTTGGGTATGCAGGCCGAGTTGGCGCTGGTGCAGCACAGTTTGCCGCTGGCTGAGGGGGAGGCATTGTTGCTGGCGCCGCAGCCGTTGCTTGCTATAGCCGACCTGGATGCCTTCCGTGCAGGTTGTGCGGGGCTTGCGGTGCAGGGCATGCCCGCGTTGTTGGCGCCCTGGCTCAGGGCGCCAGGTGCTGCCGTTTTGCTGCTGCCGGGTGCGGCTACAAGTCTGGCGCCGCCTACGCTGCGGGAGCAGTGGCCGGCAGCGCCCGGGGCCGTTGCGGGAAGTCAGTTGGATGGTTGGACGTTGCTCGGCGAGTGTTCGTTCGGGCCGCCCGGTCGGTTGTTCCGGGCGCGTGACGAAAGCGGGCGCGAGGCCTTGCTGTGGCTCGCCGAACAGGCGGCAGACGAGGTGTTCTGGCAGCGTGAGTGGGCGTTGCGGCGCAGCCCGGTGGCCAGCTTGCCGCGGGTCTTATCGTCGCACCGGCCGCGTCAGCATGCCTTCATGTTGTTCGAGCCGCCTGCGCCTGGCTTGCGCAGCCTGAGCGAGTGGGTGGCGGCCCATGGTCCTGTGGACGCGTTGACCCTGCTGGCCTTGCTCGATCAGGCCATTGCGGCGGTGCGTGCGCTGCAGCGCCGCGGCATGCAGGGCTTGTGGCTGAATCCGCGAAACATTCTGATCAGCCCGAACGGGCGGTTGTTGCTGTTGCCGGAGCATGCCGCGCTATTACCGGGCGTACCACGTCAGCCGTTGCCCGCCGAGGCTATTCCGCTGGCGCCGGAGTTGCGCAGCGAGCAGCGGGTGGATGGACGGGCCGATCAGTTCGCCTTGGCGGCACTGGCCTATTGGTTGTTTTGTGGGCAATGGCCGGAAATCGCCCGTCCGGAAGGCGGGGCGTTGAGCTGTTATGTGCCGCTGGCCAACTTCGCCGCGCATTTGCCGGCCGGTTGGGATGGCGTGCTGGCACGTGCTTTGGCGCCCCAGCCCACCGCGAGGTTCGAGGCCTTGTCGGAGTTCCGCCAGGCGCTGCAGCAGCCTTTGGAACACCCGCCAGTCAGCGCACGGGTCAATCTGCGCGCTAAGCCCTGGCGGCTGGCCTTGCTCGGCGCATTGCTGGTCCAGCTCGGGCTCGGTTTATGGCTGAGCCTGCAGCTGTAGGTGCGCGCGCCATTTCCGCTCAGTGGCTGATCTGCCTGCTGGGCGGGGCGGCGCTACCCGCTCAGTCGCTGTTGATGGGCAGTACGTAGTTCTTGAACTGTTCGTCTTCGACGAAACCGATCGACTCGTAGACCTTTTGCGCCACCTCGTTATCCCGGCTAGTGGCGACGCGCATGCGCACGGCGTTGGTTTCCTTGGCCATTTTCTTGGCGGTTTGCAGCAGGCGATCGGCAACCAACTGGCGCCGCGCCTCTTCGGCGACATAGATGTCGTTGAGGATCCACACGCGCTTGAGCGAGAGCGAGGAATAGCTGGGGTACAGCTGACAGAAGCCGAGAAGCTTGTCTTCATCGTCGGCCATGGCCAGGTAAATCACCGATTCCTTGCGGCGCAGACGGGTTTCCAGGAACTTGCGCGAGGAGTCGGGGAACGCCAGTTCGCCATAGAACTCACGGTATTTGACGAACAGCGGGGTCAGCAGGTCCAGGTGCTCCAGGGTGGCTGGGACGATACGCATGGCGAGCCTCGGCATTAGTGATTGGCTGGGTTGGCACTGCATGAGCTATGCCAGCGGACGGTTCGATGCTGCCTAATGCTTTTGGAAAGTGCAATCCAAGCAAGCGTTTGATTTTTCGTCGTGCTCTGCAGCGTGGTCGCTCGTAATCTGCTCGCCACTCGCCGAGATCGAGCGCAGGGCGCTGTGCTAACCTGCGGCAAGACTTTTCAGCGCCTGTCCTGGCCTGTTTTTGAGAACGCCTTCAAGGTAAATCATGCATATCCATATTCTCGGTATTTGCGGCACCTTCATGGGTTCGCTGGCCGTACTGGCCAAGGAATTGGGCCATCGCGTTACCGGCTCCGACGCCAATGTCTACCCGCCGATGAGCACCCAGTTGCAGGCCCAGGGCATCGAATTGACCCAGGGCTACGATGCCGCGCAACTCGAGCCGGCGCCGGATCTGGTGGTGATCGGCAATGCCCTGTCGCGTGGCAATCCGGCCGTTGAGTACGTACTGAACAAGGGCCTGCCCTACGTCAGCGGCCCGCAGTGGCTGGCCGACCATGTGTTGCAGGGGCGCTGGGTGCTGGCGGTGGCCGGCACCCATGGCAAGACCAGTAGCGCCAGCATGCTGGCCTGGGTGCTGGAGCACGCCGGCATGAGCCCGGGCTTTCTGATCGGCGGGGTGCCGCAGAATTTCGGGATTTCTGCGCGCCTGGGTGGCACACCGTTCTTCGTGGTCGAGGCTGACGAGTACGACAGCGCCTTCTTCGACAAACGCAGCAAGTTCGTCCACTACCGCCCGCGCACCGCGATCCTCAATAACCTGGAGTTTGATCACGCGGACATCTTCCCGGATCTGGCGGCTATCGAGCGGCAGTTCCACCACCTGGTGCGGACCATTCCCGGTGAAGGGCTGATCATTCACCCAGCGGCGGACGTTGCGCTGCAGCGGGTGATCGAGATGGGCTGCTGGACCCCGGTCGCCACCACTGGCGAAGGCGGCCAGTGGCTGGCACACCTGCTCAGCGCCGACGGTTCGCGTTTCGAGGTGAGTTTCGAGGGCAAAGTTGCCGGCGTGGTCGATTGGCAGCTGACGGGTCAGCACAACGTGGCCAATGCCCTGGCGGTCTTGGCGGCGGCGCGGCATGTCGGTGTGGTGCCGGAACTTGGCATCGCCGCGCTGTGCAGCTTTATCAACGCCAAGCGGCGCATGGAAAAGGTCGCCGAAGTGAATGGCGTGACCATCTTCGATGACTTTGCCCATCACCCGACCGCTATCGCCACTACCCTCGATGGCCTGCGCAAGCGCATCGGTAGCGCGAAGCTGATCGCTATCGTCGAGCCGCGCTCCAATTCGATGAAGCTTGGCGCCCATCGCGATGGCCTGCCGGCGTCTGTGGTGCAAGCCGATTCGGTGTACTGGTACGCCCCGAGCAACCTCGGCTGGGATCTGGCGGCGACCGTGGCTGCATCCACGGTGCCGACCCAGGTCTGCGACTCCCTGGAGGCGATCATTGCCGGGGTCAAGGCCGAGGCCGCGCCGGGTACTCAGATAGTGGTGATGAGCAACGGCGGCTTTGGCGGTTTGCACGGCAAGCTGGCCGCGGCATTGGCATAGGGAAAACCTGTGCAGGTGGTGGAAAAGCCTTCGGCGTTTTCCACCCTACGCAAACCCTTGTAGGGTGGATAACCGCGCAGCGTTATCCACCGATCCTGAGGAGTCTCGATGAGCGGACCCGAACGCATTACCCTGGCCATGACCGGCGCTTCCGGCGCCCAGTACGGCCTGCGCCTGCTCGACTGCCTGGTGCGGGAAGACCGTGAAGTGCATTTTCTGATATCCAAGGCCGCGCAGCTGGTGCTTGCGACTGAAACCGATGTGAGTCTGCCGGCCAACCCCCGCGCCATGCAGGCGTTTCTTAACGAGTACACCGGCGCTACGCCGGGGCAGATTCGCGTTTATGGCAAAGAAGACTGGATGGCGCCGGCGGCCTCCGGCTCTGGCGCGCCCTCGGCGATGGTGGTGGTGCCCTGCAGCACCGGCACCCTGTCGGCGATTGCCATGGGTGCCTGCAACAACCTGATCGAGCGCGCCGCCGATGTGGTGCTCAAAGAGCGGCGGCAGTTGATCCTGGTGCCGCGCGAGGCGCCGTTCTCCAGCATTCATCTGGAGAACATGCTCAAGCTGTCGAACATGGGCGCGGTGATCCTGCCGGCGGCGCCGGGCTTTTATCACCAGCCGCAGACCATCGACGACCTGATCGACTTTGTGGTCGCGCGGATCCTCAATTGCCTGGGCGTGCCCCAGGACATGCTGCCACGTTGGGGCGAACATCATCAGGTGTCGGGTGAGTAACCGAGTCGCGCGGATGGGCTGTCTGCTGCTCATCCTGCTGAGCAGCGGTTGCGCCACGGTGCGCACCCTGGATGCCGCCAAGCCGGGCGCGCCGGTGATTTATGCCGGCACCCGCCTGGATCTGTATGCGCTGAACCATGGCTGCTGCGCCGAGGCGCGTTTCGGTGCCGAGGCGCCCAGATACCCTGGCCTCGACCTGCCTGCCAGCGCCCTGCTCGATACCCTGTTGCTGCCGTTCTCGCTGGCGACCGAATTGGGCGTGAGCCTGGGCGTCAGCGGCGGGCTTTAACAGGGCGCACCCTACAACAGCGCGGCGGTCTGTGTAGGGTGCGCCGCGCGCACCAGGTCATTGACTGCTTATTCGGCCAGCTTGCACGCGCCGGCCTGGGCATCCGCAAGGCCATAACGACCCTTTTCATCACGCACCACCCGGCCCATGGCGATCTGCGGGTCGTGGGTGAATACCAGGCGCCCGCCGCGCTCGACCAAGTCCGCCAGTAGCGCGGTCTTCTCTTCGATCAGGCCTTCGGCAAAGCGGTCATAGCCCATGGTGATCGGCAGGTGCACCCAGGGCGCACCAGGGATCAGGTCGCTGGGGAAGACCACTGGCCCGCCAGGCATGGCCACTTCCGGCAGTAATAGCCCCGGGGTATGGCCATCGCTCCAGTGCAGGCGCCAGTCTGGGCCGAGCAGTTGGCAATGTTCGGTTTCTTCCAGCAGGGTCAGGCGGCCGCTGCTTTCCAGCAAGGTCAGCAGCTCCGGGATATACGAGGCGCGGTCGCGGGCATGGGGCTGGCAGGCGCGTTGCCACTGGCGCTTACCGGTAACGAAGCGGGCATTGGGGAACAGCAGGCGCGCCGGTTGATCTTTTTCCCAGGCAGCGAGCAGGCCGCCGGCGTGGTCGAAGTGCAGGTGGCTGAGCACCACGATGTCGATATCGGCATCGCTCAGGCCCAGTTCGGCCAGGCTGTCGAGCAGTACGTGGCGCTCTTCCTGGACGCCGAAACGCTGTTTCAGCTCGGGGCTGAAGAAAGCGCCGATGCCGGTTTCCACCAGGATATTGCGCTCGGCGTCCTGCACCAGCAGGGCGCGGCAGCCGAGGTCGATGCGGTTCAGGTCGTCGGGCTTCATCCAGCGCTGCCACAGCGCCTTGGGGGCGTTGCCAAACATGGCGCCGCCGTCGAGTTTCTGGCTGTTGCCGGTGAGGGTGGTGAGGGTGCGCATGGGAATCTCTTGTGGTGTGCAATCGTTGCAGGGTGGATGTCGCTTTTTACATCCACCCGGTTCATCAGGTCACGGCGCGGTCATTCATCCCCAGGCTAGCGCTCGATGGCCAGGGCCACGCCCTGACCGCCGCCGATGCACAGGGTCGCCAGGCCCTTGTGCGCGTCGCGGCGAACCATCTCGTGAATCAGGCTGACCAGGATACGACAGCCGGACGCGCCGATGGGATGACCAAGGGCGATGGCGCCACCGTTGACGTTGACTTTGGCGCTGTCCCAACCGAGTTCGCGGCCGACGGCGATGGCCTGGGCGGCAAAGGCTTCGTTGGCCTCGATCAGGTCGAGCTGATCGAGGCTCCAGCCGGCTTTTTCCAGGGCCTTGCCGGTGGCGAACACCGGGCCGATACCCATGATCGACGGGTCGACGCCGGCGCTGGCATGGGCCTTGATCCGCGCCAGTATCGGCAGGCCGAGGGCGGTGGCTTTCTCGGCGCTCATCAGCAGCACGGCGGCCGCGCCATCGTTGAGGGTCGAGGAGTTGCCGGCGGTGACGCTGCCATCAGGCTTGAAGGCCGGGCGCAGTTTGCCCAGCGAGTCGAGACTGCTGTCGACGCGGGGTTGCTCATCCACCTGGAACAGCAGGCTCTCGGCATAGCGCTGGGGGATTTCGATCGGGGTGATTTCCGTGGCGAAGCGTCCAGCCTCAATGGCCGCGCACGCGCGCTGTTGCGAGCGGGCGGCGAAGGCATCCTGTTCTTCGCGAGTGATGCCGTATTGCTCGACCAGATTTTCTGCGGTGACGCCCATGTGGTAGTCGTTGGTCGCATCCCACAGGCCGTCGTGGATCATGCTGTCGAGCAACCGCCCGTGACCCATGCGCAGGCCATTGCGCGCCTGCGCCATGACGTAGGGCGACAGGCTCATGTTCTCCTGGCCGCCAGCGATGATCGCATCGGCATCGCCGCAACGGATGGCCTGGGCGGCGAGGATTACCGCTTTGAGGCCGGAGCCGCAGACCTTGTTCAGGGTCATGGCTGGCACCGTGTGCGGCAGGCCGGCCTTGAGCACCGCCTGGCGCGCCGGATTCTGCCCGGCACCTGCGGTGAGTACCTGGCCGAGGATCACCTCGTCGAGTTGCTCGGCGGGCAGGCCGCTGTCGGCAAGCAGGCGGCGGATCACCGCGGCGCCCAGTTCTGGCGCCGGGATACGGCTCAGCGAGCCCTGGAAGCTGCCAACGGCGGTGCGGGTGGCGGCAACGATGACGACTTCACGCATAAGGTTTCCTCGCAGGCAATGGCCTGGCGATAGTGTCGGGTGCACGTGGCCTGGGCGGCCCCGCGTACCCGACGGCTTGAATAAAAAAACGCGACGCCTCGGTGGGGACGTCGCGCAAACGCTCAACTATTGCTGCTTAGAACTGTTCGGCGTCCAGCTCATACAACGGCGCACTGCCGGCGCGGATGCTGGCTTCCAGGCTCAGGGTGCGTGGTAACAGGCGGGTGAAATAGAACGCCGCAGTGGCCAGTTTGCCGCTGTAGAACGCTGGCTCCTCGTCGCGCCTGGCCTCGGCCACCGCCACCATGCGGGCCCACATATAGGCGTAGGCGACGTAGCCGAACAGGTGCAGGTACTCCACCGAGGCGGCGCCTACTGCATTGGCATCGGTCTTGGCTTGCTCAAGCAGCCAGCCGCTGACCGCCTCCAGGCGCTCCAGGGCGGTGACCAGTTCGCTGCCATAGGGTGCTTCGTGTTGGTGGGCGAAGTGGCGGACTTCGGCGGCGAACTGGCGCAGCCCGGCACCACCGTTGGCCACCACCTTGCGTCCGAGCAGGTCGAGGGCCTGGATGCCATTGGTGCCTTCGTAGATCTGCGCGATGCGCACGTCGCGCACCAGTTGCTCCTGGCCCCACTCGCGGATGTAGCCATGGCCGCCGAATACCTGCTGGCCGTGCACGCAGCTTTCCAGGCCGATGTCGGTGAAGAAGGCCTTGGCCAACGGTGTGAGCAGGGCGACCAGGGCTTCGGCCTGTTGGCGTTCCTCGGCGTCTGCGGAGAACTTCGACAGGTCCAGTTGCTGGCCGACGTAGCAGGCAAACGCGCGGCCACCTTCAGTCATGGCTTTCATGCTGAGCAGCATGCGGCGCACGTCGGCGTGCACGATGATCGGGTCGGCGGCCTTCTCAGGTGCCACTTTACCGGTGGCGGCGCGGCTCTGCAGGCGGTCGCGGGCGTAGGCGGCAGCGGCCTGATAAGAGGCCTCGGCGCAGCCGATGCCCTGGATGCCGATCGACAGGCGCTCGTAGTTCATCATAGTGAACATCGCCGCCAGGCCCTTGTTCGGCTCGCCGATCAGGTAGCCGCTGGCTGCGTCGAAGTTGATCACACAGGTCGCCGAGGCCTTGATGCCCATCTTGTGTTCGATCGAGCCGCAGCTCACCGCGTTGCGCGCGCCCAGGCTGCCGTCAGCATTGACCATCACCTTGGGCACCAGAAACAGCGAGATGCCCTTGGGTCCGGCCGGCGCGCCCGGCAGCTTGGCCAGCACCAGGTGGATGATGTTTTCGGTCAGGTCCTGCTCGCCGCCGGTGATGAAGATCTTGCTGCCGCTGATCGCGTAGCTGCCGTCGGTTTGCGCTTCGGCCTTGGTGCGGATCAGGCCCAGGTCGGTACCGGCATGGGCTTCAGTCAGGCACATGGAACCGGCCCAGCGGCCTTCGTACATCGGCGGCAAATAGGTGGTCTTCAAGGCTTCACTGGCGTGGGCGTCGATGGCCAGGCAGGCGCCGGAACTCAGCGCCGAATAAAGAGCGAAGCTGTTGTTGGCGCCGTAGAGCATTTCCTCGAAGGCCACCGCGAGCATCTTGGGCATGCCCATGCCGCCGTAGGCCGGGTTGCCGGACAGGCCGACCCAGCCGCCTTCGATATAGGTGGTGTAAGCCTGCTTGAAGCCAGCCGGGGTGCGCACCTCGCCGGCGATCCACTGCGCGCCTTCCTCGTCGCCGCTGCGGTTGAGCGGGGCGATCAGGGTGCCTGTGACCTTGGCCGCCTCCTCGAGGATGGCGTCGGCGGTGTCGGCGTCTACGGTCTCGGCCAACGCTGGCAAGCGTGCCCACAAGGTGGGGGCATCGAAGACTTCGTGGAGGACGAAACGCAGATCGCGCAGGGGGGCGTTGTAGTCAGGCATGGGGCACCTCAAAGCAGAGTGCCGCAGGTGAACCTGCGGCGTGGAAACTAGGGGGCTGCGGCCGTTTCATCGCGCTGTGCGATGCGCCGGCAACAGGCTCTCAGTAGGGGTATAGCGCGTCAGTCGACCTCTGGCGCACCGCTGGTCTTGTCCTTGGTCGAGGTGAACTTGAGCAGGTGGGTGCGCTCGACCAGGATGTACAGTGCCGCACCGGCGGCCAGGCCCCAGCCTGCGCCATAGACGGCCAGAACGACACCCATGGTGCCGGCGACGCCGCGTTCGGTGTTGTTGTTGAGCTGCTCGAAACCGACCATCAGGCAGATGTAGCCAGTGAGGATCAGGGTCAGCGACAGGGCGATCGGCAGTACCGGCTGGAAGAAGCTCACCAGCGGCAGGGCGAACAGGGCGATGAAACCGGTGATCCAGAACGTGCCGCCGCCGCTGTAAATCGAGTCCATGGCCTTGCGCCCGTACTTGTAACGCTCCGCCATGGTCGCCGCGACGGCAGTCCACAGCGGCCCGGCCAGGCCAGGGTAGGGGGCGAAGAAGGCGTGCAGGGCGTTGCGCAGTGCGGTTACCAGGTGTACGCGGTCGATGTTGTTCTCGATCACCTCATCGGGGCGCAGTTCGTCGGCGCGCTGCATCAGCGACTGGCCGACGATGATGTCGCCGAAGGCGATGATGTAGGCGATTACGGCAGTGGGCACCGCCAGCAGGAACACGTCCAGACCGGGGAAGCCGACGTTGAACGGCAGGTAGTTCCACATCTCGGCGAAGGCTGGCGCGGTGATGCCGAATTTCACGTCGGGCATCTTGTACTCACCGACGGCGATGCCGATAAAGATGGCGATCAACATCCCCGGCACCATGCCGTAGTTGACGATCTTACGGGCCAGGGGCACGCGCTCGGTGAGGCCCTTGAACGATACCGAGAACATCAGGTACAGGCAGATCAGGCTGCCCAGCACCAGGGAGATCGGCGTGTTGGCCAGGCGTCCGCCGGTGGAGATTTCGCCCATCAGCGCGGCGATACCGGCACCGATGATGATCCCGCCTTTCATCGAGTTGGGAATGATCTTCACCAGGGTACTGCCCAGGCGGGTGACGCCGAGCACCAGGAAGATCACGAACACCAGGAACTGCAGGGCAAACAGCGCCTGAATCGCTTCCGGGCCGGGCTCGAAGTTACCCAGGAACAGCAGCACCACCGGGATGCCCGGGGTAATCCAGCCGGGCACGAAAGGCACGCCGAGCAGCGCCGGCAGCATAAAGCCGATACCGCACACCACTACGTAGGCCAGGGCCACGTCGTAGGGCAGGCCGAGGTATTTTTCCAGCAGCGGGATCATCGCCAGGCTGACCACGAACATGATCAGGGCCTGGAGCATCTCCGCGGTTTCCCAACGGTAGTGGATAAACGGCAGGCGTACCCGAAAAGGCCCGAAAGACCAGCACGGTTGCTGTTCGCCATCTTTGCGTTTGTACAGTTGCATAGGGTTGCCTCCGTCGGCACCGCGCATTCAGCGCGCATGACGCTTTTTGTTGTTGTGTTTTATTGCTGTTGATAGGGGTACACGGCCGCTCGCCCCTCGCTGGGGCGAGCGCGGTTGGTCAATCAGAGCGCCTTGGCCATGTCGCGCAGGACGAACTTCTGGATCTTGCCGGTGCTGGTCTTCGGCAACTGGGTGAAGACCACGGTTTTCGGGACCTTGAAACCCGCCAGGTGCTCACGGCAGAAGGCGATAATGTCGGCCTCGCGGGCAGTCTGCTGGTCGACCTTGAGGGTGATGAAGGCGCAGGGGGTTTCGCCCCATTTCTCGTCCGGGCGGGCGACCACGGCCGCTTCCAGCACGGCGGGGTGGCGGTAGAGCACGGCTTCCACCTCGATGGTGGAGATGTTCTCGCCACCGGAAATGATGATGTCTTTCAGCCGGTCCTTGATTTCCACGTAGCCATCGGGGTGACACACGGCCAGGTCGCCAGTGTGGAACCAGCCACCCTCGAAAGCCTCGGCGGTGGCGCTGGGGTTCTTCAGGTAGCCCTTCATCACGGTGTTGCCGCGCATGAAGATTTCGCCGATGGTCTCGCCATCGCGTGGGGTCGGCTCCAGGGTTTTAGGGTCGCCGACCATCAGGCCTTCCAGGGTCGGATAACGCACGCCCTGGCGCGATTTGATCTGCGCCCGCTGCTCCAGCGGCAGCTCATCCCATTCGGCATGCCAGGCGCACACGGTGACCGGGCCGTAGACCTCGGTGAGGCCGTAGACGTGGGTGACCTTGATGCCCATCTCCTCGACCGCGCCGATGACTTTGGCCGGTGGCGCTGCGCCGGCGACCATGGCATTGACCGGGTGCTCGATGGCCGCTTTGGCCGACTCGGGCATGTTGACCAGTGCGTTGAGCACGATCGGTGCGCCGCACAGGTGGCTGACCTTGTGCTCGCGGATCAGGTGCAGAATTTTCTGCGGGTCGACCCGGCGCAAAAACACATGCACGCCCGCCAGGGCAGTGATGGTCCAGGGGTAGCACCAGCCGTTGCAGTGGAACATTGGCAGGGTCCAGAGGTACACCGGGTGGTGGCCCATGGCCCAGGTCATCTGGTTGCCCAGCGAGTTCAGGTAGGCGCCGCGGTGGTGGTAGACCACGCCCTTGGGGTTGCCGGTGGTGCCGGAGGTGTAGTTGAGGCTGATGGCCTGCCATTCGTCATCCGGCCATTGCCAGGCGAATTGCGGGTCGCCTTCGGCCAGCAGGGCCTCGTAGTCGAGGTCGCTGACCGCCTGGCCTTCGCCATATTCAGGGTCATCGACGTCGATCACCAGCGGCGGGTGGTCGAGCATGCCGACGGCGGCGTGGATCACGTCATAGAACTCGCGGTCGGTGATCAGCACCTTGGCCTCGCCATGCTGCAGCATAAAGGCGATGGCCTCGGCGTCCAGGCGCACGTTAAGCGGGTTGAGCACTGCGCCGATCATCGGCACGCCGAAATGCGCTTCGAGCATCGCCGGGGTATTGGGCAGCATCAGCGCCACCGTGTCGCCCTTGCCGATACCGCGGCCGGCCAGGGCCGATGCAAGGCGCCGGCAACGGGCATAGGTTTCGGCCCAGTCGCGACGAATCGAGCCATGGATCACCGCCGGGTAATGCGGGTAGACGCTTGCGGTGCGCTCGAGAAAGCTCAACGGCGAGAGGGCGATGTGGTTAACGGCGGCAGGCGCAAGGCCTTGTTCGTAGATCGACATGCGAGTACCCATGGCAGATTATTTGCTCTTGTAGCGCCAGTTCGGCTGACGAATAGGCGTTTCATGTTTCAACTGGGGGGCATTTATATATTCACCTAGTAAAATATGGAAGTTAAACCATAGTTTTATAGTATATTTACTATATTACTCTGTGGGGTATATCCCTTGGTCGCTTTGCGCTCTGCGTGCGTTGCCGTGATGCTTGCGGATGTTCAACACGCACCTGCGGGTAGCCCGCTGTGAGGAAGCAGATTTAAATGAGTGAAGTTCGCGTGCAGCTGCACAGCTGGCTGGCTTTACAGCGCGAGGCGTTGCCCCTGGCGGTGCGCGCCGATGCCCTGCGCCGCACCCTGCACGCTTGCCCCGAAGTGCGTCAGGCGTTCTTTCTGGGTTGGCAGCCGGGCACCGGTATCTATAGCCATGAAGGCAGCGCCCCGCACCTGCCACCTGGTTTTGGCGATCCCTTGCAGGCCAGCGACCAGCTGTTGTTCGAGGCGCTGGCTCAGCAGCCGCGTCTGGATCTGGCCGAGTTGCGCGGCTTGCCCTGCTGGTTGGCCGGGCGGGTGCGCCGCGCTGGCCTCAGTCACGGTCAGGTGCTGGCCTTGCAGCTGGATGAGGGGCGGCCCGGTTTGCTGCTGATCGAGCTGCAGGAGGGCGTCAGTCTCGACTGGCTTGGCTTTATCCATGAGTTGTTGTTGACCCTGCTGGCCAGTCTGCCCGCGCAGGCCCGCGGCACGGCCTTGATCGGTGCCGATCCGCAGCCGAGCCTGCTGCTGGATGCGCAGGCGCAGCCGCTGCAGCTGAATGCGGCCATGCTCAAGCTGCTGGGTGAGCGGCCGTTGCCGGCGGTGGCGGCTTTTTTGCCGGTCAACGCAGCGCAATTGGTGCGCGCCTGTCTGCAGCAGGATCGGGCCATTGAGGAGGTTGAGGCGCAGGTCGACGGGCAGATTCTGATCTGGCTGTTTGTGCCCGACCCCCTCGAGCAGCGGGTGCTGGCCCGTTGTCGGTTGGCCACCGTCCAGGTGCGCGCCGAACGCGAGGCGGCCAAAGCCAGCCGCCTGTATCGCCTGATCACCGAGAACACCACGGACCTGATTTCCCGCCACACCCCGGACGGGCGCTTCCTGGATGCCTCGCCGGCCAGCTGGACGCTGCTCGGCTACTGGCCCGAAGAGTTGCGCGGCACCCGGGTGCAGGCGCTGCTCCATCGCCAGGGTAAGGCGCAACTGGTGCAGCGCACACACGAAGCGCTGGAGCAGGATGGTTATCACACCATGACCTTCCGCATTGCCCACCGCGACGGCCACTACCTGTGGTTCGAGACGGCCAGCCGGGCAATCCGCGAAACCTATACCGGCGCGGTGGTCGAAGTGGTCAGCGTGTCGCGCGACATTACTGCGCGCGTGCAGGCGGAGGAGAACAAACGGCGCTTGGCCGAGGTGGTCGAGGCCAACACTGACCTGGTGTTGTTTATCGACCCGGCCGGGCGCCTGACCTACCTCAATCCGTCGGCTCGGCATGCCCTGCATATCGCCGCGGATCAGCCTCTGCCAGAGCTGGATGCGCTGCTCGCTGAGGATGATTTGCAGCAATTGCAGGCCCATGGTTGGGCCGCCGCCGATAGCCGTGGCGTGTGGAGTGCCGAGGTGCGCCTGCGACCACTGGGGCAGTCGGCGCCCTTGCTGGTGTCGCTGGTATTGCTGGCCCATCGCGGCAGTGGCGGCGAACACTATTATTCGCTGGTGGCCCGCGACATGACCGAGCGCGAATTGCGCGAGGCCCAGCAGCGCCATCACCAGGATGAGCTGGCGCACACCGCGCGGCTGGTCACCCTCGGTGAACTGGCCTCGGGGATTGCCCATGAGATCAACCAGCCACTGGCGGCGGTGGTCAATTACGCCGGGGCCAGCCAGCGCTACCTCAAGGTTCTGGGCACTAATCCCGAGGCGGCAGATAAAGTCGCCCAGGGGCTGGAGCGCATCACCGAGCATGCCAACCACGCCGCCGAGGTGATCAAGCGCCTGCGCGCCTTCCTGCGCAAGGGGCAGCGGCGCACCCAGGCCCTGGACATGGCCCAGGTGGCCCGCGAGGCGATGCGCCTGTGCCAGTGGGAGGCGAGCAACTGGCAGGTGAATATCGTCGAGCAACTGGCGGATAATCTGCCGCCGGTGTATGCCGACCGGGTGCTGCTCGAACAGGTGCTGCTCAACCTGCTGCGTAACGCCATCGACGCCAACCGTGAAGCGCACCCGGGTAAGCCCTCGCGCATCGAACTGAGCGCCGGCGAGCGTGGCGGCCAGTTGTGTGTCTGGGTCACTGACCAGGGACCGGGCGTGGCGGCGGCGCAGCTGGAGCATATCTTTACCCCGTTCTACACCAGCAAGGCGGAAGGGCTGGGCCTGGGGCTGTCGATGAGCCGCAGCATTATCGAAGGCTTTGGTGGCGCCCTGGAGGCTCATCCAGGTCAGGCGGGTGGCCTGTGCCTGGAATGTCGGTTGCCGCTGGGGCGAGTTGACGAGAACAACACGAGGAGCAGGGGATGAGCGGGCAAATGCAGCACCAGGTGTATGTGGTCGACGATGACCAGGGCATGCTCGACTCCACCGTCTGGTTGCTGGAATCGGTGGGGCTCAAGGCGTTGCCCTTTACCAGCGGCCGGGCGTTTCTCGAGGCCTGTGTGGCCGAGACCCGCGGCTGTGTGTTACTCGATGTACGGATGCCCGGCATGGGCGGCTTGAATGTGCAGGAAGCTCTGCGTGAGCGCGGCATCGACATGCCGATCATCTTCGTCAGTGGCCACGCCGATGTGCCCATCGTGGTGCGCGCCTTTCGCGCGGGGGCAGTGGACTTTATCGAGAAACCCTACAACGAACAGTTGCTGCTTGACAGCGTGCAGCAGGCGTTGAGTCGGCAACCGGCGACGCCGCTGGCGGACCAGCGCTTGCAGGCGGTGCAGGCGCGCCTCGACAGCCTCACCCCGCGCGAGCGCGATGTGCTGCTGCCGCTGGTGTGCGGTTACACCAACCGGGAGGTGGCCGAACAGCTGGCGATCAGCGTCAAAACCGTTGACCTCTACCGTTCGCGGGTGATGAAGCGCATGCAGGCCGATACCCTCGCCGATCTGGTCGGCATGGCTATCGCCGCGGATCTGGTGGATGCCCTGCAGTTGCGTGCGCTTGCTTAGGGGCGCTGCACGCCTGCGCTGCCGAGTGAGCCGGACTGCCCAAAGCGCCCGACCCATGGTCTGATCTGCTGCTAGTAAATTGCTATCATGTGTTTTTTGTTGGGCCACGCCTCACCGCTGGTCAGTGCTGGTAAACCCGTCGAGTTGTTCAATGATTCTGAAATTTATCGAAAGCGCGGCTCTGCTGATCGCGTTGTGCTGGTTGCATGCCCTGAATATGCGCTACATCCAGCAGCAACTGTTGCGGCAACTGGTGGCCGGTGGTCTGTTCGGGGCTACCTGCGTGATTGGCATGCTGGCTCCACTAACGCTCAGCGAGGGCTTGATCTTCGATGCGCGCAGCGTGGTGCTGGGCATGGCTGGGTTGTTCGGCGGCCCGCTGGTGGCAGCCATAGCCGGGCTGATCGCCGGCGCCTATCGGCTTTGGCTGGGCGGTGTCGGGACGCTTCCGGGGTTGTTCAATGTTGTCGTTCCGCTACTGATGGGCCTGGCCTATCGGGAGGCCTGCAAGCGCAAGTGGCTGTGTATCGGCGCCTGGCAGTTGCTGCTGTTTGGCGCCTTGGTGCATCTGCTTCAGGTGGTGAGTCTAAGCCTGCTGCCCGCCAGGGATTTCAGTCAGGCGTTGCAGCAGGTGGCCATCCCAATTTTCCTGGTGTTGACGCCGGCCACCCTGCTGTTGGGGTTGCTGCTGCAGGACATTTACCTGCAGGCCCGGGATCGCCAGGCCCTGCGCGAGAGCGAAGCGCGCCGGCGAGCGATCAATGAGGCAAGCCCGGATTTGACCATGGTGCTGGACGAGGAGGGGCGCTACCTGGAGGTGATGGCTCCCGATCCGCAGCTGCTGCATGGTGGCGGCAAGGATTTGTTGGGCAAGTGCCTGGGCGAGGTGCTGCCTGTGGGGCAGTCGGAGCTGTTCATGGCGTTTATTGCCCGCACCCTGGCCAGCGACAGCCCGCAAACCCTGGAATACGGGATGCAGACGCCTTCCGGCCACCGGCTGTTCGAGGGGCGCGCCAAACGTCTGGATACCCCGCTGCAGGGCAAGCGGGCGGTGGTGTTTATCGCCCGTGATATTACCGAAAGGGTCAATTTCGAACTCGATCGGCGGATTGCCGCAATTGCCTTCGAGTCCCAGCAGGGCATGCTGATTACCGATGCCAGCACGCGGATCCTCAAGGTTAATAGGGCCTTCAGCCAGATCACTGGCTACAGCGCCGCCGAAGTCATCGGTCAATCGACCCAGATGCTCGGTTCCGGGCGCCAGGGGCCGGAGTTCTATCAGGCCATGTGGCAAACCCTGATCGAGACCGGCATCTGGGAGGGGGAAATCTGGAACCGGCGCAAGAACGGCGAAGTGTTTCCCGAGTGGCTGGCCATCAGCGCGGTGCGCGATGAGCGGGGCAGGGTCATCAATTATGTGGCTTCGTTGACCGATATCAGCGAGCGCAAGTCTGCCGAGGAAAAGATCAAGCACCTGGCGTTCTACGATGCCCTCACCGGCCTGCCCAATCGGCGCCTGCTACGTGACCGCCTGCAGCAGGCGCGCGCCTTGAGTCGGCGCAGTGGTGAGTATGCCGCGCTGGTATTTCTCGACCTCGACAACTTCAAGAATGTGAACGACTTGTATGGTCATCAGGTCGGTGACGAACTGCTGTGCCAGGTCGCCGAGCGCCTGCGCCATAGTTTGCGTGAACGCGATACCGTGGCCCGTCTGGGTGGCGACGAGTTCGTCGTCATGCTTGAAGGGCTGGACACCTGTGCCGAGGAGGCCGCCTCCCAGGTCGAACACCTGGGAGCCAAAGTGCTTGACGCCCTGCGCCAGCCCTATCAGGCAGGCGGTCATAGCCTGTTCAGCAGTGCCAGCTTGGGTGTGGTGCTGTTCTGTGACGAGCAGTATTCGGTGGATGAACTGATGCAGTGCGCCGACCTGTCGATGTATACAGCCAAGGCCGCGGGCAAGAATGCCTTGAGTTTTTACGACCCGCAGATGCAGGAAGCGGTGAGCGCTCGCCTGCAACTGGAAGAGGATATGCGCCGGGGGTTGCAGGCCGGCGAGTTCCTTCTGTACCTGCAGGCCCAGGTGGATCAGGCGGGGCGCCTGACCGGTGCGGAGGCGCTGGTGCGCTGGCAGCATCCGCAGCGCGGCTTATTAGCGCCAGGGGCTTTTATCAGCATCGCCGAGCGCTGCGGGCTGATCGAGGCCTTGGACATGCAAGTGCTCGATGCCGCCTGCAAGGTGCTCGCGCGGTGGGCGCGAGAGCCGCACAGCGCCGGCTTGAGCCTGTCGGTAAACCTCAGTGCGCGTCTGCTGTATCAGGCAGGTTTTGTCGAGACGCTGAAACAGACGCTGCGGCATAGCGGAGCCAGCCCCCAGCGCCTAAAGCTGGAGCTGACCGAATCATTGCTGCTGACGGACATGGATGAAGCCATCGTGCGCATGCAGAAGCTGAGAAACATCGGCATCCGCTTCTCCATCGATGACTTTGGCACGGGTTATTCGTCCATGGCCTATCTGCAGCAGCTGCCGCTGGATCAACTGAAGATCGATCAATCCTTCACGCGTCAGTTGCCGGACAATACCGGCAGCCTGGCCATCGTGCGCGCCACTATCGCCTTGGCGCAAAGTCTCAATCTGGAAGTAATTGCCGAAGGTGTTGAGGCGCTGGAGCAGCGCGACAGCCTGCTGAGTAATGGTTGTTCGCACTTTCAGGGTTACTATTTTGGCCGTCCCATGGCGGTGGCGAGTTTTGAAGCCTCTACCTTGTTTCACCTGAGGGCTGATGCACCAGCGTCCGATAGTTGAATGGCAGTGTGCCGCTCGCGTTCGCCGTGGCTTTGTTACCATGCGTGACGAGTTTTTTCATTATCAAGCTGCAAGCCGAACCTCTCCCGGCCTCAGCGGCGGTCCTGCCTGGCCGGACGCCCTGGGTTACTTGGCTGAAGCAAGCAAACGGTCCTGTAAACCCGGCGCTTAGTGTGTTCGGGTTTACCAGCGTCATGAGTGGGCGTGACTTTCTCGGTATTTCAATGAGCAACCGTATTCATGGATGTGGATAGCACTGGCGGGCCGCAACCGTTCGATGTGGTGATTACCTGGGTTAATGGCGCTGATCCACTGTGGCGTGCAATCAGGGCATTGCATCAGGGCGAAGTGAACCAGCAGCAGACTTTGTCGACCAGTAACGTGGAGGGGCGCTTTCGCGATAACGGCGAGTTACGCTACCTGTTGTATTCCCTACGCGCCTTCTGCACCGGTTTTCGGCGGATCTTTTTGGTGACTGCCGGGCAGCGGCCACACTTTGTTGACGAGTTCCCTGAAGTCGAACTGGTCGATCACCGCGACTTTATTGCGGCCGAGTACCTGCCGACGTTTTCTTCGCGGGCGATTGAAGCGTCCCTGCACCTGATTCCAGGTATCGCCGAGCATTTCGTTACCTTCAATGATGATGTGTTTCTGATGCGCCCCGCCGATTTTGCGGATTTCTTCGGCGCCCTGGGGTGTGTGGTGTACCTGACTGACGAGGCATTGCCCGCCAGCGGTGATGCGCAGACCTTGTCAGGGCACAACGATGCGCTGAATGCCCGGCGCTGGATGCTCGAGCATTACGGTCGCTCATCCGTCAATCGCATCATGGAACATGCCCCCAGGGGCGTGCGCAAGAGCTGGATGGATAAGCTGGAGCGGCGTCATCCGCAGATGTTTGCCGAGGTGCGCGAGGAAAAATTCAGGCGCAGCAGTGGCCAGAGTATTCTCGCCAATTTGTATGGCGACTGGTGCCTGAGCCAAGGGCGCGGCGAGGTGCGCAGCAATCAATGCGCCTACCTGTTTACCGATGCGCTGGAGCAGTCGCCAGCGCAGGTCGCCGAGTTTATTGCGGCGGACGTACTGGGTCGCAAGCTCAGCCTGTGCATCAATGACCAGGGCGATGACCGCGAGCTCAAGCGCGTACCGCAGGCGCTGCGCATGATCATGGAAAACCTCTTTACCAAGGTTGCCTGAGGCGCCGGTTCAGCGGTTGCTGGCGTCGGGCCATTGTTCGAGCCTCAGCGCGGGTGCCGGTCTGCCGAACAGATACCCCTGAAACCGCGTACAACCCAGGAGCAGCAAGGCGTCGCGTTGGGCCGGGGTTTCCACACCTTCGGCAATCACGTCCAGGTTCAGGCTGTCGCCCAATGCAACTATGGTGCGCACGATGGCGGCATCGTTGGGGTCGCTGAGCAGGTCGCGGACGAAACAGCGGTCGATCTTCAGCTGGTTAAGTGGCAAGCGCTTGAGGTGACTGAGCGACGAGTAGCCGGTGCCAAAGTCGTCCAGCGCGAAGCGCACGCCGCGGGCCTTGAGCTGGCCCATCTTGACGATCATGGCCTCGACGTCCTGTACCAGGTGACTTTCGGTCAGCTCCAGTTCCAGGCGCTGAGGGTTGGCGCCGGTTTCATCGAGCACGGCAAGTACCTCGGCGACGAAGTCGCGGTGGTGAAATTGCTTGGCGCTGACGTTGACCGCCATGATCAGGTGCGCCCGCGCGGCATCTGCAGCCCAGGTCACCAGTTGCTGGCAGGCGCGGTGCAAGATCCAGCGGCCGAGCGGCAGAATCAGGCCGGTACTTTCCGACAGCGGGATAAATTCCCCCGGCGCTACCAGGCCACGACTGGGGTGTTGCCAGCGCACCAGGGCTTCAGCGCCGAACAGTTGGCCCTGCGCGTTGACCTGTGGTTGGTAGTGCAGCACGAAGTGCTGTGCGCTCAGACTCTGGCGCAGGTCGTTTTCCAGGGTGGCGCGGGCGCTGACCTCAGCCTGCATCTCAGGGTTGAAAAATCTCAGGGTGTTGCGTCCGGCGGCCTTGGCCTTGTACATGGCCAGGTCGGCCCGCTTGAGCAGTTCGTCCACCGTGCCCTGGGACTCAGAGAACAGGGCGATGCCGATGCTGGCGGTGCTGCTGTAGCTGCGCCCGAGCAGGCTATAGGGCTCGGCGAGGGTCTGCAGCAGCTTGGCTGCTACTTTGTCGATTTGTGCGATGGCCTCGGAGTGCTGCGTGTGCAGCCCTTCGAGCATGAGTACGAACTCGTCGCCGCCGAGGCGGGCCAAGGTGTCTTCCTCGCGCACATGGCTGCTCAGGCGCTGGGCCACCTGCTGCAGCAACTGGTCGCCCATGTCGTGGCCCTGGGTGTCGTTGAGATCCTTGAAGTTGTCCAGGTCGATGAACAATAACGCGCCATCCAAATGGCCGCGCACGCTTTGGGCCAGGGCATGTTGCAGGCGATCGAGCAGCAGGCGGCGGTTGGGCAAGCCGGTGAGCAGGTCGTAGAAGGCCAGGCGGTGGATCTGTTCGAGGTTCTTCTTGTGCTCGCTGATATCGGTGGATATGCCGCACAGGGCATAGATGCTGCCGTCAGGGCGGCGCAGCGGCAGTTTCACCGAGAGGTAGGTTTGCTCGCGGGCGCCGTCCTTGCTGCGGTTGATTTCCTCGGTATCCACTCGTTCGCCGAGCAGCAGCACACGACGATCGTTCTCATGCAGGTTGGCCGCGGTAGTCACGTCGAAGAAACGATCATCGGTCTGACCGACCACCTGCGCCAGCGGCAGGCCGAACAGCTCGCAGACCTTGCGGTTGGCGTACTGGTAACGGAGCTCGGGATCCTTGATGTAGATGTAGGCTTCGACGCTGTCGAGAATGGTATTCAGGCGCTGCTCGGTGGCGGTCAGGTGGCGAGTCTTTTCGGCGACTTGGCGGCGCAGCAGCAGGGCGCCACCGAGCGCCGCCATCAGCAGGCCAGCGAGGATGGCCAGGCCCCACCAGGCAGTCGCCGGTATCCGCCATTGGGGTTGCTGGCCGCCCCAGCGCTGCAGGGTCTGGTAGTAATACGAGGAGGGCGTACTTTTCCACGCCAGCAAATGGCGGTCGATGCTGCTCAGCAGGTCACTGTTGGAACCCTTGCGGGTGGCATAGAACAGCTGCGCAGGCTGGAACATGATCGGCGTGCTGCGGAGCTGGTAGTGCGGTGCGTGGAAGTCGCCATATTGTTGATTGGCCACTACTGCCTCGGCCTGCTTGCTGGCCACCAGCTCCAAGCCCTCGGCCAGGCTGTGCACGGGAATCAGTCGTGCTTGCAGGCCAAAGTTGTCGAGCAATGTTTGCAGATAGTTCTGTTGGATGGAGCCGGCCAGCACGGCGATCCGTCGATCCTTGAGGTCGAGAATCGACTCAAGGCTGGTCTCCTCGCGGCTATACAGCTGCGACCAGCTATACAGCGAGGGCTGCTGGTGGAAGTCCAGTTGCTGCGCGCGCGCTTCACTGAAGGCGACATCTGGCAACAGGTCGATCGTGCCGTTTTTCGCCAGCTCCAGGCAGGCCTGCCAATCGCAGGCTACCGGGGTGAGTTGCCAGTTTTCCTGGCGGGCGATTTCAGCCAGTAATTCGCCGAGGATGCCGGAGATTTGCCCGTTCTGATCCAGCATGATCTTCGGTGCATTGGCGTAGACGCCAACCCGCACTTCGCGCTGCTGCGCCCAGGTCGGCGAGGCGCAGACCATGCATAGTGCCAGCAAGCCGGTCAGGCAGGCGTGGCGGAGGGTAGCGGTACGTGTCGAGGGTGGCTTCATGCGCTAACCAGCTTCAATCCAATGAATATATCCAGTTACCATAAATAGCATACGGCCGGATCGTCTTGGAATAGGAGGTCTCGCGACGCCTGTGTAGCGGCTTCAATCAGCCCAGCCACGATAGACGAACGTCATGGGCTTGGGGCCTTGCAGGTAGCGGGTATGCAGCTGGCCGATGATGAAACCGCCACTCTCGATCAGTGCCGGGATATTCCGATTGAGGTGGCAGCCACCAGCGAGAGGCTTCCAGTAGGGTGTCAGGCGGTGCTGCCAGCGCACTACGGCTGCATCCGGGGCCAGGCCATGTTCGCAAAACAGCAGGCGGCCGCCGGGTTTCAGGACCCGACGCATCTCTCTCAGTGCGGCCACCGCATCCGGGATGGTGCACAGGGTGAAGGTGCAGACGACGCTGTCAAAGCTGGCGTCGTCGGCCTGGATCTGGCCCAGCTCCAGGGCGATCATCTGCACCGGTATGGCGCAGCGTGCCGCGCGGTCTCGGGCCAGTCGTTGCATCTCGGCGTCCGGGTCGACGCCGACAATCGCGCTGACTTTTTCAGCATCGTAGAACGCCAGGTTGAGTCCACTGCCGATGCCGATCTCCAGCACCCGGCCCTCGGCCAGCGGGACGATCTGCGCGCGGGTCTGCATCACTTCGCCCAAACCGCAGGCGAAGTCGATCAGGTGCGGCAGAATATAGCGGTCATAGAGTTGCATGGCGCACTCCGCAGGGGAGTCAGTCGTTGCTGGCGTCGTCGCTGTCGAGATTGTCGCCACTGATCGCCGCGAAGCATTTGATCCGGTGCTCTGTCTCGCCGTCGTTCAGGCGCCAGCTGTCCGTGTCGGCGTCGAAGCGTGCCGCGTTGACCGTGGCCAGGGAGAACTGCCAGTGGCGCCGAGCGCTGCCGTCGACGCAGTCGATGTTCAGTAGTGGCTGGTCCTGGCTGTCGGCACTGGCCGAGCCGGCGCTGACTTGGGCCAGCAATTCCTTGTCCAGGCTGAATTGCCAGGCGTAGAGGTCGTTGATTTCGAGCATGTCGGCGGCTTCTAGGGCTTCGATCAGGCTGCTGTGGGCTGTGCTCATAGGTTTGCTCGGTAGGGGGTTAGCGGCCTAGACGGCGCAGGTGGTCGGATTCGATGACGCGTACGCCGCGGCCTTCTTCCAGGGCCAGTCGCCACAGGGCGCGGGCCAGGACGGTGGCTTCGATACCGTGGTATTTGCCGGGCAGCCAGCGCGCCAGCGGCGCAGCCAGGCGCTCGCCGAGGCGAAATTCGTGGCGTGGGCCAAGCAACAGGGAGGGCCGTGCCAGGGTTAGCTGCGGCCAGTCCTGGGCTTGCAGCGCCTGCTCCATTTCGCCTTTGACCCGGTTATAGAATACCGATGACCTGGCGTCGGCACCCAGGGCGCTCACCACTAGCAGGTGGCGCGCACCGAGGGCGCGGGCTTGTTGGGCAAACGCCACGACCAGGTCATGATCGACGGCGCGAAAGGCTTCCTGCGAGCCGGCTTGCTTGATTGTGCTGCCCAGGCAGCAGAAAGCCGTGTCGACGGGGCCGGTGAGTTGCGGCAACAGATCATGCAGTTCACCCACCGGGTTTTCCAGGTGTGGGTGCTCGGCCAATGGCCGGCGGCTCGGCGCCAGCACGCGCGCGACTGTAGGTTCGCTGAGTAGACGGTCCAGCAGGTGTTCGCCGGTCAGGCCGGTGGCACCCGCGAGGAGGATGTGCTGGGGCGTCAAGTACATGGTTGTGTGGTCTCCGCTGATATCAATCAGCTTAACAGGCCGTTGAAAAACTATTGCGCGTTGCGCCCGATACTTTGATCCAGGGGTGGGGTGGAGCTGGCGGCTGTCTGGTCGCCATCGGTCTGTTGCGCGCGCAGGGCACGCCAGCGTTGCAGGACGGCTTTGGCCGGCCAGATCTGCGGCTCGGAGGCCTCGAAACCATCGGCTTGCTCGCGCGCGGCAACTTTTGTTTTGGCCAACTCGAAGGCGTGCTGCAGGTCATCGGTCTCGTTGAGAGCTTCGGCGAATAGCGCTCGGCCGAAATAGGTGAAGTCGTTTTCTTCCGAACAGCCGAAGGACACCCGGTCAGCCCGTGCGGCGGTCATCACCAGGGTCTTGTCGTCTTGCAACAGGGGAATGAAACCGCCGGAATAGCACGCCGAGATCACCACCACCTTGTGCCGTTCGCGCAGCGGTTGCAGCAGGACGGCCAGTTCGCTGGCGGGCAGGTCGCTGAGCTGCAGGCGCGGTTGGTCGAGGCTCAGTTCATGTCGGCTGGAGCCGTGGCTGGTCAGGTAAATGAAGATCAGGTCCTCCGGTCCGCTGCGCTCGGCCAGTGCCTGCAGTGCGCGGCGCAGGCTTTCGCGGGTGGCCAGTGGGCGCTTGCTGATCTGCTCGCGATGATTGGTCAGGGTAATGCGGCCATGGGCGGCGAAGCGTTCGCCAAGCAGGTTGGCGACATAATCGGCCTCGCGCATAAACACGCTCTGCTTGCCGTCGCCGGCCAGGGTCAGGGCGTACAGCTCGATGGCCGGGGTAGAGGCGGGGAGCTCGGCGATGGCCTGGTCGAGCAGGCGGCCCTGCGCCAACAGGCCGAGTTCCAGCGGGTCGGGCAGCATGTGGCCCTGTTCGTCATGCAGGCGTTGGCCGCGTTTCCAGGTGCCGCTCTGTTGCGTGCCCCCGGCAAGCGTAAGGGTGCCGTTACCGGCATATTCACCACCGTTGAAGTGACCCTGGTAAAAGCTGCCGTCAGCCAGGTGCAGAGTGCCCTGGCCATGGTAGGCCCAGTCGATAAATTCGCCGCGGTAGCGCTCGCCGTCAGCGCCCTGGAACTCACCGGCACCGTTGAGGGCGCCGGCAACAAACTGCCCGCTCCAGACGTCGCCCGCCGCGGTCTGGTAGCGGCCTGTGCCATGGAACTGGCTGTCGCGGAACGCGCCGCTGTAAAGATCGCCGTCACTGCTCTTGAAACTACCGGAGCCCTGCAGCTGGCCCTTGGCGAACTCGCCACTGAACTGGCTGCCATACTCGTCGCTGTTGACGCCCTGACCATTGGCCAGGCCTTTGCTGAACTGGCCGTGGAAGCTGCTGCCATCTGCGCGTTCGAGGCTGCCCAGGCCATGGTACAGGCCGTCTTTGAATGTGCCGCGATAGACCAGGTCATCTCGTTTGAGCGTGCCTTCGCCAGCAAATCGACCCGCAGCGAAACCGCCCTGGTAGCTGCTGCCGTCACGGTAGCGAAGGGTGCCCTGGCCATGATAAACGCCGTGCTCGAACTCGCCGATATAGTGCTCGCCATGCGCGTCGTGCCATTCTCCGGGGCCATGCCGCAGGCCATCCTTGAAGGTGCCGACGAATCGGCTGCCGCTGCGATAGTCCAGGCGGCCGCGGCCTTGCAATACGCCATCGATCACCTCGCCGCGATAGCGCGAGCCGTCGGGCAGGGTTGCATCGGCGGGTAGCAGGGGTTCGCCGTCGCCGCAGGCGGCAAGCAACAGGATGAGGCTCAGGGGAGCCAGGTTGGCGAGGCAGCGCATGGCAAGCATCCAGGTCCAGGTGTTGCCGCAAGTATGCCGCAAACCGTTGGCTCTGCGCTGTCGCTGCTGGGGCACCCCGGTGTTCGTTCGGCTGAACGAGCACCGGGGGTGCCGGCGTCGATCAGACGAAGCAGAGGGTCAGTGGTTCTGCCACATAGGCCGGTTTGTCCTGGCCTTCAATTTCCAGTACCGCGCGGGCCTTGAGTAGCCACTGGCCGGGGTTTTTCTCGGTAGCGTCAGTCAGGGTCACCACCAGGCGAACCTTGGAGTCGACTTTGACCGGCTGGATAAAGCGCACGCTATCGAGGCCATAGTTGATGGCCATTTTCAGGCCCTGGGGCATGACCATGATGTCTTCCATCAGCATGGGGATCAGCGACAATGAGAGAAAGCCGTGGGCGATGGTGCCGCCGAAGGGGGTCAGTTTGGCTTTTTCCGGATCGACGTGGATGAACTGATGGTCGCCGGTGCATTCGGCGAATTGATTGATCCGTTGCTGGTCGATAGTCAGCCAGGCGGAGCGTCCCAGTTCCTTACCTACATAATTATTGAGTTCTGCTATGGGTACTGACGGCATGGTTCCTCCTTGAGGAGACGAGTATTTGTTATTTTTCGAGTCGAACCGCTCAACGTTTTTTTTTACAATCGCTCAGCCCCTAGATCATCACGCGGGCCGGTGCCGGGTCAAGTCTGCGATGTGTTGCTGAATAGCGGGTTATAGGCAGGCGGCGTGCCAGCCTATAATGGGCGCCTTTATGCTTACGCGCTCGCCGCTGTTCGTCACTTCAATCGGAGATTCACTCATGCTGTTACGCGGCCTGTCCTGGCTGGTGCTGTGCCAATTGCTCGGCACCGGGCTCAACGTATTGTTACTGCCGATGTTGCCAGGGCCGATTATCGGCATGCTGTTGCTGTTGCTGTTCCTGCTGGTGCATGGCGAGGTGAACGAGCCCTTGCACGTTGCCGCAAGCAGCCTGCTCAAGTACCTGCCGCTGTTGCTGGTGCCGCCAGCCGTCGGGGTGATGGCCTACGCCGATGCCATTGCGGCGGATTTCTGGGCGGTGATCGGTGCTTTGGTGCTGTCGCTGGTGCTGTCGGTGGTATTTATCGGTTGGATGATGCAAAAGCTGATCGAGCGCCAGCAGCGCCGCCGGGAGGACGTATGAGTCTTGAGTGGCATGCTGCCTGGCAGGCGATCATCCATCACCCCTTGTTTGGCATCGGCATCACCCTGGGGGCATTCCAGTTGGCGGTTGCTGCGTACGAGAAAACGCGCTGGATGTTCCTGCAGCCGGTGTTGGTGTCGACGGCGATCGTGATCGGCGTACTGTTTTTGTGTGGCCTGAGTTTTACCGAGTACAGGGTGAGCGCTGAAGCCCTGACCCTGCTCCTCGGCCCGACCACCGTGGCCTTGGCGGTGCCGTTGTTTCTTAACCTGCGGCGGATTCGCCAGTTATTCTGGCCGACCGTACTGACCTTGCTGGTCGGCGGCGTAGTGGCTACGGTGCTTGGCACGGCGCTGGCGTGGTGGTTTGGTGCTGACTCGATCATGTTGATGAGCATGGCGCCGAAGTCGGTGACCTCGCCGATTGCCATGCTGGTGGCCAGTCAGATTGGCGGCATTGCCGCGCTGGCCGCGGTGTTCGTGATGATCACCGGGGTGGTTGGGGCGATGCTCGGGCCGCCGCTGTTGCGCTGGTGCGGTGTGCGCCATCACGCTGCCATGGGGTTGGCCCTGGGCATCACCGCGCATGCAGTCGGGACTGCGCGGGCCATGCAGGAAAGTGAAGAGTGCGGTGCGTTCGCCGCGCTGGCGATGAGCCTGATGGGTGTGCTTACCGCAGTGCTGTTGCCGCTGGCGATCCTGTTCCTACTCTGAGAGGCAACCCCTATGACGTTTCCCCTGTTTGCGCTCAATACCGTGTTGTTTCCGGGTTGCATGCTCGATTTGCAGATATTCGAGGCGCGCTACCTGGACATGATTAGTCGCTGTATGCGGCAGGGCGAAGGTTTTGGCGTGGTGTGCATCGTCGATGGGCAGGAAGCCGGTGAGGCCGCCGGGCAGTTCTCGTCGATTGGTTGCGAGGCGCGGATCTGCGACTTTCAGCAGCAAGCCAATGGCCTGCTGGGGATTCGTGTCGAGGGCGGTCGCCGCTTCAAGGTTCGTGACGCCCAGGTGTTGGCGGATCAACTGACTGTCGCCGCAGTCGATTGGCTGGAAGAGCCTGCAGAGCAGCCCCTGGGCTCCGAGCATGCGGATCTGCTCGCGTTACTCGAGGCGTTGGCCGAGCATCCGCTGGTCGCCGCCCTGGGCATGACAGGCGGGGTCAGCAGTCAAGCAGCCCTGGCCAATCAACTGGCCTACCTGCTGCCATTGGCGCCCGAGCAGAAGCTCCAGTTGCTCGAGCTCGACATGCCCCAGGCGCGCCTGACTCAGCTGCAAGTCTGGCTCGACCAGATGCAGGGCGAGAACGGCGCCGCTCAGTAATCATAAAGCAGTATGCCCTCCGACAGTTGCCAGGTGGCGATGGCGCCGAGTAGCCCCAGGCATGCCGGCAAAATCAGCCACCAGGCCTTGGCGGGTAATCCGCTCTGCGGCGTGCGCCATTGCGTAAGGCCCAGGCTGAGCGCACACATGCCCCCTGCCAGCAGGGCCCCGGCGATGATGTCGCTCGGCCAATGCACCCCCAGATACACCCGCGACATGGCAATCGCCATGGCTGGAAAACTGGCCACTAATAGCCAGGCCAGGCGCAGCCGCGCAGGCGCGCCGCGTCCTGCGAGTACGCCGAGTACCAGAAAAAAAGCGAACGCCGCCGAGCTGTGGCCGCTGGGCAGGCTAAAACTGCTCAAGGGCTCAAGCAATACATCCGGACGTTGGCGGGCGAACAGGGCTTTAAGTGCGCCATTGGCCAGTGCGGTCGCAAGCAGGGCGCCGCCGGCAAACAGCAACGCCCGCCACTGCCGAGCCAGCAGCAGCAACAGGCAAAGCAATGCCCCAACGGCCAGCTGACTGTGGAAGTCGCCGAGACGGGTGATCAGCACCATCAGCGCGTCCAGGCCAGGGCTGCGCTGTTCCTGCACCAGGGCGAGCAGGCCGCTGTCGAATTGGTCGAGGCGTGGCCAGCCGGCAAATACACCGCACAACAGCAGCAGGCTCAAGCCTGCGGCGATCCAGCTGGCGCGGCGGCGCTCGCCCAGGCTGGCATGCACACTGAGCAGCAGCAGGGCGGCCAAGCCGGCGGCCAGGGCTGCGGCTTGTGGCCAGAAACCCTCGGGCAGCGGCAGGCGCAGTGCCGCGCCGGTAGCCCAGCCCGGCAATAGATAGGCGATGACCCAGCCGGCCGAGGCCAGCAGGCTGACCAGGACAAAGCGGCCGAACGGCATGTTGAGCATGCCGGCGATCATCGGCAGCATTGGTCGCAGCGGGCCGATATAACGGCCCACCAGCAGGCTGGCGATGCCATAGCGCTGGAAGTAGAACTCCGCACCCGCCATCCATTCGGGGTGGTGGCGCAGCCCCGGCAGGCGGCGAATATCCTGGTGAAAATAGCGCCCGGTGGCGTAGGACAGCAGGTCGCCGAGCAGCCCGCCGCAGTAAGCCAGGGCCAGGGTTTCGCCGAGCGTCAGGGCGCCGCTGCCGGCTAATACGGCGACGGTGAACAGCAAAATGGTGCCAGGCACCAGGATGCCGACAATCGCCAGGCATTCGGCGCAGGCGATGAGGAAGATCGCCAGGCCCAGCCACTCGGGGTTGGTTGTGAGCCAGAGAGTTACATCAGCCAGCCATTGGCTCATTGATGGGCATCCTCGGGTCCGAGTAGGTAGTAGTTTCGGCCTTCGACCTGGCCGCGGCGCAAAGGGTTGCGTGTGCAATGCCGGGCAAAGGCGGCGTCGACGAAGCGGTAAGGCAGGTGCTCGTCGCGCCCGGCGGGAATGCCCAGGCGCGACGTCTGCACGATCTGCGCTGGGCGCTCGCCGAGATCCTCGACGAACAGGCGCTGTGGGTCGAGGCGCTGGGCATCCCAGTCGGGCACTTTCAGGCCCAGGGCCTTGCACAGCAGGGTCTGTCCGGCGCAGAGTTTTTCCTGCGGGCGAGGCCGGCCCTGGGCGTCCGGGTTGTTGGCCTGCATCTGCGCCAGGCTGGCAGAGTCCGAGCAGGCGTCGAGCCAAGGGTGGGCCGATTTGATCAGCACTGCGTTGCCAGGGCCCTGGGCGCTGAAATTCAGCGAGTCGCCGCCGCGGGCGTAATACATATAGATGTACCCGCCATCGAGAAACAGCGCACGGCGCTTCTCGGTATAGCCGAGTGAGGCATGGCTGCCTTTTTCCGCGCCGTAATAGGCTTCGGTCTCGATGATGCGCGCACTTAGCCAGCGTTCGCCGTCACGGTGGCGAATCACCTTGCCCAGCAGCTCGCGGGCGAGCAGGCGCGCGTCACGGTCGAAAAAGCCCGCGGGCAAGGGCTTGGCATCTGGCCAGGGCAGGCTTGGAACGGGTGCGTCAGGCATGTGGGGTCGAGAGCTGAGGCAGGCGAAGGCGACGATGATAACAACAAGCACCTGGTCTGGACCTGTGCAGCTGAGCAGGTAATTGTCACGGTATCCGCCAGGCGCCGCTGTGCGTAGGGCGGTGGCGCCGCTATAATCAGCCGCTTTAGTTATTGCCAGGCTACCGAGACCATGACCGAGTCCGTACTCGACTATATGACCCGCCTGGGCCGTGCGGCCCGCGCTGCTGCCTGTGTGGTCGCCCGCGCCAGCACTGCACAGAAGAACCATGCCCTGCAGGCTGCCGCCGAAGCTCTGGACGCGGCGCGCGCCGAATTGACGGCAGCTAACGAACTGGATCTGGCCGCCGGTCGTGCCAATGGCCTGGAACCGGCACTGCTGGACCGCCTGGCGCTGACCCCGGCCCGCATCGACAGCATGATCGAAGGCCTGCGCCAGGTCGCGGCGCTGGCCGATCCGGTCGGTGCGATTCGCGATATGAGCTACCGTCCGTCGGGTATCCAGGTCGGCAAGATGCGCGTGCCGTTAGGGGTGATCGGCATCATCTATGAATCGCGGCCTAACGTGACCATCGACGCCGCCAGCCTGTGCCTGAAATCCGGTAACGCCACTATTCTGCGTGGCGGCTCTGAGGCGATTCACTCCAACCGTGCGATAGCCGCCTGCATTCAGCGCGGCCTGGCAGCGGCTGATCTGCCGGCAGCCGCCGTGCAAGTCGTAGAAACCACCGACCGCGCCGCTGTCGGCGCGCTGATCACGATGCCTGAGTTTGTCGATGTTATCGTGCCGCGCGGTGGCAAGGGCTTGATCGAACGCATCAGTCGCGACGCCCGGGTGCCGGTGATCAAGCACCTGGACGGTATCTGTCATGTGTACGTCGACGCCCTGGCCGAGCTGCCCAAGGCTCAGGGTATCGCCTTCAACGCCAAGACCTACCGTTATGGCATCTGCGGCGCGATGGAGACCCTGTTGGTCGACCAGGCCGTGGCGCCGGTATTTCTGCCGGTCATGGCGCAGATGTTCGCCGAGAAGGGCGTCGAGCTGCGCGGTTGCGAACGCACCCGTGCGCTGATCCAGGCAACGCCTGCGACGGAAGAAGACTGGAGCACCGAATACCTGGCGCCGATTCTGTCGATCCGGGTGGTCGATGGCCTGGATCAGGCCATCGACCACATCAATCGCTACGGCTCGCACCACACCGACGCGATCGTCACCGAGCATCAAGGACGCGCTCGGCGCTTTCTCGCCGAGGTTGACTCCAGTTCGGTGATGCTCAATGCGCCCACTTGCTTCGCCGACGGCTTCGAGTATGGCTTGGGGGCAGAGATCGGCATTTCCACCGACAAGCTGCACGCCCGTGGCCCGGTTGGCCTGGAAGGCCTGACCTGTGAGAAGTATGTGGTGATCGGCGACGGTCAACTGCGCGGGCAGACTGCATAGCAATGCCTAAACGCATCGGCATATTTGGCGGCACCTTCGATCCGGTGCATATCGGCCATCTGCGCAGTGCGCTGGAGGTGGCCGAGTTGATGGCTCTCGACGAGCTGCGCCTGATTCCCAGTGCGCGGCCGCCGCACCGTGAGGCGCCGCAGGTTGCGGCCCTCGATCGGCTGGCCATGGTTGAGCTGGCGGTGGCAGGCCTGGCGCCGCTGTGTGTCGACGACCGCGAGCTCAAGCGCGACAAGCCGTCCTACAGCATCGACACCCTGGAGTCGTTGCGTGCCGAGTTGGCGGGCGACGACCAGTTATTCCTGATTCTTGGCTGGGATGCCTTTTGCGGGCTACCCAGCTGGCATCGTTGGGACGAGTTGCTGCAGCACTGCCATATTCTGGTGCTGCAACGTCCGGATGCGGACAGTGAGGCGCCAGAAACCTTGCGCAACCTGCTGGCAGCCCGCAGCATCAGCGACCCGTTGACCCTGAAGGGTCCCGGTGGGCAGATTTCCTTTATCTGGCAGACGCCCTTGGCGGTGTCTGCCACGCAAATCCGCACGCTGCTGGCGAGCGGTAAATCGGTGCGCTTTTTGGTGCCCGATGCGGTACTCACGTATATCCATGCGCACGGGCTTTACCGTGCGTCGAACTGAACACAAGGCAAATGAGTTACTTATGAAGAAGCAAAAAATGCTCAGCGAAGATCTGGTCAAACTGGCCATCGCTGCTCTGGAAGACATCAAGGCGCAAGACATCATCACCATCGATGTGCGCGACAAGACCAGCATCACCGACTTCATGGTGATCGCCAGCGGTACGTCCAGCCGTCACGTCAAGTCGTTGGTCGACAACGTGCTGGAGAAGGTCAAGGAAAAGGGCGTGCGGCCGCTCGGCAGCGAAGGCCTGGACTCTGGCGAATGGGCGCTGCTCGACCTGGGCGATATCGTCGTTCACGTGATGCTGCCCACCGCTCGTCAGTTCTACGACCTTGAGCGTCTCTGGCAGGGTGCCGAACAAAGCCGTGCGCAGTTCAGTCCAGAGCCGGAACAAGAGTAAGGGCGCAACGCCGTGCGGATCAAACTGATTGCCGTTGGCTCGCGCATGCCGCGCTGGGTGGAAGACGGCTGGCAGGAATACGCCAAACGCATGCCGGCGGAGCTTGCCCTGGAACTGGTCGAGATTCCCTTGACCACCCGCGGCAAGAATGCCGATGTGGCGCGAATGATTCGCCAGGAAGGCGAAGCAATGCTGGCCAAGGTTGCGCCCGGGGAACGCATCGTGACCCTGGAAGTCGAAGGACGGCCCTGGAGCACGGAGCAGTTGGCCGTCGAGCTGGACAAGTGGCGCCTGGACGCGCGCACCGTTAATTTGATGGTGGGCGGCCCCGAAGGCCTGGCGCCTGAAGTGCAGGCGCGCAGTGAGCAGCGCTGGTCGCTGTCGCCGTTGACCCTGCCGCACCCGCTGGTACGGATTGTGATCGGCGAGCAGATGTATCGGGCCTGGACGGTATTGTCCGGCCACCCGTACCACAAATGATTTCCCACCCCTAATCAGCAGTCATCAATGCCGCAGCCGATTCGCCTCAAAGACCATGAAAAAGACGCGCGCCTGATCCGTAAGCGTGCGCTGGTCGGTGCTCTGGTGTTTATGCTGCTGACCGCGGCGCTGGTCGCCCGCATGTATTACCTGCAGGTGGTGCAGTACGAATATCACTCGACGCTCTCGGAAAACAATCGGGTTCACGTGCAGCCGATTCCGCCGACCCGTGGCCTGATATTCGACCGCAACGGAGTAATAGTTGCCGATAATCGACCGAGCTTCAGTCTGACCCTGACTCGCGAGCGGGCCGGTGACTGGGCGCAGGTGCTGGATGTGATCGTCGAGGTGTTGGGGCTGAGCGAGGACGAGCGTGCGCTGTTCGAAAAACGCGTGCGTCAGGGGCGGCGGCCGTTCGAGCCGGTGCCGGTGTTGTTCGAGCTGAGCGAAGAGCAGATCGCTATTATCGCCGTCAATCAGTTCCGCCTGCCCGGGGTCGAGGTGGCGGCGCAACTGGTGCGCCATTATCCCCAGCGCGAACACTTCGCGCATTCGGTCGGCTATGTCGGGCGGATCAACGAGAAAGAAATGAAAGAACTCGACGCGGTGGCGTACAGCGGCACCCACCATATCGGTAAAACCGGTGTCGAGCGCTTCTACGAAGATCACTTGCATGGCGAGGTCGGCTACGAAGAAGTCGAAACCAACGCCCGTGGCCGGGTGCTGCGGGTGCTCAAGCGCATTGATCCGCTGCCGGGCAAAGACGTCATTCTGACCATCGATGTGCGCCTGCAGGAAGCTGCAGAGGCGGCATTGGCCGGGCGTCGCGGCGCCATCGTGGCGCTCCAGCCAAGTACCGGTGAGGTGCTGGCGATGGTCAGTCAGCCGAGCTTCGACCCTAATCCGTTTGTCACGGGCATCAGCTTCAAGGCCTATGGCGAGCTGCGCGACTCGATTGATCAGCCGCTGTTCAACCGGGTGTTGCGCGGTCTCTACCCGCCGGGTTCAACGATCAAACCGATGATGGCCGTGGCGGCCCTGGATGCCGGCGTAATCACCAATACGTCGCGGGTATTCGATCCCGGGTTCTATCAATTAGCCAACCACAGCCATAAATACCGCAACTGGAATCGCAGTGGCGACGGCTGGGTGAGCCTGGAGTTGGCTATCTCGCGCTCCAATGACACCTATTTCTACGATTTGGCGCACAAGATGGGCATCGACCGCATGCACGACTACATGACCCGCTTCGGTCTGGGGCAGCGAGTGTCGTTGGATATGTTCGAGGAAACCGCCGGATTGATGCCGTCGCGTGAGTGGAAGCGGGCGCGCTACCGCCAGGCCTGGTATCCGGGTGAGACCCTGATTCTCGGCATCGGCCAGGGCTATATGCAGACCACGCCGCTGCAATTGGCCCAGGCTACCGCGCTGATGGCCACCCGCGGCAAGTGGATTCGTCCGCACCTGGCCAAGACGATCGAGGGTTTGCCGCCGGTCGATACCCGGCCGCTGGCGGACATCCAGTTACGCGACCCGAAAAGTTGGGACTTTGCCCGCTTCGGTATGGAGCAGGTGATGCACGGGCCTCGCGGCACGGCGCGCAAGGTGGGTGACAGTTCGGCCTATCGAATCGCCGGCAAGAGTGGCACGGCGCAGGTGGTGGCGATCAGGCAGGGTGAGAAATACGACCGCAACAAGGTGCAGGAGCGCCATCGTGATCACGCCTTGTTCGTTGCCTACGCCCCGGCGGACAACCCGCAAATTGTCGTGGCGGTTATGGTGGAGAACGGTGAGTCCGGCTCGGGCGTGGCCGCGCCAGTGGTCAAACTGGTGATGGATGCCTGGTTGCTCGACGACAACGGTCAGCTCAAAGCCGAGTACGCCACACCGGTGAGTGCAGAGGTCGGTAAGCGATGAACGGTAATTTCGATCGTGTGTTGTCCAGCGAGGACGTGCTGCGCCGCCGTGCCAGCCTGCTGCAGCGCCTGCATATCGACGGCATTCTGCTGCTGTTGTTGCTGATCCTGGCAGTCGGCAGCCTGTTCATCCTCTATTCGGCCAGTGGCAAGAACGTCGACCTGTTGATCAAGCAGGCCGGCTCCTTTGGCATCGGTCTGGTGGGCATGTTCATCGTCGCCCAGTTGGAGCCGCGCTTTATGGCGCGCTGGGTACCACTGGCTTATGTGGTGGGCGTTGGCCTGCTGGTGGTGGTGGACGTGATGGGGCACAACGCCATGGGTGCCACCCGTTGGATCAATATACCCGGGGTAATTCGCTTCCAGCCCTCGGAGTTCATGAAGATCATCATGCCGGCGACCATCGCCTGGTACCTGGCCAAGCGCAGTCTGCCGCCGAATCTGAAGCACATCACCATCAGTCTGGGGTTGATTGTGTTGCCGTTCGTGCTGATTCTGCTGCAGCCGGATCTGGGTACATCGATGCTGGTGATCGTTTCGGGAGTCTTCGTCTTGTTCATCGCCGGCTTGCAGTGGCGCTGGATTATCGGTGCAGTGGCGGCGTTGGTGCCGATCGCCGTGGCTATGTGGTTCTTCGTGCTGCGTGAGTACCAGAAGCAGCGCGTGCTGACCTTCCTTAATCCGGAGAGCGACCCGCTGGGCAGCGGCTGGAACATCATTCAGTCGAAGGCTGCCATCGGCTCGGGCGGGGTCTTCGGCAAGGGCTGGCTACTCGGCACTCAGTCACACCTGGACTTTCTCCCGGAAAGCCACACCGACTTCATCATCGCCGTGCTCGCCGAAGAATTCGGCCTGGTTGGCGTTTGTTTGTTACTGCTGGTTTACCTGCTGTTGATCGCGCGCGGTTTGGTGATTACCGTGCAAGCGCAGACGCTGTTCGGTAAGCTTCTGGCTGGCGCGCTGACCATGACGTTCTTTGTCTACGTGTTCGTCAATATCGGTATGGTCAGCGGTTTGCTGCCGGTGGTGGGGGTGCCGTTGCCCTTTATCAGCTATGGCGGTACTTCGCTGATTACCTTGCTGGCAGGGTTTGGCATTTTGATGTCGATTCACACACACCGTAAGTGGATTGCACAGGCTTAAATTGGGGTTATGAATTCAATGCACATATTGCGTGGCTGGGCTGCACGGCACACACATTGGCTCGGTCTGGCCGCTGCTTGCGCTATGGTTCAGCCGGCGTTCGCTGCTGATTACAATGATTCGCCGCTGGTTAGCGAATTCATCGTCGAGATGAACCGCGATTATGGCTTTGCCACGGAGCAACTCGGGCGCCTGTTCGCTGAAGTGCAGCGCAAGCAGGCGATTCTTGATGCCATCTCGCGTCCGGCAGAGAAGGTCAAGCCCTGGAAGGATTACCGGCCGATCTTCATAACCGACTCGCGCATCGCGCGCGGTGTGGATTTTTGGCGCCAGCATGAGGCCACTCTGGCGCGTGCCGAAGCCGAATATGGCGTGCCGCCACAAGTGATTGTGGCCATCATCGGTGTAGAAACCTTTTATGGCGGCAACACCGGCAGCTACCGGGTGATGGACGCACTCTCGACCCTGGCCTTCGATTACCCGCCGCGCGCGCCGTTCTTTCGCAAGGAGTTGCGCGAGTTCCTGATGCTCTCGCGCGAGGAGCAGGTCGACCCGCTGACCCTCAAGGGTTCCTACGCTGGCGCCATGGGCCTGCCACAGTTCATGCCGAGCAGCTTTCGCGCCTATGCAGTGGATTTCGACGGTGATGGCCGGATCAATATCTGGACCAATCCAGTGGATGCCATCGGCAGCGTTGCCAGTTATTTCAAGCGCCACGGCTGGTTGCCGGGCGAGCCGGTGGTCAGCGCTGCTGCGGTTGCGGGTGATCAGGTTGAGCAGGGCCTGACTGTCGGCCTTGATCCGCAGCTTAATGTCGACCAATTGCGTGGCCTTGGCTGGACCAGCAGCGATAACCTGGACGGCGAAATGCCAGTCACCGCCTTCCGCCTCGACGGTGCTCAGGGCGACGAGTATTGGCTGGGGTTGCCGAACTTTTTTGTGATCACCCGCTATAACCGCAGCGTGATGTACGCCATGGCAGTCAATCAGTTGGCCGAGTTGCTCCTAGATGCACGAGGGGCCAACTAATGCGGGGCTTGCCGTTCAAGGTTGTTGCCTGCTCTGCGCTCGCCATGCTGTTGGCTAGCTGCACCTCCACTCGACCACCGCAGCCAGCAGCGCCCGTCAAGCCGAGCGCTACTACTGGTATTAGTGGCCCGAGTGACTTCAATCGTCCGCACAAGGACGGGGCGCCCTGGTGGGATGTTGATGTCTCACTGATCCAGGATGCCGTGCCGATGCCGCATTATGGTCGGGTCAAGGCCAGCCCCTATGTGGTGTTTGGCAAGCAGTACTACCCAATCCCCGACGCGCGTCGCTACCAGGCGATAGGCCCGGCGTCCTGGTACGGCACCAAGTTTCACGGTCAGGCTACCGCCAACGGCGAAACCTATGACCTGTATGGCATGACCGCCGCGCACAAGACCTTGCCGCTGCCCAGCTATGTGCGGGTGACCAATCTGGAAAACGGCAAGAGTGCGATTCTTCGGGTCAATGACCGCGGGCCGTTCTATTCGGACCGGATTATCGATCTGTCATTCGCCGCCGCAAAGAAACTCGGCTATGCCGAGAGCGGTACGGCGCGGGTCAAGGTCGAGGGCATTGATCCTCATGAGTGGTGGGCTCAGCAGGGTCGTCCAGTGCCATTGGTGCTGGCCGCGCAACAGCCGGCCCATGTCACGACCGTCCCCCAGCCGATTGCGCAGCCGCTCGAGCAGTACACGCCGCCCGCACAGCAGCATGCTGCGGCCGTAGTGCCGGTGCAGATGGACGCAAAAAAAAACGATTCAGTCGTAGCGTCTGGCCTGTATCTCCAGGTGGGAGCCTTCGCCAATCCGGACGCTGCGGAGTTGCTCAAGGCCAAACTGAGCGACACGGTGGCTGCGCCGGTATTCATCAGCTCAGTGGTGCGCAACCAGCAAATTCTCCATCGGGTGCGTCTGGGTCCGGTGAACAGCCAGGGCGAGGCTGAACAGTTACAACTGAGTGTGCGCCTGGCTAATCTCGGCCAGCCAACGCTGGTCAAGGCGGATTGAGAGGGCACTTATGCGTGGCCTTGCGTACTAATTAGGCGATATAAGCCGCAGCATGCCGCGGCTGGCAGCATCACCAGGTTTGGTCTTTTGGGCCTGTTCGATCATTAGCAACTTAGAGAGACGGATGAATATCACCAGCTTTGCGCAACGCGTTTTCTTGTCACTTGTCCTACTCGGTGCACCGGCTGCCTGGGCTAGCCAGCAAGCGATCCCGGCTCCGCCGCAACTGGCTGCCAAATCCTATGTGCTGCTCGACGCCGCCAGTGGCAAGGTGCTCGTGGAGAACAATGGTGATCAGCGGCTGCCACCAGCCAGCCTGACCAAGCTGATGACCGCCTACATCGCGACCCTGGAAATTCGCAAAGGCAAGATCGGCGAGCAGGATATGGTGCCGATCAGCGAGCACGCCTGGCGTACCGGTGGTGCAGCTTCCGGCGGCTCCACCATGTTCCTGCCGCTGAACAGCGAGGCCAGCGTCGACGACCTGCTGCACGGCGTAATCATCCAGTCGGGTAACGATGCCAGTATTGCTCTGGCCGAGTATATTGCCGGCAGCGAAGATGCTTTCGCCGACATGATGAATGAAACCGCCTTGCGACTGGGCATGAGCAACAGCCACTTCATGAACGCCACCGGTCTGCCGCATCCTGAGCATTACTCCAGTGCCCACGATATGGCCATCATGGCTCGCGCCATCATCAATGAAGACCAGGAACACTACGCCATCTACGCGCAGAAGGAGTTCCTCTGGAACAACATCAAGCAGGGCAACCGCAACCTGCTGCTGTGGCGTGACAAGACCGTCGACGGTTTGAAAACCGGTCATACCCGGGAAGCTGGATACTGCCTGGTAGCCTCCGCCGTACGAGACGGTGCGCGGATGATTACCTCGGTGTTTGGTACCGATAGCGAGTCTGCCCGGGCTGCCGAGACCCAGAAACTGCTGACCTACGGTTTCCGCTTCTTCGAGACCCGCACCTTCTACCAGAAAGGTGTCGAGTTGACCCAGGCTCAGGTCTGGAAGGGCGTTACCCGTCAGCTCAAGGCCGGTCTGGCCAGTGACTTGACCCTGACCATGGCCAAGGGGCAGCTGGACAAGCTGCAAGCCGGTATGACCCTCAACCCGCAACTGGTCGCACCCATCCAGCAGGGTGATGTGATCGGCAGGGTCGATGTCAAACTGGGCGATGAGGTGGTGCACAGTGCCGACCTGGTGGCCCTGGAAGCCGTCGAGGAAGGTGGTTTGTTCCGTCGTTTGTGGGATAGCATTCGGCTGTTCTTCTTCGGCTTATTCAACTGATATCGTGACCTGCACGCCCCTGCCGACCGCAGGGGTGTTGTTGTTGCCACGGCTTACGAGGCCTTTACTGCCTTGAGTAAACCTGACGTCAAATCGAACAAAATCGAATTCCCCTGCGTCGACTATCCGATCAAGGTGGTTGGCGACAGTGGAGCCAATTACAAAGCTATGGTGATCGAAATCCTCAGCAAGTATGCCAAGGTCGATCTCAATACCCTGGCCGAGCGCCAGAGCCGTAATGGCAAGTACACCACTGTGCAACTGCACATCGAGGCAACTGGTGAAGACCAGTTGCGCGATATCAACAGCGCCCTGCGCGCGACCGGTATCGTCCATATGGTGCTCTGATGAGTCTGCCGCTCGGCTTTCGCGAACTTGGCCTGGTCGACTACGAGCCCACTTGGCACGCGATGCAGCGCTTTACCGATACGCGCGGTGCGGATACGCCTGACGAAATCTGGCTACTTGAACACGCGCCTGTATTTACCCAGGGCCAGGCCGGCAAGGCCGAGCATCTGCTGTTTCCTGGCGATATTCCGGTGGTGCAGGTGGATCGCGGTGGTCAGGTGACCTATCACGGCCCTGGCCAGCTGGTGGCTTACCTGCTGCTGGATGTGCGCCGTAGTGGCATCGGCGTGCGTGAGCTGGTCAGCCGGATCGAGCGCAGCCTGATTGACGTGCTGGCCAGCTATGGCGTGATTGCCACGGCCAAGCCGGATGCGCCGGGGGTCTATGTGGATGGGGCAAAGATCGCCTCCCTGGGGCTGCGTATCCGCAATGGTCGTTCCTTCCATGGCCTGGCACTGAATGTGGATATGGATCTGCAACCGTTCCAGCGCATCAATCCCTGTGGCTATGCCGGCATGGCCATGACCCAGCTGGCCGATCAGGCGGCTGAACCGTTGGATATGGCGCAGGTCAGTGCGCGGTTGCGCGAGCAGCTGGTCAAGCACCTCGACTATCCAGAGCAGCAGACCCTGGCGGGTGCAATAGACGCCTAAGCCTTACGCAGGCACTGCTGCTGCGGTCGCACCGATGTTGGTGCGTGCCGCGCACCCTACGAATCCAGGTACGGGAACATAAACAAACGCCCGGCCCCAGGCAAAGCCCAGGGGCGGGCGTTGTGTGGCTCGATCAGTTCAGATTGAGCGTAGGGATCAGGCTGCTGTTGAGCTGCTGGCCTGGCACCGGCACCGGAGCGGCCAAGCCCAGGTTGTTCTTCTCGAACACCTTGTCGGCGCGGTAGCTGGAGCGTACCAGCGGGCCGGCGGCCACTTCCATGAAACCCTTCTCCAGGCCGAGCTCTCGGAAGCGATTGAATTCTTCCGGGCTGACCCAGCGCTGCACCTTGAGGTGGTTGCGGGTTGGTTGCAGGTACTGGCCTAGGGTAAGGATGTCCACGCCGATAGCGCGCAGGTCATCCATGGTTTCCAGGATCTCCGCGTCGGTCTCGCCCAGGCCCAGCATCAGGCTGGTTTTGGTCAGCATCTGCGGGCGATGGCGCTTGGCATGTTCCAGGACACGCAGGGTTTTCTCGTAGCCGGCGCGTGGGTCGCGCACCTCATGGGTCAGGCGCTTGACCGTCTCGACATTCTGCGCGAACACCTCAAGGCCCGAATCCACCACGCGCTCGATGGCTTGCAGGTCACCGTCAAAGTCCGGGGTCAGGGCTTCCACCACCACCTGCGGGGTTCGCTCCTTGATCGCCCGCACGCAGGCTGCGTAGTGGCTGGCGCCGCCGTCGTCCAGATCGTCGCGATCCACCGAGGTCAGCACGATATAGCGCAGCGCCATCAGTTCAACCGACTTGGCGGTGTTCTGCGGTTCTTCCAAGTCCAGCCAGCCGTTGGGGTTGCCGGTATCCACCGCGCAGAAGCGGCAGGCGCGGGTGCATACCGAGCCCATCAGCATGATGGTGGCGGTGCCATTGGACCAGCATTCGCCCATGTTCGGGCAGTGCGATTCCTGGCACACGGTGCTCAGCCGGTGTTCGCTGACATTGCGCTTGACTGCTTCAAAGCGGCTGCCGCCAGGGGCCTTGACCCGCAGCCACTTGGGCTTGGGTTCAAACACCTGGGGTTCGCTCGAGGCGCGGTGCTTTTGCCCGTCCTTGATCGCGGTGATGCCCTGAGTGGTGCGGAATTTTTCTCCGCTGGCAACGGTTTTGGGCTGGGAGATATCGGACATCGGCAATCTGGGCTCCGCTAGAGGCTCCGTGGACGAGACGGTTTTTAACCGTCGCCGAGTTTATCACAGAGCTGACTGTGCAGTCCGCCGGGCGCCGTGCGGTTCGGGCTGGTGGCAGGGGCGTATGAGGCACTTCGGACTTACGCTCCGACTCGACGTCGAGTGACTAGACTGATGGCAGGCGGGTTCAGATGGATTGACTCGAATATGTTGTCGAACGCGGGGAAGGGTGGACACTCATGGCGGAAGAACATCTGTTTGCCGATGCCTATCAGCCGCGGCAAATCGCGCGTCGGGTTGAGGAAATGGGCGTAGCCAAGGCCCGTGCGGACAGCTTGAGCGTGTTCGTGCTGGCGCTGCTGGCAGGCGCTTTCATCTCGTTTGGAGCGCTGTTCTTCACTGTGGTCGTTAGCGACAGTAGTCTGGGCTTTGGCGTAACCCGTTTGCTCGGTGGCCTGAGTTTCAGTCTGGGCCTAGTATTGGTGGTAGTCGGCGGTGCTGAGCTGTTCACCGGCAACAACCTTCTGGCGATGGCTTGGGCGAGCAAGCTGATCAGCGCCAGCGCGGTGCTACGCAATTGGTGGCTGGTCTACCTGGGCAATGTCCTGGGTTGTCTGGGTACGGTGCTGCTGGTGGTCTGGGCCGACATTGCCAGCATGGGCAGTGGTGTTGTCGGTGAGATGGCGGTGCAGATTGCGCGGAGCAAGGCTGAGCTGTCGCTGCCCGAGGCTTTTGCCCGCGGTATCCTCAGCAACGTTCTGGTGTGTCTGGCGGTGTGGCTGGCCATGGGTGGGCGCAGTGTCTGCGACAAGATTGTGGCCATCCTGTTACCGATCAGTGCCTTCGTTACCATCGGCTTCGAGCACTCGATTGCCAACTGGTTTTTCCTGCCCTATGGGATCGTTCTGGACGGTCAAGGGGTGGTGTCGCTTGGCGGGATTGGACGCAACCTGTTGGCGGTAACCCTGGGTAATATCGTTGGCGGCACGCTGCTGGTCGCGGGCGTTTACTGGTTGGCATACCTGCGTAACGAGCCGCATGCCCGCTGAGTCAATGCGATGCTGGCGCCTGGTGTTATCTGGCTATTTGGCCGCTGAAGTGAGTGTGCTGCGCGGGACTTACGCTGTGCTCAAGGACGTGATGCGCCATTGATCCTGAAGCGCCTCCCGCGGCTAATCCGGGCGCTACCTAAAAATAGCGGGCTGCCTTGGTTTTTGTGCGGGGTTCTCACGACCAGACGCAGTGCCCCCGCCAAACCTGGTAGTGGCTGGCGGCGGGAGGTGGTTGCTCTTGTTGGCTTTGTCGTGTTGCTCGCTAGGCAGCACGCCCCGGCTTCGGCCTATTTACGCTCAACAGTTAGAGGCCAGGCGCGGGGCTCGTTCATCCGGTTTCAGAGTCGCGTGCGCAGGCGCCTCAGTAAGTCTTGGGTTGGGTAACCGTCGGCTGGCCAGCCCTGCTGCAGCTGGAAGGCGCGCACGGCCTTGCGTGTGTTGGCGCCGATGATGCCGTCAGCCGGTCCTGGCTCCAGGCCGTTCTGCGCCAGCAACTCCTGCAATTCGATGCGCTCGCTGCGGCCCAGCTGACGCTCCTCGCGGGGCCACGCAGCGCGTACACCATCGCCACCGCGCAGGCTGTCGGCCAGCAGGCCGATAGCCAGGGCGTAGGAGGTCGAGTTGTTATATTTGAGGATGCTGCGGAAGTTGCTCAGCAGTAGGAAGGCTGGGCCGCGGTGGCCGGCCGGCAGCATCAGGGTGGCCTTGGTTTCGCTTGTCACATGCCGGGCTGGTGGAGCAAGGGCTTCGACACCGAGCGCTGTCCATTCGGCGAGGCTGCGGCGAACCTCTGGGTCGGCCATGCTGTAGTCAAAGGCTTTTGGCAAGCGTACCTCGTAACCCCAGGGCTGGCCTTTCTGCCAGCCCGAGGCCTGCAGGTAATGAGCTGCCGAGGCCAGGGCGTCAGCCGAAGAGTTCCACAGGTCGCGGCGACCATCACCGTCGAAATCCACGGCATGTTCGTTATAGGTGGTGGGCATGAACTGGGTCTGGCCCATGGCGCCGGCCCAGGAGCCGACCAGGCGTTCCGGGCTGATGTCGCCATGCTGGAGGATCTGCAGCACCGCAAGTAGCTGGCTGCGCCAGAACACCTGGCGCCGGCCTTCGTAAGCCAGGGTGGCGAGCGAGCGGATCACGTTGTGATTGCCGATATTGCTGCCAAAGTTACTTTCCAGGCCCCAGATGGCGACCAGGGTTTGCCGGTCTACGCCGTAGCGTGCCTCGATGCGCGAGAGGGTGTTGCCGTGCTGCAACATCAGGCTGCGGCCGCGCGCGATACGCTGTTGGGAGACCGCGCCATCCAGATACTCCCATACCGGACGGGTAAATTCCGGTTGGCTGCTGTCGGCGACCAGGACGTCGGGGTTGGGACTGATACCGGCGAAGGCACGATCGAACAGTGCGGGGTCAATGCCAGCAGCAATCGCATCGCTGCGCAGCAGGGCGCGCCAGTCGGCGAAGCTGATTTTTTCGGCGCTCGCCGTCGGCTCAGGCGGCCTGATCGAGACGTTGCTCGGGCTGTCGGCTGCAGCGGCCAGCGACTGTGCGGGCGCTTCGGCACAGGCCGTCAGGAGTAGTAGGAGGCAGGCCGAGGTGATGTGGCTCAGGCTGCGAAGTAGCAGGTTGGGCATGATGGTCTCAGGGCGTTTTTGCAGGCTGTTACCTTAGCACGAATGAGCTTGCAGGCGTGCCACTGCAGGGTTTCAGGCTGCCAGAAGGACTGAAGCCTCCCAGTTTTGCTGGGAGGCTTCGCGGCGATAGCTGCCTTTTCCTTTACCTGGCTTTTCCTGGCGGCAGCGGAACAGTGGCTGGGCAATCAGGGATTTCGCCTTGTTCGGGCGCTGTTGGCGATTTTTGGCCATGTCGAGTCCTCGTTAGCCGCCCGCGACTCGCGGGCAACGGAATCATGATTCGCTGGTTAAAAAATGTCCAGGGGACAGTTTGGCCGTGAAAAAGTTGCGCCGGATCCGGCATGCGCTTGGCATAACGTGGTGCTGGGCGAGCTAGAGGTCGGGGTCGCCAGGCAGGCGCAAGCGTTGCCCGCACAGGCTCAGGGTCAGCATGCGCAAGCCACTCCAGGGGTCGCCCGCCGCCTGGCCCTTGATCTGCGCGTCAATGCGCTGAGCGTCTTGCAATAGCGCGGCCCAGCGTGCGGCCGAAAGCCGTTGCAATGCCTTGCTGACCAGGGGGCGGCGCTTGTCCCAGACTGGCGGACGAGCCGAGCTGAAGGCCTTGTCCAGCGGCATGCCTTGGCCGAATTGCTGGGCGATGGTGGCGAGCAGGCGGATTTCGCGGGCCAAGGCCCAGAGAATTACCGGCGGCTCGACCCCTTCGCCGCGCAACCCTTCGAGCATGCGCAGGGCGTGGGCAGCTTCGCCGTTGAGCGCCGCGTCGATCAGGCCAAACACGTCGAAGCGGGCGCTGTCGGCAACCGCAGCATGCACCGTGCTGGCGTCGATCTGCCCGCCGTCGGCAAGCAGCTTGAGCTTTTCGATTTCCTGGGCGGCGGCGAGCAGATTGCCTTCCACTCGCACGGCGATCATCTCGACCGCCTCCTGGCTAGCGCTCAGTCCGGCCTGGGCCAGGCGTTGGCGAATCCATTGCGGCAACTGGTGGGCATCGATTGGCCAGATCTGCACGAACTGACACTGCGGGCCATCGATCAGGGCCTTGGCCCACTTGGTTTTCTGTGCGCTGCCATCGAGTTTCGGCAGGCTGATCAGCAGCACGGTGTCTTCGGGCGGGCGGCCCAGGTATTCGAGCAGGGCGGCCGCGCCCTTGTCGCCGGGCTTGCCGGAGGGCAGGCGCAGCTCCAGCAGGCGCTTATCGGCGAACAGCGACATGCTGGCGCCAGCCTGGAGCAGGTTGCCCCAGTCGAAGCTGGCGTCGGCATTGAATACCTGGCGCTCGCTGAACGCCTGCTCACGGGTGGCGGCACGAATCGCGTCGCACGCTTCCTGGCACAGCAGTGATTCGTCGCCACTGACCACGTAAACCGCAGCCAGGTTGCCCTGGAGGTGTTTGCCGAGTTGCGCGGGGTTGAGTTTCATCAGGTGTTAACCGGCAGGGCCGCCGCTTGCGGCCCTGGCAGGCTTACTGGCCGGGCGTCAGCAGTTGCACGGGCGACTGCTGCGGTTGTGCGGCTTCACGCTGGCGCGCAGCTTCCAGGGCATCGGCTTCAACCTTGGCCTTGGCTTCGGCGGTCTGTTGCAGCTGGTCGAGCTGGGCCGGGGTGACCTGTTGCAGGCGCTGGGCCAGCTGTTGCACCAGTTCGCGACGCATTTCGTTGCGCAGTTGGGCTGCTTCCTGGTCGGAGCCGACCAGATTGTTGCCGTCCTGAGCGTAGAAATTCTGCGCTTCCAGCTGATTGCTGCTCAGTAGCAGGTTCTGGGCGCCACGAATCTCGTAATCGAGGGTCATGGTCAGTTCGTATTCGGCAGTGCGTGCCGAGCTGGTGTAGCTGGCGGTGCGCTGGGTTTCCTGTTCGTTGCTCAGGACCAGGCGATAGGCTGCGCCGGAGTGGACGCGCACGCCGTTGTTCTGCAGTACCTCGCGCACTTGCTTGACCGTGTCGCCATAGGCGTTGCGCGCGCTGACGTCGAGCTCCTTGAGGGCGAAGTCGACGTCGCCAGTGCCGCGCAGCTGGAAGCCGCAGGCGCCGAGCAGGGCCGCGAGGCCGATTACCAACAGATTCCGTTTCATCATCTTTGCTATCCCCTTGGCCAACCTCTCGGCGCGCCGCTTGGCAGCGCGTCGAGCTTCGTCGGTTGGCGACTATGACTATTTAGTTGGCTTGGTTGGCTCAGCTGGCGACTATGTTGACCAGCTTGCCCGGCACCACAATCACCTTGCGAATGCTCATGCCCTCGGTGAAGCGCAATACGTTTTCGTTGGCCCGGGCTGCCGCTTCGACTTCCTCGCGGGTGGCCGAGGCCGGCATGTCGATATGCCCGCGCAGTTTTCCGTTTACCTGGATCACCAGCTGCAGGCTGTCCTGCACCAGCGCAGACTCATCCACCGCCGGCCACTGGGCGTCGATGATCGCGCCATCGTGGCCCAGTTCCTGCCACAGCTGATGGCTGATATGCGGCGTGATTGGAGCCAGCAGCAGGGCCACTGCTTCCAGGCCTTCCTGGAGCAGGGCGCGGTCCTGGGTGGTGGCTTGCGCAGCTTTTTCCAGCACGTTCATCAGCGTCATGACATGGGCGATGGCGGTGTTGAATTTGTGGTGTTGGCCAATATCGAAGCTGGACTGCTTGATCGCCAGATGAATTGCCCGGCGCACGGCCTTCTGCTCGGCATCAAGGCTGGCGAGGTCGAGTGCGCCTGCGCTGCCCTGGTTGACATGGTTTTGCGCCAGGCGCCAGACGCGGCGCAGGAAGCGGTTCGCGCCTTCAACGCCTGCGTCGGACCATTCGCAGCTCATGTCCGGGGGCGAAGCGAACATCATGAACAGGCGGCAGGTGTCGGCGCCGAACTGATCGATCATCGACTGTGGATCGACGCCGTTGTTTTTCGACTTGGACATCTTCTCGGTGCCGCCGATTTCCACCGGCAAACCATCGCTTCTAAGTTTGGCGCTGATGACCTTGGCTTTGGCGTCACGCTCCAGCTCGACATCGGCCGGGTTGAACCAGTCCTTGCCGCCGTTTTCCAGGGTGCGGTAGTAGGTGTCGGCGACTACCATGCCCTGGGTCAGCAGATTCTTGAACGGCTCGTCGGAGTTGAGCAGGCCTTCGTCGCGCATCAGCTTGTGGAAGAAGCGTGCGTAGAGCAGGTGCAAGATGGCGTGTTCGATACCGCCGATATATTGATCCACCGGCAGCCAGTGGTCGGCAGCGGCCGGGTCGACCATGCCTTTGCTGTACTGCGGCGAGGTGTAGCGGGCGAAGTACCAGGACGATTCGACGAAGGTGTCCATGGTGTCGGTTTCACGCTTGGCCGGGCCGCCGCATTTCGGGCAGCTGCACTCATAGAACTCGGCCATGCGCGCCAGTGGCGAGCCCGCACCGTCCGGCACCACGTCTTCAGGCAGTACGACCGGCAACTGGTCTTCTGGTACTGGTACGTCGCCGCAGGTATCGCAATGAATGATCGGGATCGGGCAGCCCCAGTAGCGCTGACGGCTGATGCCCCAGTCGCGCAGGCGGAACTGGGTGCGCGACTGACCGAGGCTCTTCTTCTGCAGGGCGACTTCGATGGCGTCGAAGGCACCAGGGAAGTCCAGCTGGTCGAAGTCGCCGGAATTGATCAGCTGGCCATGTTCACCGTAAGCGTCCTGCCAGGGTGCGGGCGTTTCGTCGCCAGCGCTGGTGCGGATCACCGGCTTGATCGGCAGGTCATATTTATGGGCGAATTCGAAATCGCGCTCGTCGTGGGCCGGTACGGCCATGACCGCACCATCGCCGTAATGGATCAGCACATAATTGGCGACCCAAACCGGCAGCTTTTCGCCGGTCAGCGGATGTTCAACGAAGAGGCCGGTGGGCAGGCCTTTCTTTTCCTGGGTGGCGACGTCTGCCTCGGCGACGCTGCCGCTTTTGCATTCGTGGATAAACGCTCGCAGCTCGGCAGCCTTGTCGGCAGCCAGGTTGTCGAGGGCGATGGCCGCCAGCGCATGTTCGGCGGCGACCGCGACATAGGTCGCGCCCATCAGGGTGTCGGGCCGAGTGGTGAAGACTTTCAGTGCACCGGCTTGGCCGATGCTGGCGACGTCATAGGGGAAGCTGACTTCCATGCCACGGGATTTGCCAATCCAGTTGCGCTGCATGGTCTTAACCTGTTCCGGCCAGCCATCCAGGTCGTCCAGACTGCTCAAGAGCTCTTCCGCGTAGGCGGTGATCTTGAAGTAGTACATGGGGATTTCGCGTTTTTCGATCACTGCACCCGAGCGCCAGCCGCGGCCATCGATGACCTGCTCGTTGGCCAGGACGGTCTGGTCCACCGGGTCCCAGTTGACCGTGCCGTTCTTGCGGTAGATCACGCCTTTCTCGAACAGGCGAGTGAACAGCCATTGCTCCCAACGGTAGTAGTCGGGTTTGCAGGTGGTCACTTCGCGGGTCCAGTCCACGGCCAGGCCCAGTGACTTGAGCTGGGTCTTCATGTACTCGATGTTTTCGTAGGTCCACTTGGCGGGTGCGACCTGGTTCTTCATCGCAGCGTTTTCCGCCGGCATGCCGAACGCGTCCCAGCCCATTGGCTGCAGCACATTCTTGCCCAGCATGCGCTGGTAGCGGGCAATCACGTCACCAATGGTGTAGTTGCGCACATGACCCATGTGCAACTTGCCGCTGGGGTAGGGGAACATCGACAGGCAATAGAATGCTTCCTTGCCGGGCTGTTCGCTCACTACAAAGGATTTTTGCGAGTCCCAATGGGATTGCGCGGCGGCTTCGATTTCGCGTGGCTGATACTGTTCGTGCATGGCTACTGGCGCTAAGGAAAGGGGCTTTCAGGAAACGCCGTAGCATACATGACCCCCCGCAACTGAGGGAAACCTTGATTGCACTGTCAGGGCAGGCTGCCAGGCCTGCGTATCGCCGTCTGTCGCAGCGCCGGGCTGGTTCAAAGGCTGCCGCTAAGCTTGATGTATGAGCTGGGCGATGGCGCCCGGCATGAGGTGACTGGATGGGCGAGTTGCGACGTGCAGAGGCGTCGGGTGGTTTGTATGAGCGGTTGTTGCAGCGCTTGTCAGTAGCGCTGGAGGAGGCCGACAGTATGGCCCGCCTGTCTACCAAGGTGCCGGATGAGTTGGAGTTGCGCGACCTGACGGGCGCAGAGCTGGAGCTGATCCGTGCGTATATGGATCACGATCTGAATTGGCTGCGCGGATGGCATGCCGCCGCCGAGGAATTGGCGCTGATCGAGCGTTGGCCCGCACGTACAGCCAAAATCAGTCGAGCTTCACCACGGGCGGCGGTTAAGCCGCATGGCAAGATCAAGCCACTGGTCAAGCGTCGGGTGCAGCTGTGTTGCGCGCTGTGCGGCGAAGTTGCCAGCTGGCGGCCGGGGCAGGGCGTGCAGGCATGTACTTCATGCGGCTCACAGCTGTTCCGGGCGAGCGAACCCCGTTAGGCTGCTGGGCACCTCAGAGGTGTCCGATGCCGATTCGTTACCTGTTCAAACAATTTTTGCTGCCGCCGGGCGTGCTACTGCTCATGCTGCTTGTTGCGTGGTGGTTGCGCACGCGCTGTCCGCGAACGGCCGCGGCCTGTTTCGGCCTGGCGCTTGGCGGGCTGTGGCTGATGAGTCTGCCGGTCGCGGTTGAGTGGTCGGCGCGCCTGTTGGAGCGCGAGCCCGTGCTGCTTGAGGCCCGCTGGGTTGATCTGGCGCAGCAGGTGGAGGCGATTGTGGTGCTCGGCGGTGGGCGCGAACAGGGTGATCCGGCCTGGGGCGATGATCAGCCCAGTTCGATGGCGCTGGAGCGCCTGCGCTATGCAGCCCGGCTGGCCAAGGTCTCAGGATTGCCGTTGGCGATCAGTGGTGGTCTGCATTATGGCCAGCCGCCCAGCGAGGCGGCCCTGATGGCTCAGGTATTGGCGCGTGACTACGGCGTGCCGGTGCAGTGGCAGGAAGAGGCGAGCCGCACGACCTGGGAGAATGCGACCCACAGTGCCGAGTTGCTGCGCAAAGATGGGGTCAAGCGGGTAGTGCTGGTCACTCAGGCGTGGCATATGCCCAGGGCGCGTTGGTGTTTCGAGCAGGCCGGTTTTCAGGTGTTGAGCGCGCCGGTTGGGTTTCTTGGTGTTGCCAACGGCCGCCCTGCTGGCGGCTGGCTGCCGGAAAGCAAGGCGTTGTGGCAGAGCAGCCTGCTGCTCAATGAGGCGCTGGGCTTGGTGATCTATCCGGTGGTCTACGGCCGGCCGTAAGTTGCAGTGCGTAGCCCGGATAACGCCGGGGAGAGGCTCTGTCCGCGAACGTCCCGGATTGCATCCGGGCTACGAAAGCAAGCCGCCGGATCCGCAAGCCTGCCTGTGCTCTACAGCGTTCTGGCCATGCGTGCGGCCAACAGCGCCCAGGCGAGGAGCAGGGTACAGAGAATCAGCAACGGCCAGCCGCGCCAGTACAAGTAAGGCGTTAGTTGTTGCATGGGTACCACTTCGCCATAGAGCACGCCTTGTTCGAACTGTGGCAGTTGCTCGGTGATTCGG
>JAUSOF010000017.1 GCA_030656145.1 Pseudomonas sp.
AGGCCTTGCTCCCTAACCATCTGAACGACTTGCAGCTTGAAGCTGGCGTCGAATTCTCTGCGCTTACTGCTCATATATGATTCCTCTGTCGGTGGATTTTCCACCTATCGAGGTGTCCAGGGAAATTAGACCACTACAGTCCTGATACCAAGGGAAGCAGCCGTGGCGGTAGGCCGCTATCAGGCGCTCGGCACTTAAGTCGCCGCCAGCCGCAAGCAAGCCGTTGGGCTCGCGCAAGGCTTTGTCCAGCGGGGGGAAGCTCAAGGAGTCGCGTTGCAACCAGGTCAGCATTTAAGGGGGGCACGGGAGGGGGAGGGCGGGGTGGCTGGCTCGGCTGGCATAGTTTCGGGTCTCAGGCTTTAAACGGGCTGCTGCTCCAGGCGATTGTCTGGAGCAGCGTTTCTGATCAAGTCCCTAACTGAACTGATTGCCGGGCGCGCGCCGGAGGCCGATCAATTGTCGTCGAGGAATTTTTCAACATCCAGTGCCGCCATACAGCCGGCTCCTGCAGAGGTAATTGCCTGGCGGTATACATGATCGGCCACGTCGCCCGCAGCGAACACGCCCTCGATGCTGGTGGCGGTAACATTGCCTTCGCTGCCGCCCTTGATCAGCAGATAGCCGTCGCGCATTTCCAGTTGGCCCTGGAACAGGTCGGTGTTGGGCTTGTGGCCGATGGCGATGAATACCCCAGTCAGCGGTAGCTCTTTGGATTGGCCGTTAGTGGTGTCTTTCAGGTGTACGCCAGTCACACCGCTAGCGTCGCCCAGCACTTCCTCGAGGGTGTGATTCCAGTGCAGGTGCACGTTGCCATTCGCCGCCTTGTCGAACAATTTGTCTTGCAGGATCTTTTCCGAGCGCAGCTTGTCACGACGGTGAACCAGGTGGACTTCCTTGGCGATATTGGACAAGTACAGCGCTTCCTCTACGGCGGTGTTGCCGCCGCCGATCACTGCAACCACCTGATTGCGGTAGAAGAAGCCGTCGCAGGTGGCGCAGGCAGAAACACCTTTGCCGGCAAAGGCTTCTTCCGACGGCAGGCCGAGGTACTGGGCCGAAGCGCCGGTGGCGATGATCAATGCATCGCAGCTGTAGGTGGCACTGTCACCTTTGAGGATAAACGGACGCTGTTGCAACTCAGCCGTATGGATGTGGTCATAGATGATCTCGGTGTCGAAGCGCTCGGCATGTTTTTGCATGCGTTCCATGAGTGCTGGGCCGGTCAAGCCGTCGACATCACCCGGCCAGTTGTCCACTTCTGTTGTAGTGGTAAGTTGGCCGCCGGGCTGGATGCCGGTGATCACCACGGGCTTGAGGTTGGCGCGGGCGGCGTATACCGCAGCCGCATAACCGGCAGGGCCGGAACCCAGGATGATCAGGCGTGAATGCTTGACTTCGCTCATAGAAACACCTCATAAGCCTTTGTCACAAAAGAGAATGCGTGCTCAAATTGAGCCGCACGTAATGATCTGCCGACTATGCTACACCGAAGCAGGGGGCGAACGGGAGCCGGCTGCAGAGGGCTCCGTCCAGGTGGGTTGTCAGTGCGCCGCCTAGCGTGGCATCAGCCGGGTAAATCCGTACAATAGTCAAAGTTTTTTGCCGTTAACCAAGTATTCGGCGCGCCGATGGCGCAGGAATAGATGCGTTTTGAAGAATTCTAGCCCCACCGCCCAGACTCCAGTCTGGCGTCAGCAATTGCCTTACAGGTTGAAAGAGGGCGCCTTGATAGCGCTCGGTGCGCTATGCCTTTATCTGTGGATGGCCTTGCTGACCTATGACCCTGCCGACCCTGGCTGGACGCACACCAGTAATACTGATCAGGTGCAGAATGCTGCCGGCCGTGCGGGTGCCTGGTTCGCCGACATCCTGTTTATGGCCCTCGGCTATTTCGCTTATGTGTTCCCCCTGTTGTTGGGGGTCAAGACCTTGCAGGTGTTCCGTGACCGCCACCAGCCATGGCAGTGGAGCGGCTGGCTGTTTTCCTGGCGATTGATCGGCCTGGTGTTTCTGGTGCTGTCCGGGGCTTCGCTGGCCGACATTCATTTCGATACCACTACCAGCATGCCAGCCTCGGCTGGCGGGGCGTTGGGCGAGAGCCTGGGCCAGCTCGCTGAAGATGTATTGAATGTGCAGGGCAGCACCTTGCTGTTTATTGCGCTGTTTTTGTTTGGTTTGACTGTGTTCAGCGACCTGTCCTGGTTCAGGGTCATGGACCTTACCGGCAAAATCACGCTGGATCTTCTTGAGCTGATTCAAAGTCTGGTCAACCGCTGGTGGAATGCCCGTGCCGAACGCAAGCAACTGGTCGCCCAGTTGCGCGAAGTCGATGAGCGGGTTAACGAAGTGGCTGCACCGATGGTGCACGACCGCCGTGAGCAGGCCAAAGTCAAAGAGCGCTTGCTTGAGCGCGAGGAAGCGTTGACTAAACACATGAGCGCCCGTGAAAGCCGAGCTGCGCCTGTGATTAACCCGCCGGCAGAGCCTAAAGCCGCCGAGCCGAGCAAGCGTGTGCAGAAAGAGAAGCAGGCGCCGTTATTTGTCGACAGTGCTGTCGAAGGTACTTTGCCGCCGATTTCGATTCTCGATGTAGCCGAAAAGAAGCAGAAGAAATTCTCACCCGAGTCGCTGGAGGCCATGTCGCGCCTGCTCGAGATCAAACTCAAGGAGTTTGGCGTCGAGGTCATGGTCGAGTCGGTGCATCCGGGCCCGGTGATTACGCGATTCGAAATCCAGCTTGCCGCCGGCGTCAAGGTGAGCCGCATTTCCGGCTTGGCCAAGGATTTGGCGCGCTCGATGGCGATCATCAGCGTGCGTGTGGTTGAAGTGATTCCCGGTAAGACCACGGTGGGTATCGAGGTGCCCAACGAAGACCGCCAGATCGTGCGCTTTTCCGAGGTGCTGTCATCGCCCGAGTACGATGACGCCAAGTCGCCAGTAACTCTGGCTCTTGGTCACGACATTGGCGGCCGTCCGGTGATCACCGACCTGGCAAAAATGCCCCATTTGCTGGTCGCCGGCACCACCGGCTCGGGTAAGTCGGTGGGGGTCAATGCGATGATTTTGTCGATCCTGTTCAAGTCCACGCCGGAAGAGGCGCGTTTGATCATGATCGACCCGAAAATGCTCGAGCTGTCGATCTACGAAGGTATTCCACACCTGCTTTGTCCGGTGGTCACCGACATGAAGGAGGCGGCCAACGCCCTGCGCTGGAGCGTCGCCGAAATGGAGCGGCGTTATAAGCTGATGTCGAAGATGGGCGTGCGCAACCTGGCCGGCTTCAACCGCAAGGTCAGGGAGGCCGAGGAAGCAGGCGAGCCTTTGGCCGACCCGTTGTACAAGCGCGAAAATATGCATGACGAGGCGCCGCTGCTGAAAACCCTGCCGACCATCGTGGTGGTGGTGGACGAGTTTGCCGACATGATGATGATCGTCGGCAAAAAGGTTGAAGAGTTGATTGCTCGCATCGCGCAGAAGGCTCGTGCCGCCGGCATCCATCTGATTCTCGCGACCCAGCGGCCATCGGTGGATGTGATCACCGGCCTGATCAAGGCCAATATCCCGACCCGTATGGCCTTCCAGGTGTCGAGCAAGATCGACTCGCGTACCATTCTCGACCAGGGCGGTGCCGAACAACTGCTTGGCCACGGCGATATGCTCTATCTGCCGCCCGGTACTGGCTTACCGATTCGCGTGCATGGCGCCTTCGTTTCCGACGAAGAGGTTCATCGCGTGGTCGAGGCCTGGAAGTTACGCGGCACTCCAGACTACATCGAAGACATCCTGGCCGGCGTCGAAGAGTCCGGCAGTGGTTTTGACGGCAGCAGCGAGGGTGGAGGCGAGGGCAGTGAAGAGGATGCGCTGTATGACGAAGCCGTGCGGTTCGTTACCGAAAGTCGCCGGGCCTCGATTTCTGCAGTGCAGCGTAAGCTGAAGATCGGTTACAACCGTGCCGCACGAATGATCGAAGCGATGGAAGTGGCTGGCGTAGTGACATCGATGAGCACCAACGGCTCGCGCGAAGTGATCGCGCCCAGCCCAACTCGTGACTAACGCCCAGAAATCAATGTGATAAGGAGTTCCATGCGCCTGATTCGTATGCTGTTGCTGGCAGCTTTAAGTATTTCCAGCGTTCCCGCGTTCTCGGACGAGGAAGCATCAGCCCAGCGTCTGACCGTATTGCTCAGCCAGGCGCAAACGATTAGTGCGCGTTTTTCGCAGCTGACCCTGGATGGCAGTGGCACGCAGTTGCAGGAAACTGCCGGTCAGCTTGTGCTGAAGCGTCCAGGGTTGTTTCGCTGGCACACCGATGCCCCCATGGAACAGTTACTGGTGTCCAATGGCGAGAAGGTTTGGCTGTATGACCCGGACCTTGAGCAGGTCACTATTCAGACCCTCGACAAGCGCCTGACTCATACTCCGGCCTTGCTGTTGTCCGGTGATGTATCCGACATTCGTGAGAATTTCTCGATCAGCCACCAGGAAGGTGGCAACGTGGTCGATTTCATCCTCAAGCCCAAGTCCAAGGACACGCTGTTTGATAGCCTGCGCCTGTCGTTTCGCAGCGGCGTGTTGAATGACATGCAGCTGATCGACAGTATCGGCCAGCGCACCAATATTCTGTTCCTCAGCGTGAAGATGAATGAAGCCGTGGACGACGCCTCGTTCAGCTTCGAGATTCCCGAAGGCGCGGATGTCATTCAAGAGTAAGAGGTCGTAGCCCGCCGCCATGGATCTGTTCCGTAATGCTCCCATCGCTCAGCCCCTGGCGGCGCGCTTGCGTGCCGCCAGTCTGGACGAGTACGTCGGCCAGGAGCATCTGCTGGCACGCGGCAAGCCGCTACGCGAAGCGTTGGAGCAAGGCGCGCTGCATTCGATGATTTTCTGGGGGCCGCCGGGCGTGGGCAAGACCACCTTGGCGCGCTTGCTGGCTCAGGTCACCGATGCCCACTTCGAGACTATTTCCGCGGTACTCTCCGGGGTCAAGGAGATCCGTCAGGCGGTCGAGGTCGCACAACAGCACGCCGCCCAATACGGACGCAGGACCATTTTGTTCGTCGACGAGGTGCATCGGTTCAACAAATCGCAGCAGGATGCTTTTCTGCCCTATGTGGAAGACGGCACCCTGATCTTTATCGGCGCCACCACCGAAAACCCCTCGTTCGAACTGAACAACGCCTTGCTTTCGCGGGCGCGCGTGTATGTCCTCAAAAGCCTCGGCGAAGAGGCGTTGCACAAGCTGGCTACCCGGGCCCTGGTTGACCCCAAGGGGCTCGGTGAACGGCAACTGAGCCTGCCGGAAGAAAGCTTCAAGATCCTCCTGGCTGCTGCAGATGGCGATGGCCGGCGCTTGCTGAATTTTCTGGAAAATGCCGCGGATCTGGCCGAGGACGGCAGCGCAATCAGCACTGAGTTGTTGCTGGACCTGCTCGGCGACAGCCGTCGGCGCTTCGACAAGGGGGGCGAGGCCTTTTACGACCAGATTTCCGCGCTGCACAAGTCGGTGCGTGGCTCCAGCCCGGATGGCGCGCTGTATTGGTTTGCACGCATGCTCGATGGCGGCTGCGACCCGCTGTATATCGCCCGCCGGGTGGTGCGCATGGCCAGCGAGGATATTGGCAACGCCGACCCGCGCGCCCTGACGTTGTGCCTCAATGCCTGGGATGTGCAAGAGCGCCTGGGCAGTCCTGAAGGCGAGCTGGCGGTGGCCCAGGCCATCGTTTACCTGGCCTGCGCGCCAAAAAGCAACGCAGTGTATAGCGCGTTCAAGGCGGCGATGCGCGATGCCGCCGAGCATGGCTCCCTGGAAGTACCGCTGCACCTGCGCAACGCGCCGACCAAACTGATGAAAGAGCTGGGCTACGGCGACGAATACCGCTATGCCCATGACGAGCCGGATGCCTACGCCGCCGGTGAGGATTATTTCCCCGAGCAGCTGCCGGCGCGTCAGTACTATCAGCCGGTACCACGCGGACTCGAGCAGAAAATTCGCGATAAGCTCGCGCACCTGGCCAGCCAGGATGCGGCCAGCCCACGTAAGCGGAGAAAGACATGATCGCGGTTGTGTTCGCGGTGGCTGCCGGTGGTACCTGTGGCACCCTGTTGCGCTTTGTCACGGCCAACTGGATCAACGCAAACTGGCCGCAATACTTTTACACAGCCACTCTGGCGGTCAACATCGTCGGCTGCTTGCTGATCGGTTACCTGTACGGGCTGTTTCTGCTGCGTCCGGACATACCGCTGGAGCTACGCGCCGGCTTGATCGTCGGCTTTCTGGGTGGTTTGACCACATTTTCATCCTTTTCCCTCGACACCTTGCGCCTGCTGGAAAGCGGCCAGGCGCCAATGGCCTTCGGCTATGTGGCACTGAGTGTGTTGGGTGGCCTGCTCGCTACCTGGGCCGGCCTATCATTCACCAAACTCTGATCGACGAGAACCTGACATGCTTGACTCAAAACTGGTGCGCAGCCAACTCCACGATGTGGCTCAGCGCCTTGCCGCGCGGGGCTTTGAACTGGATGTGGCGCGTTTTGAAGGACTAGAAACCCAGCGCAAGACCGTGCAGACCCGCACAGAACAGTTGCAGGCCGAACGCAACAGCCGTTCCAAGGCTATCGGCCAGGCCAAGCAGCGCGGTGAAGACATTGCGCCGTTGCTGGCGGATGTCGATCGCATGGGCAGCGAGCTGGAGCAGGGCAAGCAGGAGCTGGATGCTATTCAGGTCGAATTGGACAGCCTGCTGCTGAACATTCCCAACCTGCCGGATGAATCTGTGCCGGTCGGTGCGGATGAGGAGAGCAACGTCGAAGTGCGCCGCTGGGGCACGCCCAAGACCTTCGACTTCGCCATTCAGGATCATGTTGCGTTGGGCGAGAAATTCGGCTGGCTGGATTTTGAAACCGCCGCCAAGCTGTCCGGCGCACGCTTCGCCTTGCTGCGTGGGCCGATCGCTCGCCTGCATCGCGCCCTGGCCCAGTTCATGATCAACCTGCACACCGGCGAACATGGTTATGAAGAGGCCTACACGCCTTATCTAGTCCAGGCTCCGGCGCTGCAGGGCACTGGCCAGCTGCCAAAGTTCGAGGAAGACCTGTTCAAGATCAGCCGCGAAAATGAGGCCGATTTGTACCTGATCCCGACTGCCGAAGTGTCGTTGACCAATATCGTTGCGGGCGAGATTCTTGATGCCAGGCAATTGCCGTTGAAGCTGGTTGCCCACACCCCGTGTTTCCGCAGCGAAGCTGGCGCGTCGGGTCGCGACACCCGTGGCATGATCCGCCAGCATCAGTTCGACAAGGTCGAGATGGTGCAGATCGTCGAACCGAGCACTTCCAGTCAGACGCTGGAGGAGCTCACTGGCCACGCCGAAAAGGTGCTGCAACTGCTCGAGCTGCCGTACCGCGTGCTCGCTCTGTGCACCGGCGACATGGGCTTCAGCGCGACCAAGACCTACGACCTGGAAGTCTGGGTGCCGAGCCAGGACAAGTACCGCGAGATATCCTCCTGCTCCAACTGCGGTGACTTCCAGGCGCGACGCATGCAAGCACGTTATCGCAACCCGGAAACCGGTAAGCCGGAACTGTTGCACACCCTCAACGGCTCGGGCCTGGCGGTGGGCCGTACCCTGGTGGCGGTGCTGGAGAATTACCAGCAGGCCGATGGCAGCATTCGAGTGCCAGAAGTGCTCAAGCCTTATATGGGCGGCATCGAAATCATCGGTTAAATCGCGGGAGCGTACCTGGTAGGGGCGGCTTTCCAGTCGCTGCTGCCAGCAACCCCGGTGGGCTGAAGCCCATGGGGACTTTATCTCGTGTTGCGCCTCTGTCACTTGCCTGGATCATGCTCATGGACTTTCTCCCCCTGTTCCACAAATTGCAGGATCGCCTGGTACTGGTGGTCGGTGGCGGTGAAGTGGCCCTGCGCAAATCGCGTCTGCTGGCCGATGCCGGCGCCCGGTTGCGGGTCGTGGCGCCCGAGGTGCGCGACGAGCTATGCGAACTGGCCGCTCAGCGCGCCGGAGAAGTATTGCTGCGTAACTATCTGCCCAGTGACTTGAATGGTGTGGTGTTGATCATTGCCGCCACCGATGATGAGCCACTGAATGCGCAAATATCTACCCAGGCCCAGGCGCTGGGCATTCCGGTCAACGTCGTCGATGCGCCCAAGCTGTGCAGCGTGATCTTTCCGGCGATCGTCGACCGCTCGCCGCTGATCGTCGCGGTCACCAGTGGCGGCGATGCGCCGGTATTGGCGCGGTTGATTCGGGCCAAGATTGAAACCTGGATTCCGGCAAGGTATGGCCAACTGGCCAGCCTGGCGAAGAAATTCCGCGCGCAAGTCAAAGGCCTGTTCCCTGATGTACAGCAGCGCAGGGTGTTCTGGGAGGATGTATTCCAGGGGCAAATTGCTGAAAGTGTATTCGCGGGCAAGCTGCAGGAAGGCGAGCGTCTGCTTGAGGAAAAAGTCGCCGGCGCCGCTCCACGCGCCCTTGGCGAGGTTTACCTGGTAGGAGCCGGGCCGGGCGACCCGGACCTGTTGACGTTTCGCGCCTTGCGTCTTATGCAACAAGCAGATGTGGTGCTTTACGATCGCCTGGTCGCGCCGGCGATCATTGAACTGTGCCGTCGCGATGCTGAACGCATCTATGTCGGCAAGCAGCGCGCCGAACATGCTGTACCGCAGGATCAGATTAATAATCGTCTGGTCAGCCTGGCCAAAGAAGGCAAGCGCGTGCTGCGCCTGAAAGGCGGTGATCCATTTATCTTCGGCCGTGGCGGCGAGGAAATCGAGGAGTTGGCGGCTCACGGCATCCCCTTCCAGGTGGTGCCTGGCATCACCGCGGCCAGTGGCTGCGCGGCTTATGCGGGCATTCCGCTGACTCACCGCGATCATGCGCAGTCGGTGCGCTTCGTTACCGGCCACCTCAAGGACGGTAGCTGCGATCTACCTTGGGCGGAACTGACGACGCCCAGCCAGACCCTGGTGTTTTATATGGGGCTGGTCGGGTTGCCAATTATTTGCCAGCAATTGATTGCCCACGGTCGTGCTGCTAACACCCCAGCTGCGTTGATTCAGCAGGGCACCACGCGCAACCAGCGGGTCTTCACCGGCACCCTGGCGAATCTGCCGGAGCTGGTTGCCCGTCACGAAGTCCATGCGCCGACCCTGGTGATCGTCGGCGAAGTGGTGCAATTGCGAGAAAAACTGGCCTGGTTTGAAGGTGTACAGGCTGAGGTGTGAGCCGAGCCATCCTGTAGGAGCGGCTTCAGCCGCTCCTACATTCCCCAAACGCCCTTGCCCGGCAGACGCATGCGGTCATGGTCGCGGGACAAGTCCAGCGCCGGACCCTTGGGCACTATGCCGGTCGGATTGATGGTGCGATGGCTGGCGTAATAATGGCTCTTGATGTGCTCGAAATCCACGGTTGCTGCCACTCCAGGCCATTGGTAAAGCTCACGTAGCCAGTTGGACAGATTCGGGTAGTCCTCGAGGCGGCGCAGGTTGCACTTGAAGTGCCCGTGGTACACAGCATCGAAGCGGATCAGGGTGGTAAACAGGCGCCAATCGGCTTCGCTGAGGTATTCGCCAGCCAGGTAGCGCTGCTCGCCGAGATGCGCATCCAGCCAATCCAGTTCGTCGAACAGCTCGCCGAAGGCTTCCTCGTAGGCCGCCTGGGTGGTGGCGAAACCGGCACGGTACACCCCGTTATTGACTGCTGGATAGGTGCGTTGATTGAGTGCGTTGATCGCGCCGTGCAGCGCCTCGGGATAGAAATCCAAAGTATTCCCCGTCAGCCCATCGAACGCCGAATTGAACATGCGGATGATTTCAGCCGACTCATTGCTGACGATGCGCTGTTGCTGTTTGTCCCACAGCAACGGCACTGTCACCCGGCCGCTGTAGTTGGCGTCATCGGCGGTGTAGCGCTGATGCAGGAAGTCCAGGCCGTCCAGCACATCACCCGAAGAGCCAGAGGTTGGGTCGAAGGTCCAGCCATCGTCGCGCATCAGCCAACTGACCACCGATACATCGACCAGGTCCTGCAAGCCCTTGAGCTGACGCAGGATCAGGGTGCGATGGGCCCAGGGGCAGGCGAGAGAAACATACAAGTGATAGCGACCGGCTTGCGCTTTGAAGCCGCCTTCGCCGCTTGGGCCGGGGCTACCATCGGCGGTGATCCAGTTACGCCGCTGGGCATTCTCGCGCTTGAAGCGGCCGTCACCGGCCGTGTCGTACCACTGGTCATGCCAGTGGCCCTCGATCAATAAACCCATTACCTGACTCCTTTAGCTTACGGCACATGGCTTCAGTCTAACGGTAAGGGTTCGATTGAAAGATGGAAAAACCTGCCCCTAAAGATCGGCTAGATCAATGTGTTTCGGGCGGCCCAACGCTGCTCAGCCTGCTTGTACGCCTCTTCGTGCGCGATACCCAGGCCGCGCAGGGCCATGGCCATGGTGCTTAGTACCGCGAGTCGGCCGTAAGCGTCCTCGGCTTCGCCACGCCAGAAGGCCTGCAGGTGCTCAGGCTCAAGCGCCGCGGGTTTGACGTGGCGCTGCGCTGACAGCGGTGCCCAGTCTTCGTCCCAGTTCTCGCCGCTGGCTGTGCCATAGAGGTGGCTGGTGGCGTCCGGATTGATTTCTACCTCGCCACCTTCACCCTTGATTACCAGCGCGGTGTCGCCGAGCAATTGACTGGCTTCGCGGTGCACCGCCTGGTAACCAGGGTGAAAGATGCTTTGCAGGCCGCAGCGCGCCGACAAGGGGTTGAGGATGCGGGTCAATGAGTGGATCGGCGAGCGCAAGCCGAGAATGTTGCGCAGGTCGATCATCCGTTGCAGCTGCGGCATCCAGTCCCCCAGCGGGATAAACGCCAGGTGCTGCTCCTGCAGGGCGCGCTCCACCTCGACCCAGTTGCGACACAATGGAATCTGCAGCAGCCCGATCACTTGCTCGCTATACAGCCGTCCGGCAGTGTGCGCGCCACCACCATGCAGGAGGATGCGCACGCCGCTGTTGGCCAGGGCCTTGGCGGCGAGAAGAAACCAGGGTAAATGACGCTTTTTGCCGGCATAGCTGGGCCAGTCCAGGTCGACTGCAATTTCCGGTGCCTGCAAGCGCTCGCGTACTGCCTCGGCAAAGCCGGCCATCTCCTCGGCGCTTTCCTCTTTGTGTCGTAGCAGCATCAGGAAGGCGCCAAGCTGTGTTTCCTCGGCCTTACCGTCGAGCAGCATGCCCATCGCTTCACGGGCTTCTTCTCGGGTCAGATTGCGCGCGCCGCGCTTGCCTTTGCCGAGGATGCGCACGAATTGGGCAAAAGGGTGTTCGGCTGGGGTCACAAGATTCATAGACAATTCGTCGGTTTGGGCAGGCCCGCCAGCTTGGCGGCGAGTTTGGCGGGAGCGCCTTTGAACAGTAGATTGAGGTGCAGGCTGTTGCCCTGTTCCGGGCCGAGTCTGAGTGCTACGTATTTGATCAGTGGCCGATTGGCTGGCGACAGCTGGAACTCAGCATAGAAGGCCCGCAGCAAATGAAGAATCTGCCAGTGTTCGGCACTGAGGCGCAGCTGTTCCTGCTGCGCCAGGGCTTCGGCCACCGGCTCCGACCAGTCCGTCAGGGCGACCAGGTAGCCATCCTGATCCAGCTCGATGCGCTGGCCGGCAACGATCAAGTGCGTCATAGCCAGCTGTTGACCTTGTCGAAGCGGCAACTGAGCTCGACGAACTCTGGGTAGTCGACTACCTGGACCCGTGCCGGCGCGGTTAGTGCGCGGGCACAGAGGTCTTCGTCAAGGGCGAACAGGCCGATAGCCATGGGCATCAGGTCCAGTGCCTGGCGCTGTGCCGTGCCGGGCTGCAGGGCGTATACCGCATCGCCGCAGAGCAGCAGGCCGTCGGCAGGGCCGAGTAGGCGCAGGCAGCTGCTCAGCCGGCTGTCACTGAACGGCGAATGGGACAACACATGCAGGGTAGCCATCAGAGGGTGATCACCTGGTCGTAGCGGTCGATAAGCGCGACCAGGGCGGCATCATCCAGCACCTCGGTCGCCAGCGTCAGCGTCTGTTGCTCCAGGCCGCGCTCTTGCAAACTGCGAGCGGAGGCGTACAGCGCTTCGACGCCGAACAGCGGCAACGCCTGCAGGTTGGCGCTGAGGTCTTTCTGTTGCAGGGTAGCGGGCTGTTGCGCCGGGGCCAACTGGAACACGCCGTCGTCGAGAAACAGCATGCCAAGGGGCAAGTCGAATGCGCCGCCAGCCAGGGCGATATCCAGCGCTTCGCGGGCGCTTGGTCCGGACCAGGGCGACTGGCGGCTGATGATCAGCAAGGACTTACTCACCTCAAGATCCTCCGAAGCAGATCAGGCGATCAGCCGTTTGCGTGGCTTCATGCAGTTGCCCCAGCCCTGAGAGTTCCCATGGCGCATCCAGATTGCCGGTACCACGCTGGTAACGGTGCGCTTCCTGCTCATTGAGGATGCCGCGACGTAGCGCTGCGGCAATGCAGACAACGCCATCGAGTTGCTGCTGATCGATCAGTTCGCGCCACTCCCTCGGCACATCCAGCTCATCCTGTGCGCTGACCACATTGCTCGAGGCGTTATGCACCGCGTCCTGATACAGGAACAGCCGCGCGATCTGATGGCCGCCGGCCAGGGCTGCCTGGGCGAAGCGCAGGGCGCGCCGGGAGGAGGGCGCATGCGGTGGGGCGAAAAGGGCGATGGCGAACTTCATATAAAACCCGGCAGCTAAATCTGGCGCAATGATAAAGCCTGAACGCGCAAGATGCTCGCCGCGGGCATGAAAAAGCCCGCCGAAGCGGGCTTTCGGTACAGCTCGATAATCAGTCGTTGCTGCCCATGATGCCCAAGATCTGCAGCAGGCTGATGAACAGGTTGTAGATCGACACATACAGGCTGATGGTCGCCATGATGTAGTTGCGTTCGCCGCCATGGATGATGGCGCTGGTCTGGAACAGAATGCAGGCCGAGGAAAACAGCACGAAACCTGCGCTGATTGCCAGTTGCAGGCCGCTGATCTGGAAGAAGAAGCCCGCTACCATGGCGCCGATCAGGACGAAGAAGCCTGCAGTGATGAAGCCGCTGAGGAAGCTCATGTCCTTGCGCGAAATCAGCACATAGGCTGACAGGCCGCAGAAAACCAGAGCGGTCATGGTGAAGGCCGAGCTGACTACTTCGGCGCCGTTGGCCATGCCCAGGTAGCGATTGAGGATCGGTCCCAGGGTGTAGCCCATGAAGCCGGTCAAGGCGAGGGTGGACAGCAGCCCCCAGGACGAGTCACGCAGTTTGGCGGTGAGGAAGAACAGGCCGTAGAAGCCGATCAGCACCACAAAGATATTCGGGTAGGGCACATTGGCGCGTTGAGCCATGAAGGCGACCAAGCCACTGAAGGCCAGGGTGATGGCGAGCAGGCCGTATGTATTGCGCAGTACGCGGCTGACTTCATGCTGCTCAACCTGTGCGTGACTGAGTGCGTAATCTTGTTCGTGCATGGCGACACTCCTGTAGAGGCTTAATCCAAAATCAGGCTCGATAATAACAGAGCGCTGAGCATAGCCAACCTAGAGAGTTTGACAGTGTGTTGCGTTCGGGTAATATTGCCGCCCGTTCAACGCCACATCTGTGGCGCGCGGCTGAGTACGGTGGTGACGATAGCCGTGCAGAAAGAACCAGGAAGTGTGGCAGAGTGGTCGATTGCAACGGTCTTGAAAACCGTCGACTCGAAAGGGTCCGTGAGTTCGAATCTCACCGCTTCCGCCAATTTAAACAAGCAGTTGCGTACGTATTCTTCGATTCTGGATTAGGTGCGTAGTGCTTGTCGGGTGGCGTCACGGCCCACATTGCAGGGCTGTGTCGTTCATCATGGTGATGAATAGCTGAATCGCCAAGCAGGTGTTCAGCAAAAAAACCGGAACCTTCAAAGGTTCCGGTTTTTTTATGCCTGTCGAGCGGGATTTTCTGCCGTATTGGGCGCTGGCCGTTGGCTTTGAGGGTGGCGGAGCACTTAGTCCTTAGGCGTCGTCGAAGAGGCGCTAGTGAGTGGCGTTGCCTTTGTATACAGGTTTTGGGCAGGCATTTAGCCAGGATTGGTAGCGTATGCAGTGCGCTTGTCGATGGGCTGATAAGCCAGTCTAGCGCCTAGTGCCGCAATGCAATTGCAGGGTAGTGGCGCGATCAGCAATGCTCCGGGCTCGGCTCAGCAATAGCCGTGGGGCGGTTGTTGTGGTGCAAGCAGCAGTGCGCGCGGATATGGCCTTTCTACTGCAGCTCAATCGTAAATATTCTTCTTCTTCCAGTCTTCATCGCCGCCCAGGCTTTTCAAGCCATCGGTCAGCTCGCTGACGTCATCCGCCTTCGGTTTGCCCATGTCCACGACCATTGCATTGGCGCGGGCGAGTTGGCTTTCGAATTTTTGCAGGGGTGCCTGGTAGCGCGCTGTGTCGGCTTGTTTGCGCAGGTACTGCGCGCCGCGCTCGAATGCGAGGCGTGCCTGGCCCGGCTGATTCTGCTGCAGGGCCTGATGGCCGAGGTTGCCGAACAGCTCTATATGCAGTTGCACCAGCATTAGGCGTATTTCATTTGCCCAGTGTTTGGCTTCCTTGGCCGGCAGAATACCGTCTTGGGCACAGCGGGTGATTTGTCCGTGCAGATTTTCCAGCTGAAAGCGTACTTCTTTGGCTTTGGCTTCGTTATTGATCTGCTGTGGCGGGTTTTGTACCGGGATCGCATCGCCCTGGGCAATCAGCAGGCGCAGTGCCTCCAGCTGCGCTCTGCTGTCGGCATTGCCTGGCTGTAATTGCACCAGGCGCTGAGTGAAGTGCTCCTGCAGGCGACTGAGCATCAGCTTTAGCTGGGGCGTCATCAGCTGTCCGGGCAATAATTCCGATACAGTGCTGCAGCGGCGGATACGGTCGTTGAGCTCGACCCGCAGGCGGGTCTTTTCCAGTTTGTTTTTCTCGACCGTGTGATTGACAAAGGCGATCGCTATTAATAAGACGATACCGCCGACAATCAGCAGGGTAATGACCAGTGGGGACATCGGTGCCGCCTCGTAAATGCTGTTTTCGTCGGAGTGTAGTGCCTTAGTCACGGTGCTGATAGAGCCGCTGTATAATCTGCCCTGAAGTCGTTGATTTTAAAAAAATTTTACAGAGAGGTTGACGACCCTGCGCAGGATCCATAGAATGCGCGCCACTTCCAGAGCAATGCTTAAAAGCATTGAGCGGAAGCCGGAGAGTTAATTGTAGGTTCCGGGTTGCGTCCCCTTCGTCTAGTGGCCTAGGACACCGCCCTTTCACGGCGGTAACAGGGGTTCGAGTCCCCTAGGGGACGCCATTATTGTTGTAGATACATGCTGTATTGCGGGAATAGCTCAGTTGGTAGAGCACGACCTTGCCAAGGTCGGGGTCGCGAGTTCGAGTCTCGTTTCCCGCTCCAGATTTTGAGTAGCGTGTTGCAGCGCTGCTCGGTTCAACCGGTCACCAACCGGTTGAAGCAATAAGTTCCAGGTCCCCTTCGTCTAGTGGCCTAGGACACCGCCCTTTCACGGCGGTAACAGGGGTTCGAGTCCCCTAGGGGACGCCATTTTGTTGTAGATGCACCGCGGGAATAGCTCAGTTGGTAGAGCACGACCTTGCCAAGGTCGGGGTCGCGAGTTCGAGTCTCGTTTCCCGCTCCAAATAAACAAAAACGCCGCTCACTGAGCGGCGTTTTTGTGTCTGCAGTATGTGTCGCACAAGAAAAGCCCGCCGGTAATGCCGTGCGGGCTTTTTGCTTTCACCACTATCCATGTGCCACCGAGCCGCGGCTGGTTTCACCGGCATTCCGGGTAGACTGAGGCTTTGTGCCGGGTGGCGTATAGAAAGAGGTGGCTACAGGTCCTGCGATCTCGCCCTCCTGTCATTTGTACGCAACACCTGACGGGTGCATTAGCCTTTTGTGTCGACGTCATGTTTAACTCTTGCTTGGTTTTTCGCTTACATCCCCCCCACAGAGGACACTTCCGATGGCTCAAGTAACCCTGCACGGCACCCCGGTACACGTAGATGGTCAGCTGCCTCAGGTCGGACAACAAGCACCGGCGTTCAGCCTGGTGGGCAACGACCTGGCCGATGTCAGCCTGGCTAGCCTGTCAGGCAAGCGCAAAGTACTGAATATTTTCCCTAGCGTAGATACCCCGACCTGCGCGACCTCGGTACGCACGTTCAACGCCAGTGCCAGCAAGCTGGATAACACTGTAGTGCTCTGCATTTCCGCCGACCTGCCGTTCGCCCAGGCGCGCTTCTGTGGTGCTGAAGGCTTGGATAACGTAATCAACCTATCGACCATGCGCGGCGCCGATTTCCTCAACAACTATGGCGTAGCCATCGCCGATGGCCCGCTGACCGGCGTCGCTGCCCGCGCAGTGGTGGTGCTTGATGAGCAGGACAATGTCCTGCACAGCGAACTGGTTGCCGAGATCGGTGACGAGCCGAACTACGAGGCGGCGCTGGCTGTGCTCAAGTAATACCCCGGCAATACCGACGGCCTCCATTGGAGGCCGTTTTCATTTGTGTCTCAGGGGCTTAGCGGCGTCAGCTATAGGTAAATAGCCGGTAAAGAGGCTTTGCTTCACCCCTGATACTGCTTATCGTTCAGGCACTCAAAGGAAGTGACGCCGCCATGCCTGAAACAACTGCAATGCCCCGTACCTCTAAGCAGTCACGCCAATGGCTGACTGGCCTGATTCTATTGGCGCTGCTGCTCGTGCTGATCTGGTGGTTCTGGCCCGGTAAGCCGCAGGCCCCAGCGGGAGGTCGCTGGCGCGATGGCGGGCCGGTGCCGGTGCGGGTGGCGACTGTCACCCAAGGCGATTTCCCGGTTGAGCTGAAAGCGCTGGGCACAGTGACCGCCTTCAACACCGTGAATGTGCGTAGCCGGGTGGAAGGCGAGTTGGTCAAGTTGCTGTTCGAGGACGGTCAGCGAGTCAAGGCTGGCGATTTGCTCGCGGTGATCGACCCACGGCCATATGAAGTGGCCCTGCAACAAGCCCAGGGGGCGCAGCAGGAGAATCAGGCGCAGTTGCACAATGCCGAGTCGGACCTGGCCCGTTACCGTGGCCTGTATGCCGAGGACTCAATCGCCAAGCAGACCCTCGACACCCAGCAGGCTTTGGTTAATCAATACCGCGGCGCCCTCAAAAGCAATCAGGCTGCAGTGGCTGAGGCGCGTCTGAACCTCGACTTTACCCAGGTGCGCGCCCCCATCAGCGGGCGTCTCGGTCTTCGTCAGGTGGATCTCGGCAACCTGGTCAATTCCGGCGATGCGTTGCCGTTGGTGGTGATTACCCAAACCCTGCCAATTTCCCTGATGTTTACTCTGCCTGAGGCCGAGTTGCCGGCGGTGCTGCTTCAATTCAGAACCGGGCAGACCCTGCGCGTCGAAGCCTGGGACCGCAGCGAGAAACGCCAACTGGCCGAAGGGCAGCTCGACAGCCTGGATAACCTGATCGATACCGCTACCGGCACGGTCAAGCTCAAGGCGCGCTTCGAGAATGCCGAAGAGCTGTTATTCCCCAATCAGTTCGTCAATGTCCGTCTGCTGGTGGAAACCCGCGAGCAGGCTCTGCTTATTCCCGCTGCAGCCTTGCAATTCGGGGCGCGCGGTACCTTCGTCTATGTGATCGATGAGCAAGACAAGGTGCAGGTGCGCCCGGTCGTGGCAGGGCCGAGCAATGGCCAGGTGACATTGATCGAGGAGGGTGTCGTTGCGGGCGAGCGCCTGGTATTGGAGGGCACCGACCGTCTGCGTGACGGCAGCGCCGTCGAAGTGGTTGTTGAAGGCCAGGCGCCGAACGCCCAGCAAACCAACGCGCGGATACCTAAAGACGCATGAACGCCTCTCGCCTGTTCATCCTGCGTCCGGTCGCCACTACCCTGATCATGCTGGCAATCTTCCTTAGTGGGTTGATTGCCTATCGCCTGCTGCCAGTGTCGGCGTTACCGGAAGTGGATTACCCAACCATTCGGGTGATGACTCTGTACCCCGGCGCCAGTCCGGATGTAATGACCAGTGCGGTGACCGCGCCACTGGAGCGTCAGTTCGGCCAGATGGCGGGCTTGAAGCAGATGTCCTCGACCAGTTCCGGCGGCGCTTCAGTGATCACCCTGCGCTTCAATCTGGACGTAAGGCTGGATGTCGCCGAGCAGGAAGTGCAGGCGGCGATCAACGGGGCGAGCAACCTGCTGCCCGGCGATCTGCCGGCGCCGCCGGTGTACAACAAGGTCAACCCGGCGGACACCCCGGTACTGACCCTGGCCATCCGCTCGAAAACCCTGCCGTTGCCGCAGGTGTTCGACCTGGTCGATACCCGCCTGGCGCAGAAACTGGCGCAAACCAGCGGCGTCGGCCTGGTCACCCTGGCCGGTGGCCAACGCCCTGCGGTGCGGATTCGGGTCAACCCACAAGCCCTGGCCGCCTATGGCCTGAACCTCTCCGATGTGCGCAGCCTGATCACCGCGAGCAACGTCAACCAACCGAAAGGCAACTTCGATGGCCCGACCCGGGTCTCGCAACTGGATGCTAACGACCAGCTGAAATCACCGGATGAATATCGCGAGCTGATCTTGAGTTACCAGGACGGTGCAGTGCTGCGCCTGAAGGATGTTGCCGAAATAGTCGACGGTGCGGAGAACAATCGTCTGGCAGCGTGGGCCAACCGTAACGAGGCGGTGCTGGTCAATGTCCAGCGTCAGCCTGGCGCCAATGTGATCGAGGTGGTCGACCGCATCCAGGCACTGCTGCCCAGCCTCACCGAAGGCTTGCCGGCCAGTGTCGAGGTCAGCGTGCTGACCGACCGCACCCAGACCATTCGCGCCGCGGTGCGTGATGTGCAGCACGAGTTGCTGCTGGCGGTGCTGCTGGTGGTGCTGGTGACATTCCTGTTCCTGCGCAAGCTGTCGGCAACGATTATCCCGTCGATCGTCGTGCCATTGTCGCTGGTCGGTACGTTCGGCGTGATGTACCTGGCTGGCTTCACCATCAACAACCTGACCTTGATGGCCCTGACCATCGCCACCGGCTTCGTGGTCGACGACGCCATCGTCATGCTGGAAAACATCGCCCGGCACCTGGAAGCTGGCGAAACCCCCATGAATGCTGCGCTAAAGGGCGCCAAGCAGATCGGCTTTACGCTGATTTCGCTGACTATCTCGCTGATCGCGGTGCTGATTCCGCTGTTGTTCATGGCCGACGTGGTGGGGCGACTGTTCCGCGAGTTCGCCATTACCCTGGCGGTGGCGATCCTGATTTCCCTGGTGGTTTCGCTGACACTGACGCCGATGATGTGTGCGCGCCTGCTCAAGCATGAGCCGGAGGCGGAGCAGGGGCGCTTCTACAAGGCCAGCGGTGCCTTTATCGATGGCATGATTGCGCGCTATGGCATCTGGCTGCAGTGGGTGCTCAAGCGCCAGCCGCTGACCCTGCTGGTGGCCATCGCCACACTGGGCCTGACCGTGCTGCTTTACCTAGCCGTGCCCAAAGGTTTCTTTCCGGTGCAGGACACCGGGGTGATCCAGGGGATATCCGAGGCGCCGCAGTCGATTTCCTTCGGCGCCATGAGCGAGCGCCAGCAACGCCTGGCCGATGTGATCCTGCAGGACCCGGCGGTGGTCAGCCTGTCGTCCTATATTGGCGTGGATGGTGACAATCCGACGCTCAACAGCGGACGTCTGTTGATCAACCTCAAGCCGCATGCCGAGCGCGATGTGACGGCTAGCCAGATCATCGAACGCCTGCGCCCGGAACTGGCCAAACTCACCGGTATCGAACTGTACCTGCAGCCGGTGCAGGATCTGACCATCGAGGATCGGGTCAGTCGCACCCAGTTCCAGTTCAGCATGGAGTCGCCTGAGCAGGCACTGTTGGAAGAATGGGTACCCAAACTGGTCGGCGCATTGCGTGAGCAGCCGCAACTCAGCGATGTCGCCAGCGACCTGCAAAGTCGCGGCCTGCAGGTGTTCCTGCAGATCGACCGGGACATCGCCGGGCGTCTCGGGGTGAGCATCGCCGACATCGACGACGCCCTCTATGACGCCTTCGGTCAGCGGCAGATATCCACTATCTATACCCAGGCCAGCCAGTACCGGGTGGTGCTGGAAAGCGTAAACGCCGGCAGTATTGGCCCGGCTGCGCTACGCCAGATCCATGTGGCGACTGCCGAAGGTGGGCAAGTTCCCCTGTCGTCGCTGGCGCGCATCGATGAGCGCGCGGCCAGCCTGCTGATCAACCACATCGGTCAGTTCCCGGCGGCGACCCTGTCATTCAATCTGGCCGAAGGGGTTTCCCTCGGCGAGGCGGTGGCGGTGATCGAACGGGTGCAGCAGGACATCGGCCTGCCGGGCGGGGTGCAGACCCAGTTCCAGGGCGCGGCCGAGGCTTTCCGCGCGTCCCTGTCGAGCACCTTGCTACTGATCCTGGCGGCAATCGTCACCATGTACATCGTCCTCGGGGTGCTCTATGAGAGCTACATTCACCCGATTACCATCCTCTCGACCTTGCCCTCGGCTGGGGTCGGCGCACTGTTGGCGTTGCTGCTGACCGGTAACGACCTGGGCCTGATCGCGATCATCGGCATCATTTTGTTGATCGGTATCGTCAAGAAGAACGCAATCATGATGATCGACTTTGCCCTCGACGCCGAACGCAACCAAGGCATGGCACCGGAGGCGGCGATCTATCAGGCGGCGCTGCTGCGTTTCCGGCCCATTCTGATGACCACCCTGGCCGCGCTATTCGGCGCCATCCCGCTGATGCTGGCTTCGGGCTCCGGCGCCGAACTGCGCCATCCGCTGGGCCTGGTGATGGTTGGCGGCCTGCTGCTTAGTCAGGTGCTGACGCTGTTCACCACGCCGGTGATCTACCTGTACTTCGACCGCCTGTCGCGGCGCCTGACCGGACGCAGCGCGGCTGGGGTGCTGGTATGAACGGCAATCACTGTGTAGGAGCGAATTTATTCGCGAAACGGCCTGAATGGATCGCGAATAAAACGGATTGCCGCCCGGCCGCTACTACAGAGGCAGTGGCGTGAACCTCTCCGCGCCCTTTATCCGCCGGCCGGTGGCGACCCTGCTGCTGAGTCTGGCGATTCTCCTGCTTGGCGGGGTCAGCTTCGGCCTGTTGCCAGTGGCGCCGCTGCCGCAGATGGATTTCCCGACTATCACGGTACAGGCCAGCCTGCCCGGCGCCAGCCCGCAGATCATGGCGTCCAGCGTGGCGACGCCGCTGGAGCGCTCACTCGGCACCATTGCCGGCATCAGCCAGATGAACAGCCGCAGCAGTCAGGGCAACACGCGGATCATGCTGCAGTTCGATCTGGACAAGGACATCAACGCCGCCGCCCGTGAGGTGCAGGCGGCGATCAATGCCGCGCGTGAACTGTTGCCCAGCGGCATGCGTGCGATGCCGACCTATCGCAAGGTCAATCCGTCGCAGGCGCCGATCATGGTGCTATCGCTGACCAGTGAGGTGCTGGACAAGGGCCAGTTGTATGACGTGGCGTCGACCATCCTGGCGCAGAAGCTCTCGCAGGTGACCGGCGTCGGTGAAGTGAGCATCGGTGGCAGTTCGCTGCCGGCAGTGCGTGTGGCCCTGGAACCGCGCCTGCTCGACCAGTACGGCATCGCCCTGGACGAGGTGCGCCAGGCGATCACCGCAGCCAACGCCAAACGGCCGAAAGGTGCGGTGGAGCAGGGCGACCGGCACTGGCAGGTGCAGGCCAGCGACCAGCTGGAGAAAGCCGCCGATTACCTGCCGCTGATCATTCGCTATCAGGATGGCGCCGCCGTGCGTCTGGGTGACGTGGCGACGGTCAGCGACGGGGTAGAGGATCGCTATAACAGCGGCTTCTATAATGATGAGCAAGCCGTGCTGCTGGTGGTCAACCGCCAGACCGGAGCCAATATCATTGAAACCATCGCCGGCATCCGCGAGCAGTTGCCGGCGCTGCGTGCGGTGATCCCGGCCAGCGTCAAGGTTGAAGTGGCAATGGATCGCTCGCCAGTGATTCGTGCCACCTTGCAGGAAGCCGAACACACCCTGTTGATTGCCGTGGCACTGGTGATTCTGGTGGTGTTCGCCTTTCTCGGCCGCTGGCGCGCGGCGCTGATCCCGGCGCTGGCGGTACCGGTGTCACTGGTGGGCACCTTTGCGGTGATGCACCTGCTCGGTTTTTCGCTGAACAACCTGTCGTTGATGGCGCTGATTATCGCCACCGGTCTGGTGGTGGACGACGCCATCGTAGTGCTGGAGAACATCACCCGGCATATCGAGGCCGGCGAAACACCTATGGCTGCCGCCTTCAAGGGCGCGCGCGAGGTGGGTTTCACCCTGCTGGCGATGAACCTGTCGCTGGTCGCGGTGTTCGTCTCGATCCTGTTTATGGGCGGTATCGTCGAACGCCTGTTCTATGAGTTTTCCATCACCCTGGCAGTGGCCATCGTCATCTCCCTGCTGGTCTCGCTGACCCTCACGCCAATGCTCTGCGCGCGCTGGCTCAAGCCTGAAAACCTGGAGCAGCCGAGCAATGCCATGCAGCGCATCGGGACGCGCGTGCAGGCTTGGGTACTGGGTGTGTATCAGCGCAGCCTGGATTGGGCGTTGCGTCATGCCTTGCTGATGCTGTTCAGCCTGCTGGCAACCATCGCGCTGAATATCTTCCTGTTCGTCAGCGTGCCCAAGACCTTCTTGCCGCAGCAGGACACTGGTCAGCTGGTGGGCATGATCCGCGGCGACAACGGCCTGTCGTTTCAGGTGATGCAGCCGAAGATGGAGATTTTCCGCCGCGCCGTGCTGGCCGACCCGGCAGTGGAGAGCGTAGCCGGCTTTATTGGTGGCTCGGGCGGGATCAACAACGCCTTCATGATCGTGCGCCTGAAGCCGGTGAGCGAGCGCAAGATTTCTTCGCAGCAGGTGATCGAGCGCCTGCGCCGCAGCGTGCCCAAGGTGCCTGGCGGACGGATGTTCCTCATGCCTGATCAGGATCTGCAGATCGGCGGGCGTGAAGGGCGCAGTTCGGAGAACGAATACATGCTGCTGTCCGGCGACCTGGACCTGCTGCGCCAGTGGTTGCCGATTGTGCGTGAGGCACTGCGCGCCTTGCCCGAGCTCACCGATATCGACGCCAAGGAAGCCGACGGCACCCAGCAGATCCGTCTGCTGGTCGACCGCGATATGGCCAAGCGCCTGGGCATAGACATGGCCATGATCACCAGTGTGCTCAATAACGCCTTCAGCCAGCGCCAGGTGTCGACGATTTACGACAGCCTTAACCAGTACAGCGTGGTGATGGAAATCAACCCGCAATACGCCCAGCACCCGGAAGCGCTGGAGCAGATTCAATTGATCAGCGCCGCGGGCGCCCGGGTGCCGCTGTCGAGCTTCGCCCGCTGGGAGCGCAGCCTGGAAGAGGACCGGGTGCACCACCAGGGTCAGTTCGCCGCGGAGAATATCGGCTTCGCCCTGGCCGAAGGCGTCAGCCTGGAGCAGGCCAGTGTGGCCATCGAACGCACGGTGGCGCGGCTCAACCTGCCGACCGAGGTGCAAGGCGTGCTCGGCGGCACCGGTGGCGCTTTCAAACAGACTCAGCAGAATCAACCGTGGATGATCCTGCTGGCTCTGGTCGTGGTGTATATCGTCCTCGGCGTGCTCTATGAGAGTTACATCCACCCACTGACCATCCTTTCCACCTTGCCTTCGGCAGGGGTTGGCGCCTTGCTCGCGTTGCAGCTGATGAGCATCGAATTCAGCCTGATCTCGCTGCTCGGCTTGTTCCTGCTGATCGGCATCGTCAAGAAGAACGCCATCCTGATGATCGACCTGGCCCTGCAGCTGGAACGCCAGCAGCACTTGAGCCCCGAAGACTCGATTCGCCAGGCCTGCCTGCTGCGCTTCCGGCCCATCATGATGACCACCCTGGCGGCGATCCTCGGCGCCCTGCCGTTGGTGCTGGGCAGCGCCGAAGGTTCGGAGATGCGCCAGCCGCTGGGCATCACCATCGTCGGCGGGCTTATTCTCAGCCAGTTGCTGACGCTCTACACCACCCCGGTGATCTACCTGTATTTCGATCGCCTGCGCCACCGGGTCAACCGCTGGCGCGGCGTGCGTACTGACGCTGCTTTGGAAATCCCGTTATGACCCTGCTGCCACTACCCGTAGGAGCGAGCCATGCTCGCGAAACCTTTGCAGTGATGAAGCCATTCGCGGGCATGGCCCGCTCCTACATAGGGCTGGTTACACTCAGCTTGTTGTTAGGCGGCTGCGCCATCGGCCCGGATTATCAGCGCCCGCAGCTACAAACCCCGGCACAGTTCAAGCAGATCGAAGGCTGGACCCAAGCCAAGCCAGGCGATGTGCTAGCGCGTGGCAGCTGGTGGCAGGTGTATGAAGATGCCGAACTGAATGCGCTGGTGGAGCGTCTCAACCTGTCCAACCAGAACCTGGCCGCCAGCGAGGCGCAGTATCGCCAGGCTCGCGCCTTGGTGCGTGGCGCGCGAGCGGCGTTCTATCCGAGCGTGTCGAGCAGCGCCGGGGGCAGCCGGGGCGGGCAGGGTGCTGGGAGTCAAAGCGCGTCCAGCGCCGCCAGCTCGAACAGCAGCGGTGTGTCCAGCAGCTATGACCTGAGCCTGAACGCCGCCTGGGAGCTGGATGTCTGGGGCAAGCTGCGCCGCTCGCTGGAGTCGAGCCGCGCCGGTTATGCGGCCAGCGCCGCCGATCTGGCCGCGCTTACGCTCAGCCTGCAGGCCGAGCTGGTGCAAACCTATCTGCAACTGCGCGTACTGGACGATCAGCAGCGCCTGCTCGATGCCACCGTGGCCGCCTACGCCCGCTCGCTCACGCTTACGCAAAACCAGTACAACGCCGGCATCGTGCCCAGGTCCGACGTCAGCCAGGCGCTGACCCAACTGCGCAGCACCCAAGCCCAGGCCATCGACTTGAATTGGCAGCGTGCCCAGCTGGAGCATGCAATTGCCGTATTGATTGGCGTGCCGCCGAGCGAGCTGAACATCGCAGCGCGTGAGCAATTGCCGGTCTTGCCTGAGATTCCTGTGGCGCTGCCGTCGCAGTTACTGGAACGCCGCCCGGATGTCGCCGCTGCCGAGCGTCGGGTAATCGCCGCCAATGCCGAGATTGGCGTGGCCGAGGCCGCCTGGTACCCGGATCTGACCCTTTCCGCCACTGGCGGCTACCGTGGTAGCAGCTTTACCGACTGGGTCAGTCTGCCCAACCGCTTCTGGTCGCTCGGTCCGCAACTGGCGCTGAGCCTGTTCGACGGCGGCGCACGCCGCGCCGAACTTGCACGCAGCGAAGCAGCGTATGACCAGACCGTCGCGCAATACCGTCAGGCGGTACTGGACAGTTTTCGTGAGGTTGAAGACTACCTGGTGCAGCTGCGTGTACTGGAGCAGGAGGCGGTATTTCAGGCGCAGGCGCTGGACGCTGCCCGCGAGTCCCTGCGCCTGATCGAGAACCAGTACCGCGCAGGCGCCGTCGACTTCAATAGCGTGGTCAACGTGCAGGCCACAGCGCTGAGCAATGAACGTAGTAATCTGACCTTGCTCGGCAGCCGCCTGACTGCCAGTGTGCAACTGATTGCCGCCCTGGGTGGCGGTTGGCGGCAGTAGGGTGCGCTGAGGGGGCTTGGTGCGCACGGCGCACCCTCCGGGTTATGCCGGTAGCTAGTCGCGCTGGTTGCGGTTAACCGTTTGCGCCGCTTTGATAACGTCAGCGCCGATCGCCCCTGCGTACTGTTGTCACACCGGCTGCATGGCTTTTCGCCATTGATGGCGTGCCTATGGGCGGATGTTCGCTGGTTTTCCGCCAGGTTAGTGCCGCACCAACGATCACCCTGCGTAGGCACGTTGGGTGGGTGGTGTGGGCCGCCTGCCGGCTATGCGCCGGCATTGACCAATGACGCCGCCGCAACGGCAGGCAGCGGCTTAATATTTCATCGCCGCGGCGCTACTCGAAGCGGCACAGCAGCTAGCGCCAATAGTGCCTGCGGCAAGCCAGGGTTGAGCGTGCAGCTAGTCGGCGGATTTGCCAATCGCCCGCCACGCTACATACAGCATGAAGGTAAACAGCAGCGTTATGCTCAACAGCGTCCAGTTGGTGAAGGACACGCCGAGGATGGTGTGGTCGTTTTGCCCGCAAACGCCGGCGCTCATGAACACCTCAGGCAGGTACTCGTGCAGGGGCAGGTAGAAGGCATAAAAGGGGAAGGGCGAGCAGCTGGAGCTTTCTATGATGCCGGTCTCGATCAGCACCAGATGGGTATTGTCGAATACCGCCATAAACCCCGCAGCGAGCAGCAACGGCCAGAGTATAAGGCTCAGCCAGCGCTGCCCGACGCCCTCGGCCGCGATCAGCAGCAGGCTGAGCGTGCCGCCCAGCAACAGCCACAAGCGAATTTGCACGCAGAGGGTGCAGGGTTCCCAGGCGAACAGATGCTGCAAGAGCAGTGCAGCGCCAAGCATGGCGAAACAGGCAACGCTAATGATCGAGAGCAGCGGGATGAGGGATTTCTGGTGGGTCATGTTAGCGTCCGTGGGAAGCGGGTAATGCCAAGGCGTCGCTCTATCAAGCGGGGTAGAGCACTGTTGTAGTGCTGTCACCGCACTATGGTGCAGGCTGAAGCCGCAACGTGCAATCCAGCAGGTGGAGCAAAAGATGCTGCCGCCCTCGCTGTTTATTAAAAAAAACCCACGGCAAGGAGCAACTGCCGTGGGCTGGGAATGGGTTGGCAAGGCCAACCGGAGAAAACCTCTGTCTTAGGCGTTAGGCTGCCACCCGCCGCCGAGGGCCTTGTAGATGGCGACGATGCCGCGATACAGCTCGACTTCCGCCTGGGCCTGGGCGTCTTCGGCGCTCAGGCGTTCGCGTTCGGCGTCGAGCAGCACCAGGAAGTCCACTTCACCTTCGCGGTAGCGCACTCGGGCTTGTTCGGCAGCGGCGCGGCTGGCCTCCACTTGGCGCAGCAGGGCGAGCAGGCGCTGCTGGCGTTTGCCGTAGTCGCTAAAGGCGTTGGCGGATTCTTCCAGGGCCAGCAGCACCTGCTGTTCATAGTTGGCCAGCGCACCATCTGCTTCGGCTTCGGCCCCACGCAGACGTGCATGCACGCTGCCCAGATCAAACGCCGCCCAGCTGATGGTCGGTGCCAGGCCCCAGGCTTGCGCGTTTGAAACGCCCAGCTGCGAGCCACGCCCGGCGGTGAAGCCGAGGAAGCCGGACAGACTCACCCGTGGAAACAGGTCCGCCGTGGCCACGCCGATCTTGGCTGTGGCGGCGGCCAGTTGCCGTTCGGCGGCGCGGATATCCGGGCGACGGCGCAGCAACTCGCCGGGGTCGCCAACCGGTAGGGCTTTGGCGATGGCGGGCAGGTCCTGGGCCGAGAGGTCCACGCTGAGCTGGTCCGGACGCTGGCCGAGGAGGGTGGCGATACGGTGCTTGGCGCGCTGCTGTTCGGCTTGCAGTTGCGGCAAACTGGCTTCGGTGCCGGCCAGGCGCGCATCGCTGCGCAGCACATCCAGTTGGCTACCGACGCCGGCGACCCGCAGTTGCTCGGTGATGGCGCGGGACTCCTGCTGGTTTTTCAGGTTGTCGCGGGCGATACGTTCACGCAGTTGCGCGCCGCGCAGGCTGCCGTAGGCATCCACCAGTTCGGCGATCAGGCTGACCTGTAATTGCTGATAATCCGCTTCGGCCACGTCCAGCTCGGCGTCGCTGGCTTGCAGTTGGCGCTGAATACGGCCAAACAGGTCCAGCTCCCAGAGCATATCCAGGCCCAGGTCGTAACGTTCGCCGCGCACGCGCTGCTCGCTGACGCCGGGTTGTTGGGCCTTGCCGAATTCACCACTGGCGCGGCTGGTGATGGTCGGCAGCTGATCGTTGCCGAGGTCGTCACGGATGGCCTGGGCTGCCAGCAGGCGGGCAAAGGCCACGCGCAGTTGACGGTTTTCCTGCAGCGACTGTTGCACCAACTGGTTGAGGGTCGGGTCGTCGAACTGCTGCCACCAGCTGGCTTCAAAGCGTGAGCGGTCGTAGCTGCTGCTTTGCGCGCTGCTCAGTGTGCCGGCATCCATCTGTGGAGCCTGGTAGTCCGGGCCGACGGCGCAAGCGCCAAGTGTCAAAGCAGACGCCAGGGTCAGTAGACGGAAAGCCAGGGGCTTGGCGTTGAGGGCTTTCATGCCTGCACCTCCTGCAAACGCGCCACTTTGCGCGCTTCGCGCTTCTCCACAAAGGCGCGGATCAGTACATAGAACAGCGGGGTCAGCAGCAGGCCAAAGAAGGTTACGCCGAGCATGCCGCTGAACACCGCAACACCCATGGCATGGCGCATTTCCGCGCCGGCACCGGAGGACAGCACCAGTGGCACCACGCCCATAATGAAGGCGAAGCTGGTCATCAGAATCGGCCGCAGACGCAGGCGGCAGGCTTCCAGCACCGCGCTGACGCGGTCCATGCCTTCTTCCTGTTTTTCCTTGGCGAACTCGACGATCAGGATGGCGTTCTTACAGGCCAATCCCACCAGTACGATCAATCCGATCTGGGTAAAGATGTTGTTGTCGCCTCCCGCCAGGATTACCCCGGTGATGGCCGACAGCAGGGTCATCGGTACGATCAGGATTACCGCCAGCGGCAGGCTCCAGCTTTCGTACTGGGCAGCCAGCACCAGGAAGGCCAGCAGCACGCAGAGCGGGAAGACGAAGATCGCGCTGTTACCGGCGAGGATCTGCTGATAGGTCAGGTCGGTCCACTCGAAGCTCATGCCGTTGGGCAGTTCTTCCTTGAGCAACTGAGCCATCGCCGCCTCGGCCTGACCGGAGCTGTAGCCGGGGGCGGCCGCGCCGTTGATTTCAGCGGTGAGGAAACCGTTGTAGTGCATCACCCGATCCGGACCCGAGCTGGCGCTGACCTTGAGGAAGGCCGACAGCGGAACCATTTCGCCCCGGTTGTTGCGCACCTTGAGCTGACCGATCTGCTCCGGTTCCAGGCGGAACTGCTGCTCGGCCTGCACGTTGACCTGATAGGTGCGGCCAAAGCGGTTGAAGTCGTTGGCGTACAGCGAGCCCAGGTAAATCTGCATGGTGTCGAAGATATCGCTGATCGCCACGCCGTGGGTCTTGGCTTTGTCGCGGTCAATGGTTGCATCGATCTGCGGCACATTCACCTGATAGCTGGTGAACACCGACATCGGGTCCAGTTCCGGCAGCTGACGCGCCTTGGCGATCACGTTCTGGGTTTGCAGGTACAGCTCGTCATAACCGAGGTTGCCACGGTCCTGCACCTGCAGGCGGAAGCCGCCGATGGTGCCCAGGCCCTGTACCGGTGGTGGCGGGAAGATCGCCAGATAGGCTTCCTGAATACCCGCGAACTGGCCGTTAAGCTCAGCGGCAATGGCCCCGGCGGACATGCTTTCGTCCTTGCGCTGGTCAAAGTCTTTCAGGGCGACGAAGACGATGCCGCTGTTCGGGCTGTTGGTGAAGCCGTTGATCGACAGGCCAGGGAAGGCAATGGTGTTGGCCACGCCTGGGTGCTTGCCGGCGATTTCCGACATCTGCTTCATCACCTCTTCGGTGCGATCCAGGGTGGCGGCGTCCGGCAATTGGGCGAAGGCCACCAGGTACTGCTTGTCCTGCGCCGGCACGAAGCCGCTCGGTGTGGTGGCAAAGCCCAGGTAGGTCAGGCCCATCAGCCCGGCATAGACGAACAAGGCGATGCCGCTGCCGCGCAGCACGCGCTTCACTGTGCCGACATAGCCATGGCTGGCGCGGTCAAACGCCCGGTTGAACGGCTTGAACAACCAGCCGCCAAACAGTTTGTCGAGCAGCTTGGAGAAGCGGTCCTTCGGCGCGTCGTGGCTTTTCAGCAATATGGCGGCCAGGGCAGGGGACAGGGTCAGTGAGTTGATTGCCGAGATCACCGTGGAGATGGCAATGGTCAGGGCGAACTGTTGATAGAACTGCCCGCTCAGCCCTGAGATAAAGGCCGTAGGAATAAACACCGCACACAGCACCAGGGCCGTGGCGACGATGGGCCCGGTGACTTCCTTCATCGCCTGCTTGGTGGCTTCCACCGGGGTTTTGCCCAGGCCGATATTGCGCTCGACGTTTTCCACCACCACGATGGCGTCGTCCACCACGATGCCGATAGCCAGCACCAGGCCGAACAGCGACAGCGCGTTGAGCGAAAAGCCGAACATGTGCATCACGGCGAAGGTGCCGATCAACGACACCGGCACGGCGGCCAGCGGGATGATCGAGGCGCGCCAGGTTTGCAGGAACAGAATCACCACCAGCACCACCAGGATGATGGCTTCGAGCAGGGTGTGTACCACCGCCTCGATGGAGCCACGCACGAAGATGGTCGGGTCATAGACGATTTCATAGTCCACGCCCTGGGGGAAGCTCTGCTTCAGCTCGGCCATGCGCTCACGCACCGCATCGGAAATCTCGATGGCGTTGGAGCCGGGGCGCTGGAATACCGGGATGGCCACTGCCGGCTTGTTATTCAGCAAGGAGCGCAGCGCGTACTGGCTGGAGCCCAGTTCGATGCGGGCGATGTCTTTCAGGCGAGTGATTTCGCCGTTTTCACCGGCGCGGATGATGATGTTTTCGAACTCTTCCTCAGTGACCAGACGGCCCTGGGTGTTGATCGACAACTGGAAGCTGTTGCCCGCATCGGAGGGCGGCGCACCGAGGGAACCGGCGGCGACCTGACGGTTCTGCTCGCGGATGGCGTTGACCACGTCGGTTGCAGTGAGGTTGCGCGAGGCGACCTTGTTTGGGTCCAGCCAGACGCGCAGCGAGTAGTTACCGAGGCCGAATAACTGCACATCACCGATGCCATCCAGGCGCGCCAGCTCATCCTTGATGTTGAGCGCGGCGTAGTTGGACAGGTACAGCATGTCGTAGCGGTCGTCCGGCGAGGTCAGGTGCACCACCATGGTCAGGTCCGGCGAGGCCTTGTCGACGGTCACGCCGAGACGCTGCACTTCGGTGGGCAGGGTCGGCATGGTGCGGGTCACGCGGTTCTGCACCTGCACCTGGGCTTTGTCCAGATCGGTACCCAGGGCGAACGTCAGGGTCAGGGTCATCTTGCCGTCGGCAGTGCCCTGGGAGGACATATAGAGCATGCCTTCCACGCCGGTAATCGCCTGTTCCAGCGGCGAGGCGACGGTTTCGCCGATCACCTTGGGGTTGGCACCGGGGAAGGTGGCGCGTACCACCACGGTGGGCGGCACCACTTCCGGGTATTCGCTGATCGGCAACTGAAACAGCGAGATGGCCCCGCCGATCAGGATCAGCAGTGACAGCACGGCGGCAAAGATCGGCCGCTGGATAAAGAATTGCGAGAAATTCATTGGATGATCCTTGAACGCTGGTGTGCAGAGCGCACCCTACGGTCGGGTAGGGTGCGCCGCGCGCACCACGGCGTCTTGTCAGCCGCGCGGCTTGCCATTGTTGATGTCTTGTTTGGCGACCCGTGGGGCATCACGGTCCTCCACGGATTGGCGCAGGCGGGCCAGCTGGGCGAGGGTGGCCTCATCGGCCATGGGCACGCTTTGTGGATCGACAACTGCGCCGGGTAAGGCGCGCTGCAGGCCGTTGACCACGATCTTCTCGCCCTTGGCTAGGCCGCTACGCACAATGCGCAGGCCTTCGAGCTTCGGCCCCAGTTCGACGGCGCGGTACTGCACCGCGTTGTCTTTATCGAGTACCAGCACGTATTTCTTGCCCAGGTCCGTGCCGACCGCTTCGTCCTTGATCAGCGCCGCGGCGTACTGGCTGCTGCCGACCAGCTTCAGGCGTGCGTAGAGACCAGGAATGAAGCGCCCGTCGGCGTTATCGAAAACCGCGCGACCACGGATGGTGCCGGTCTGTGGGTTGACCTGGTTGTCGAGAAAATCCAGCTCACCCAGGTGCGGGTGCCCCTCTTCGCTGGACAGGCCCAGGTAGACCGGGCTGGCGTCACGGAGTTGCGCGCCGGACTGGCGCGCCAGTTCGACGTATTTGAGAAAGACCTGTTCATCGGCATCGAAGTAGGCGTAGACCTTGTCGGTGCTGACCAGGGTGGTGAGCAGGCTTTGCCCAGCATTGACCAGGTTGCCAGCGGTGACGTGGGCGCGACTGACGCGGCCATCGATGGGGGCGTTGATCCGAGTGAAGCTCAGGTTGAGGCGAGCGTTGTCCAGCTCGGCCTGAATGCCGGCGACCACCGCCTGAGCTTCCTGAGCGGCGCTGGCGCGGGCGTCGGCCAGTTCTGCAGAAATCGCATTGCTCTGGCGCAGACGCTCACCGCGACGGGCTTCACTGAGTGTACGGGCCTGACTGGCGCGCGCTTGTTGCAGCTGGGCTTCGAAGTGTTTGACCTGCGCTTCGAATGGCCGAGGATCGATCTGGAACAGCAGGTCACCTTTTTTTACCAGGCTGCCATCATCGAACGCGACGCGGTCGATCAAGCCGGACACCCGTGGCTTTACATTCACCGACTCCGGCGCTTCCAGGCGCCCGGTAAACTCGTCCCATTCATTGATCGGTTGCTCAATGACTTCGGCAACGCTGACTTGCGCCGCGGGCATTGACTGCATCGCATCTGAAGCCTGGCCGCAAGCGCTCAGCAGCAATGCAGCGGCAAGGGCCAATGGTAGCCGCCAGAGAGGGTTGTTGGGGTGGTCCATCGATGATTCCGCCAGAGGGTGTTGTGGATGGGCGGAGTGTGCTTGGCGACTTGGCGGCGGACGAATCGAACGCTGCGAAGATGAATATCATCGGGAATGATGATTGCGATGCTTATATCGATAAGGCGCGATAGTGATGGGCAAGGAGCATGGCGCCCAGCGTCTACCCGGTCAGGTGCAGACGCCGGCGGTCGATCCATGGTGATTCAGTCCAGGCTATCCGGGTCGCCGCAAAACATCTGGATCCGCGAGCGCAGCCAGCGCTCGGCAGGGTCGTTGTCCTGGGCGCCGCGCCAGGCCATGGACATTTCAAAGCTGTTGGTTTCGAAGGGCAAGTCCTCGGCGCGCAAGCCGCCAGCAGCGGCCAGGGCGGCTGCGGTGTAGTCCGGCACCACCGAGAGCAGGTCGGTACCGGCCAGCAAGGTTCCCAGGCCGTTGAACTGCGGCACTGCCAGCACCACTTTGCGACTACGGCCCATCCTCAGCAGTTGATCGTCGATAAAGCCATTGAGGTCGCCAGCGAAGGACACCAGTGCATGGGGCCTGGCGCAGTAGTCGTCCACGCTCAGGGCGCCCGGAACCGAGTCGGCGCGCAGCAGCTTGGCCTTGCTGCGGCGCAGGGTCTTGCGCTTGGCGTTGGCCGGCAACTCTTCGGTGTAGCTCACGCCCACCGAAATTTCGCCGGAGGCCAGCAGGTTGGGCATCAACAGGTAATTGGCCCGGCGTACCACCAGCACCACTCCGGGCGCCTCGGCGCGCAGGCGTCGTAAGAGGGCAGGCAGCAGGGCGAACTCGACATCATCCGACAGGCCCACGCGAAAAACCGCAGTACTGGTCGCTGGATCGAAGTCGGCCGCGCGGCTGACCGCCGTGGAGATCGAGTCCAGCGCTGGCGAGAGCAGGGCAAAGATTTCCTGGGCACGGGCGGTCGGTTCCATGCTGCGACCGGTGCGCACGAACAACGGGTCGTCAAACAGGCTGCGCAGGCGCGAGAGGGCGGCGCTGATTGCCGGCTGGCCGAGAAACAGTTTCTCCGCCGCGCGGGTCACGCTGCGCTCGTGCATCAATGTCTCGAAGACGATCAGCAGGTTGAGATCGAGGCGGCGCAAGTCGTTACGGTTCATCCGGTTACCATTCGAAGTGAAGCGGCCTTGATGCGATCAGGCGTGGCATGCTGCGGGTTCTGTAATTCCGTTCCAGCAATAATTCGTTGCCCGTCACGGCCTTCGCCGAGCAATAGTACGAGCTGCAGTGCCGAGAAGGAAAGCCGGCAATCACTGCCAGGCATGACAACTATCAATGGCTGCGGGTGGTGTTGCCGGACATCAGCGGATAGAGTCCACAGTCATTGAAGTGTCAATTCGTGATCAGAGTTTGAGGTAACGATGTCCCACATGATCCGTTTCCATAAATTCGGCGCCGCTGATGTTCTTCGCTATGAAGAAGTGCCCACTCCTACACCTGGTCCTGGCGAGGTCCTGGTGCGCGTCCAGGCCGTAGGGCTGAGTTGGAATGATGTGCTGTGGCGGCAGAACCTGGCTGCCGAGCAGGCCAGTTTGCCCGCAGGCATGGGCAGCGAATTGGCCGGCACCATCGAAGCCGTTGGCGAGGGTATCGAGGATCTTGATATCGGTACGCAGGTCGCCAGTTTTCCGGCTGGCACGGCCAATCGCTACCCGACCTGGGGCGACGTGGTGCTGATGCCGCGTTCAGCCCTGACTCGATACCCTGAGGTGTTGTCGCCACTGCAGGCCAGCGTGCATTACACCGCCTTGTTGTTCGCCTATTTCGCCTTGGTCGATCTGTCCAGGCTACAGCCTGGCCAGCATGTGCTGATCACCGAGGCCAGCCATTGTCTGGCGCCGCAGACTGTGCAACTGGCCAAGGCGCTGGGCGCTACGGTCATCGCCTCGACCAGCGAGGCGGGTAACCGTGAGTTTCTGCGTGAGTTGGGGGCCGACAAGGTGGTGGTCACCGAGGAGCAGGATCTGGTTCTGGAAATCGAACGCTATACCGGTGGCAAAGGGGTCGAGGTGATCCTCGATCAGTGCGCCGGGCAGCAGATGAAGTTGCTCGGCGATGTGGCCGCGCCACGCGCCAGGCTGATCATGTGTGGCGTCAACGGTGGCAACGACACGGCCTTTCCGGCGTGCGCTGCGTTCAAGAAGCACATGCAGCTTTTTCGCCACTGCGTGCTCGACTTTACCGGTCACCCGGAGCTGGGCATCGAGCCCAATCATGAAGCGGTGCGGCGTGCCTTGCAGCACATCAATCAGTTGACCGCGGATCACTTGCTCACGCCGGTCATCGACAAGGTGTTCGCCTTCGATGACTTTATTGCGGCCCATCGCTACATGGAAACCTGCCCGAATCGCGGACGAGTGGCGCTGCTTCTGCCCTAGAGCAGCTGTCGAGCGTTGCGCGCGCCCTGAGGCTCAGTCCTATGCAAGGCCTTTCCCCTCGTCGGGTGCTGTGGTGGCAGCGCCCTCTCGGCCCATTGATGCGACGCTGGGCAATATAGTCATTTTGACTTTGTAGGGTCTTATAAACCTTTTGTTGCTGGGTTATATATACCCTAATATTTTTAAGTTACTGATCTATATCAATTTAATTCTTGGCACGATTTCTGGATTGCTAATGGTTGAGCGAATCAATCAACCGGGGCGAGTCATGAAGTTATTCAACGTTTGTATCCTAACGGCAGCGCTACTCGGCGCTGGCGCTGTACCTGCCGACGAAGTGATCAAGGAAACGCCCGATAATAGCGTCGGTGCACTTTATGGCGGACTCAGCGGTCTGCTGGCAGGGGGCGCTGTCGGTGGCCCCTTGGGCGCATTGGTCGGCGCAGGCATAGGCCTGTTCGCTGGAGAGGGGGTTCAGCAGGTCAGCGGTTTGAGCCAGCGCGCCTATGTGGTCAAGACCGCTCAGGGTAAGCACGCAACCGTGCGCTCGCCGAATGCGCAGTTTGCCATCGGCGCTAAGGTCAGTCGCCAGGCGGGTCGTTTGCACGCAAGTCACTGATGGCAACAACCTGCGGGCGGGCCATGCGAATGGATTTTGCAATAGGCCCTACAGGAGGCTGTTGCATTGACGTCATGCCTGGCATTTTCGAGCAAGGTGCCTGCTGTGCGACCCATCTGGTCTACTGCAGGCTCATGCTCGCGATTGATCCGTAGTTAGCCTGCTGTTGCTGGGCCTGGTTGCCGGCGTATTGGGTGAGTGAGTCATAGGCCACTTAAAGGAACTGCACCATGCACGTACTTGACCGCCGCAAGGCTTTGGCTATCAGCCCGCTGTGGCGTCTGGGCTTTCGCCCGTTCTTTCTGGGGGGATGCCTATTCGCATTGCTGGCTGTGCCGCTGTGGCTGGCGGCACTCAGCGGATGGCTGGGCGATTGGCAACCGGCCGGCGGCTGGCTAGCCTGGCACCGGCATGAACTGTTGTTCGGTTTCGCCCTGGCAATCATCGCCGGTTTTTTATTGTCAGCGGTGCAAACCTGGACCGGCCAGCCCGGGCTGCAGGGGCGTTCGCTTACGGCATTGGCGTTGCTCTGGCTGGCGGCACGGGCGGCCTGGCTGAGCGATCTGCCATTGACCTTGTTGCTCGTGCTCGAGCTGGCGTTCCCGCTGGCGTTGACTGCGGTGATGGCGCGGGCGCTGTGGCAGGCCCGGCAGAAACGCAATTATCCGATTGTCGCCGTGTTGCTGCTGCTGGCGGGCGCGGATGCGGTCGCCATGGTCGGGCTGGCCAGTGCCAGCGAGGTACTGCAGCGTCAGGGCGTACTGGCCGGGGTGTGGCTGGTGGCGGCGATGATGGGGCTGATTGGCGGGCGAGTGATTCCCTTCTTCACTCAGCGCGGGCTGGGTCGGGTTGAGGGCGTCAAGCCTTGGCCCTGGCTCGACCTGCTGTTGCTACTGGGCTCGGCCTTGATCGCCATGCTGTATGCCGCCGGCATCGCCCTGCAGGCGCACACCTGGATCGGCCTGCTATTCGCGCTGCTCGCGGCCGGCCATCTGCTGCGTCTGGCGCGCTGGTATGACCCGGGCATGTGGCGCGTGCCCTTGCTCTGGTCGCTGCACCTGGCCTATGCCTGGTTGGGCCTGGCCTGCCTGGGTATGGCGCTGTGGCATTTTGGTCTGCTGAGCAACCCGAGCCAGCCGTTGCATGCCCTGACGGTGGGGGCCATGGGCGGCTTGATCCTGGCCATGGTTGCCCGTGTCAGCCTGGGTCATACCGGTAGGCCACTTGCGCCGCCAGCCGGGATGACCCAGGCGTTTATCCTGCTGCAGTTGGGCTGTCTGTTTCGCGTGGGGTTGATCGAGGTCTGGCCGTTCTGGGGCCTGTGGCTGGCAGCCGCATGCTGGAGCCTGGCCTTTGCCTTATTCGCCTGGCGTTACGGCCCGATGCTGTGCAATGCCCGTGTCGATGGCCATCCGGGGTGAATGCGCTGCTGCGTCATGCCTGCCTACTGTCCTGCCTACCGAGTAGCCGATGAGTTATCCGATCCTGCTGATTCTCCACCTGTTTGCCGCACTGATCTTCATTGGTACGGTGTTCTTCGAAGTACTGATCCTGGAAAGCGTGCGCAAGCAGGTGCCGGCCGAGGCCATGCGCCTGATCGAGCAGGGCATCGGTCGGCGTGCCCGGCAGTTGATGCCCTGGGTGCTGCTGGCGCTGTTTGGCGCTGGCCTCGGCATGCTCTGGCTGCGTTATCTGCCGGCGCTGGCCGCGCCGCTGGCGTCGTCCTTCAACACCCTGCTGACCCTGAAGCTTATGCTCGCAGCCAGCGTGCTCGGGCATTTTTTCAGCGCCATGTGGCTGTTCAGGAGCAAGCGCATGACTGCGCGCTACCTGCGCATCATTCACCTCAGTCTATTCGCTCATATGATCGGCATCGTGCTGCTGGCCAAGGGCATGTTCTACCTGAGTTGGTGATGGTGCTGGGCCTGGCGGCTCGGCTTAAAACAATCCGCATTCTCAGGCAGCCTTCTACGCTTGGCCGGCGACGAACAGCACGTTGTTTTCCAGATGGATGTGCTGCATCAGGTCGTCGTGCAGTTCGTTCAGCCCACGGTACAGCGCGCGCCAGGTGTTGCAGGCGTCCTGCGGCGGGGTGATGCCGTGGGTCAGGGCTTCCATCTGCCCCAGTGCCAGGCCGTGGTGATCGTGCTCGAAACGCATCACCGAGATCGGCGCGCTGGCCTGTCTAGCGTATCCGCTCAGCAGCATCGGGAAGAGGATCTGCTCTTCCTTGAGCATGTGGCTTTCCAGTTCCTGCTGCATATCGCGCAGCAGGTCGGTCAGGCCGTGCGGGCAATCGGCACGGCCGCCATGGACCTGTTCTACCCGGCAGGCCAGGCGGATAAGTTCCGGCAGTTGTTCGCGGTGACGGGCGTGATAGCGCTTGAGAATATGTTCGATCAGGCGCGCGCTGGGTTCGCTGCGCCAGTCCAGCTGCGTGCCGCCCCGGGCCTGCAGGCTGTCCAGTTCGGCGGCGACCTCTTCTGGCTCGATGCCGCGCAGGGCCGCCGCCTCGCGCAGGCTCTGGTGACCGCCACAGCAGAAGTCGAGATTGAAGGCATGAAATACCCGGGTGGCCCCGGGTATCTCGCAGGCCAGGCTGGCGAGGGTGTGGTCGAGAAAGGTTATGCGCATGGTGATTTCCTTGCGTGTCGAGCGACGGGGATTGTCAGGAAACTGTCCGGCAACAGAGAGGGCGGCCTTGTTGGGTGTGGTCCCTGCGCGCCAACCTAGGATTTGCGCGCCGGCGCCATTCTCGGACAGGCTGCCAGGTTAATAGCAGCACCCGTGCCAGGATCGATCACTTGAAAACAAAGGCATTTTTAGTGCGCATGGTTGATAGCACCTTGATCTGTTAGGGTTCGATCGACCAATTAGGGTGGTAAATACCATGCTGGAAAGTACGCTGCTCGCCGATCTGATCACCGAACTGCCCAATGCCGTGCGCTTGCAGCGTTTGGTACAGACCCTGCGCGAGCACTTCAATTGTGGGGCGGTGGGCTTGTTGCGTCTGGATGGCGACAGCCTGCGTCCACTGGCGGCCGTGGGCTTGGTGCATGAGGCGCTCGGTCGGCGTTTCGTGATTGCCCAGCATCCGCGACTGGCGGCGATCATGGCCTCCCGCGAGCCGACCTGGTTCGAGCCGGATAGCCGTTTGCCGGACCCCTATGACGGTTTGCTCGACGAGCATGTTGGCGAACCCTTGCCGGTGCATGACTGCATGGGCGTCAGCCTGCACGTCGAGGGCCAGTTGTGGGGTGCCCTGACCCTAGACACCCTGCATGCCGGCACCTTCGACAGCAACGCGCGGCGCGATCTGCAGCGCTACGCCCTGATGATCGAAGCGGCGGTGCGGGTGACGCGCCTGGAGCAGGAAAACCGTAGCCTGCGCCTGGCCCGCAGCGATGTGCAGACGGCGGCCCTGGTCACCGAGGAAAGCGAGATACTCGGCCACAGCCAGGCGATTCGGCAGTTGCTGAGTGAACTGGAGGTGGTGGCTGACTCGGAGTTGCCGGTGTTGTTACTGGGCGAGACCGGGGTCGGCAAGGAATTGTTCGCCCGCCACCTGCATCGTCTGTCGCGGCGCCGTAACAAGCCGCTGATTCAGGTCAACTGCGCGGCATTGCCCGAGTCGCTGGCCGAAAGCGAACTGTTCGGCCACGTCAAAGGTGCCTTTTCCGGCGCCACCACCGATCGCCCCGGGCGTTTCGATGCAGCCAATGGCGGCACCCTGCTGCTCGACGAGGTGGGCGAGTTGCCCCTCAGCGTGCAGGCCAAGCTGTTGCGCACCCTGCAGAATGGCGAGATCCAGCGCCTGGGGGCGGACAAGCCGCTGCATGTCGATGTGCGCATCATCGCCGCGACCAATAGGCACCTGCCGGACAGCATCCGCGACGGGCATTTTCGCGCCGACCTCTACCACCGCCTGTCGGTGTATCCGGTGCCGATTCCGCCGTTGCGCGAGCGTGGCAACGATGTGCTGATGCTGGCCGGGCACTTTCTCGAACTCAATCGCGCTCGCCTGGGCTTGCGCAGCATGCGTCTGTCGCCGGCGGCGGAGCGCGCCATGCTGGGCTATGCCTGGCCGGGCAATGTGCGCGAACTGGAGCATGTGATCAGCCGCGCGGCCCTCAAGTTGCTCAGTCGCGGTGCCAGCCGCACGCAGATACTGACCCTGGAACCCGATCTCCTCGACCTCGACAATTCGCTTCGCCGGTCCGGCGCCAGTGAATCACTGGCGCAGCACGCTACGCCCATGCCTGCCGCCTGTTCGATGCGTGAGGCAGTCGAAACCTGTCAGCGTCAGAGCATTCTGCAGGCCCTGGAACTGTGTGCCGAGAACTGGGCCAGCGCCGCGCGCCTGCTCGATCTCGACCCCAGCAACCTGCATAAACTGGCGCGACGTCTGGGTTTGAAGTGATTGGCCCAGGCGTCATCGCGGCCAAGGCCCCTCCCATGGGTTGGAATGAGTCAACGATGGCTTGAGCGAAGCAGATCCTCACAGATACGTGGCTTTTCGCCGCAGTTGACTCAGGTCAATGAGGTTCGCAGGCAATACCCCGACACTGTCGCTCGCGGTCATACGGGGAGTGCCAGATGCGTGAATCCATCACTTGGGACAGCAAGCTGCTTAGCCGCTATGGTCATGGCGACGCCCGCCTCAGCTGCTATCCCGAGACCACGATGTTTCATCGCGGCATCGGTTCGCTGGATCTGCTGCGCGCCTTGCGTGGCAGCCGGCAGGCCCAGCGCGGGCTATCGCTTGCCGTGCAGTTGCCGCTCAACTGCGGTTTCAGCCAGCAGCGGGTGAGTTGTTCGCCAAGCCTATTCGCCGCCTACCAGGAGCGCCTGGAGCGGGAGATCGACACAATCAGCTGCCACCTGGGGCCGCAGCAACGGGTCAAGCAATTTCACCTGGCCGGCGGCAGCACGCCCAGTGCCGATCAACTGCACCGGCTGGTCAGCCATCTGCGCCAGCGCTGCAATTTTCTCGATTATGACGAGGGCGATTACAGCATCGATATCCAGTTGCCCCACTCGGACTGGGCAACCATGGGACGGCTGCGCGAGCTGGGCTTCAATCACGTCAGTATCGGCGTGCCTGATTTTGCCGCGGTCAGTGGGGCGGCGCTGGCCTGGCAGGACCCGCGGCAAATTCGCTCGCTGATCGATGCCGCCCGCGCACTCAACTATCGCTCGGTGAATATCGATATTGGCTACGGCCGTGCCTGGCAAACCCAGGCAAGTTTTGCACGCAAGGTGGCGGCCATCATCGAGCTGCAGCCGAATCGAGTAACCGTTTTCGACTATGCCGATCCGCCGCAGCGCTATCGGACGCTGGGGCAATTTGCCGCCACAGGCTTATCTGGGCGCAAGGATACGCTGGCTATGCAGCGGCAATGCCTTGAGCAACTCAGCCGGGCAGGCTATCGCTATATCGGCATGGGCCTGTTCGCCCTGGCGGATGATGATCTGGTCATCGCCCAGGAAAACGCCAGCCTGCAGCGCAATTGCCAGGGCTTCAGTCAGCATGCGGACTGCGATCATATTGGCCTGGGCGTCGCAGCCATCAGCCAGATCGATGGTCTGTATGTGCAAAACAGTCGTGATCTACACAGCTATCAGGCGCAGCTCGACAGCGGCCAGTTGGCGAGCTGGCGCGGCTTTCGCTGCGGGCCTGACGACCGCCTGCGTAGCGAGGTGATTGAGCGGCTGATCTGTGACTTCGGCCTGGATATTCGGCGTATCGAGGCGCGCTACGGCCTGCTGTTTCGCGAGTATTTCGCCGATGCCTGGCCGGCCCTGGAGCAGATGCAGCGCGACGGCCTGCTCAGCCTCGATGAGGCGTTGATTGCGATTCTTCCCGCGGGTCGTTTACTCGCGCACTCGGTGTGCCGGTTGTTCGATCCCTCCAGCGCGGCGCCGCACGGGCAATCTGTTTCCCTGGCGCTTTAGCGCCAAAGGGCACCTGCGGCGCTGGGTCGCAGTCGCTGTAAGCGCCGCGCCAAGCCACTGCCCATAAGGGTTTGAGAGCTGCGCAGGGCATCCTTCTCCCAGAGGCATACCTCCTTCGAGGAATGGGCTGTAGCACCGTACCGGTGCAGTCTGCGGCCAGACATTCTATGGAGACTTGCAGCATGGCTCATCTGTCCAGCGCCGAATTCCAGGCATTACGCATCGCCGTCCTGACCGTCAGCGACACCCGCAATCTGGCCACCGATACCTCGGGGCAGACCCTGATCGAGAGCCTGGAGGCCGCCGGCCATACGCTGGTCGAGCGCGCCCTGGTGATCGACGATATCTGGCAGATCCGCGCGCGGCTCTGTGCCTGGATCGCCGACCCACTGGTGCAGGTGGTTCTGATCACCGGCGGCACTGGGTTCACCGCGCGGGACAACACCCCGCAAGCCGTGGCGCCCTTGCTGGACAAACAGGTCGATGGCTTCGGCGAACTGTTCCGCCAGGTCTCGCTGGCGGAGATCGGCACCTCCAGCCTGCAGTCGCGTGCTGTGGCTGGGATCAGTAATGGCGTGCTGGTCTGCTGCCTGCCCGGTTCGCCCAACGCCTGCCGCACCGCCTGGGAGAAGATCCTGCGCGAGCAACTGGACAGCCGTACCGGGCCGTGCAACTTCGTCGCCCACCTCAAGCGTCTGGCCGATCAGCCGCCGGCGGCGTTCTGTGGAGCTCGCTCATGAGCGCCTGCGGCTGCGACGGTAACAACCTGCGGCCAGTTGATCAGGCCATCGCCGAATTGCTGGCGCGTGCGCCGGCGCCGCCACCCGTGGAGCGGGTGGCCCTGAGCCAGGCGCTCGGCCGGGTGCTGGGCGAGCCGTTAATCGCGCCGTTCGAGGTGCCTGCCTGGGACAACAGTGCGATGGACGGTTATGCCTTGCGCGCCGCCGATCTGCCGGCCGCGGGTGGTTGCCTGCCGCTGGCCGGGCGGATTGCCGCCGGCGACGCGGCTGCCCAAGCCTTGCCCGCCGGCCATGCGGTGCGCATCTTCACCGGCGCGCCATTGCCGCCGGGCGCCGACAGCGTGGTGATGCAGGAGCAATGCAGGCTCGAAGAGGGCCGGGTGTGGTTGCCGCCGGTACAGGGCGGTGAGCATGTGCGTCGGCGCGGCGAGGAACTGGCTGCCGGCACTCAGGTGCTCAGCGCCGGGCAGCGCCTGCGCCCTCAGGAACTGGGCCTGCTGGCCAGTTTCGGCATCGACCGGGTGGCGGTCTACCGACGCCTGCGGGTCGGTCTGCTAAGCAGCGGCAACGAGTTGCGCGAGCCGGGTGCGGCGCTGCAGCCCGGACAGATCTACAACGCCAACCGCTACAGCCTGGCGGGCGTACTGAGCAGCCTCGGCCTGGAAGTCCACGATTACGAGATCATGGCCGACGAACTGGCGGCCAGCCGCGATGCTTTGAGCCTGGCCGCTTCGGAGTGGGACATGCTGATCACCTCCGGCGGGGTGTCGGTCGGCGAGGAAGATCACCTCAAGCAGGCGATCCGCGAGCTGGGCGAATTGCACCTGTGGCGCCTGGCGATCCAGCCGGGCAAGCCGCTGGCCTTCGGCGAAGTGGGCGGCAAACCCTGGATCGGCTTGCCGGGCAATCCGGCAGCCGCCTTGATCACTGCGCTGGTGGTGGCGCGGCCCTTTCTGCTGCGCGCCCAGGGCTGTCTGGATGTGTTGCCGCAACCCGTGCGTCTGCCCGCCGGATTCGCCTGGCGCAAGGTCAACGGTCGCCGCCAGTACCTGCGTGCACGACTGCAACATCAGGACGGTCAGCTGCGTGTATGCCTGCACCCGCAACAGGGCTCGGCCATGCTCACCTCGACCTGCTGGGCCGACGGACTGGCGCTGGTCGAGGTTGGGCAGACGTTGGAGGAGGGCGATCTGCTCGATTACCTGCCGTTCAGTGCGCTGCTGCATTAAGTAGCGTAGGAAGGGCCGCCCCGTCTTCGATGCCGCGTTGTTGTGCAGCAAACGCAGCGAATAATGTAGGAGTCAGGCGATGTGGCGAATCGACCCAGTAACCGTGGCCGGACGAGTCGAGGCTTGTTGACCGCGGTCAAGGCCTCGCTCAGAGCCAGACCCTACAGTGCCCGGCAGTATTCCTTCCGCAAGGAGTTTCCATGCAACTGGTTTGTCCCGCAGGCAGCTTGCCTGCCCTCAAGGCCGCGGTTCGGCAGGGCGCCGACGCCGTCTATGTCGGCTTTCGCAATGACACCAATGCCCGCCATTTTTCGGGTTTGAATCTCGACGACAAGCAATTGGAAAGCGGCCTGCAGCTGATCCGTCAGCAGGGCCGGCAGCTCTATATCGCGGTCAACACCTACGCCCAGCCGGATGGCTGGGTACGCTGGCAGCGTGCGGTCGACCAGGCCGCGGCCCTGGGGGTGGACGCCCTGATCGCCGCCGATCCGGGGGTGCTGGCCTATGCCAGCCGCCGCCATCCCGACCTCAATCTGCATCTGTCGGTGCAGGGCTCGGCGACCAATGCCGCCGCGCTGACGCTCTATCAGCAGCGCTATGGCATCCGCCGCGCGGTGTTGCCACGGGTGCTGTCGCTGGCCCAGGTGCGCCAGGTGGCGGAGAAGAGTCCGGTGCCAATCGAGGTATTCGCCTTCGGCAGCCTGTGCATCATGGCCGAGGGCCGTTGCCACCTGTCGTCCTACCTCACCGGCGAGTCGCCCAACCTGTGCGGCGTCTGCTCGCCGGCCAAGGCGGTGCGCTGGCAGGAAGATGCCGAGGGCCTCAGCTCGCGCCTCAATGGCGTGCTGATTGACCGCTACGCCAAGGACGAACCGGCCGGTTACCCGACCCTGTGCAAGGGTCGCTTCCTGGTCAACGGCCAGCGCTTCCATGCCCTGGAAGAGCCGACCAGCCTGAACACCTTAGACCTGATCCCGCAGCTCGCTGCAATCGGCGTGAGCGCGGTAAAAATCGAGGGTCGCCAGCGCAGTCCGGCCTATGTCGAGCAGGTCACCCGGGTCTGGCGCTCGGCGCTGGATGCCTATGACCGCGCGCCGCAGAACTTCACGGTGCAGCCGCAGTGGCGCAGCGCCCTGGACAGCTTGTCCGAGGGCAGCCAGACCACGCTGGGCGCCTATCACCGTTCCTGGCAATGAGGAGATCATCATGAAGCTCAGCCTGGGCCCCGTCCTGTTCTACTGGAACCGCGAAAAACTGTTGGATTTCTACGCCGAAATGGCCGAACAGCCCCTCGATGTCATCTACCTCGGCGAGACGGTGTGCGCCAAGCGTCGCGCTCTCGGCCTGGATGACTGGCTCGGCCTGGCCCGCGAGCTGGGTGAATGCAGCCGCGTCGAACGGGTGCTTTCGGGCCTGGCGCTGGTCGAGGCGGCTTCCGAGCTGTCCAGCCTGAAGCGTCTGTGCGACAACGGCGAACTGCTGGTGGAGGCCAACGACATGGGCGCGGTGCAGTTCTTGCACGAGCGCAGGCTGCCCTTCGTCGCCGGCCCCGCCCTCAATCTGTACAACGGCCATGCCCTGGCTGAGCTGATCGACTGCGGTCTGCAACGCTGGGTGCCGCCGGTCGAATGCTCCGGCGCACTGATTCGCCACACCCTGGAGCAACTCGACAGCCTCGGCCTGGCGCGTCCCGAGGTGGAATTGTTCGCCTACGGGCATCTGCCCTTGGCCTACTCGGCGCGCTGCTTCACCGCTCGCGCGGAAAACCGGCCCAAGGACGACTGTCAGATCTGCTGCGAGAGTTTCCCGGAAGGCATCGTGCTGCACAGCCAGGAGGGCGAGGCGTTGTTCACCCTCAACGGCATTCAGACCATGTCGGCCAAGGTCAATAACCTGCTCGCCGACTATGCCCAGCTGGCCGCGGCCGGCGCGGACCTGCTGCGCCTGAGCCCGCGCGCCGAGGGCATGGCCGGGGTCATCGCGGCCTTCGATACGGTGCGCTGTGGTGCGTTGCCGCCGCTGGCGGTGGAAGGCTGTAACGGTTATTGGCACGGCCGCCCGGGCATGCTGCGTGCCGACGAGGTGGTGTTATGAAGACCTTGGCCCGCCTGGCCATGCGTGTTGGCACGCCACTCTTGCCGCTGGGTCGCCATGTGCCATTCCCGCTGCAGCGTCTGGTGCTGGAAAAAGTCATTGCCCGCCTGTTCGCCGACCCCCTGGCGGCGGGCGAATTCGACCTGCTGCAGGGCCGTTGGCTGCGGCTGGAAATCAGTGATTTGCAGCTGGCCTGGTGCCTGACCCGCGACCAGAGTGGCCTGCGCATTGCCGCCGAGGCGCCGGTGGATGTTTGCATCCGCGGCAACTGGCGCGAGTTCCTTCTGCTGGCCAGTCGTCAGGAGGACCCGGATACCCTGTTTTTCCGCCGCCGCCTGATGATCGAGGGCGACACCGACCTGGGCCTGGGGATCAAGAACCTGCTCGACAGCCTCGACCCCGATGACCTGCCGCCGCGCCTGTGGCAGTTGATCTGCGCGCTGGGCGAGGCGGTTGAAGTCCCGGTGGCACAGGGCAAGGGCGAGGTTTTTCCCTAGGCGGGCTGCCGAACAACTACGCCGGATGATGTGGCGAGCTTCTGACGATGATCAATTCAATTGCATGATGCAAAGGGCTCGATATGTCTGACACCTTGGCGCACGGAATTCAGCGGCTACTACGCGGTTTTGGCCTGCGCACCCTCAACACCCAGTTCTTCTTTTCCTACAGCCTGATCTTTCTCTGCGCGGCACTCACTGCCGGGGTGCTGTTTACCTCCGACCAGGATGCCCGGCAGCTGGATATGGCCGGCGCGCAACGCATGCTCAGCCAGAAAATGGCCAAGGAGAGCCTGCTGGTCGCGCAAGGGGCGTTGCCGCTGGCGAGCCTGGAGGCGACCCTGCAACGCTTCGAGCGTGCCCATCGCCTGCTGGTGCAAGGCGATCCGGGGCAAGGCGTCGCCGCGGTAGCGTTGCCGGCCGCCCAGCAGCGGCTGCGTCAGGTCGATCAGGCCTGGAGCCGTTACCGCACCCTGGTGCTGGCTGTGGCCCAGGGCGACAGCGCGGCGTTGCCAACACTGGCCAGCGACTCGGAAACCTTGCTCGCGGCCAGCAACGACGTGGTGCTACTGATGTCGGCCGCGGCCAACCGCAGTGCCACTGTGCAGCTTTGGGTGGCGCTGGGTTCGACCCTGGCCATCCTGTTGCTGGTGATACTCGGGCGGGTGGCGGGGATGAACTGGCTGATGCGCCAGATCGATGAGCTGCGCGGCCGGCTCGAACGGGTCAGTCAGGGCGATTTCTCCCAGCAGTTGGCGGTGGCTTATGCCGACAATGAATTGGGCCAGATCAGTACCGCCTACAACCGCTTGCTGCAACAGGTCGGCGACATGATTCGCGCAGTGCGCCTGGCCGCTGAGCAGGCCGATGGTCATTGCAGCCACATGGCTGCGGTTGCGGGCGAAAGTGCGCGCAGCGTGGTCGGCCAGCAGGCCGAGATCGATCAGGTGGCCACTGCCATGCAGGAAATGCTCGCCACCGCCCAGGAAGTCGCGCGCAGCACCGTGGCGGCAGCGACGGCGGCCGACACCGCCGACGACGAGACCGGTAATGGTCGCGACATCATGCGCAGTTCGGTCGCCGCCATTCGCGATCTGTCCGGACATGTCGATGGGTTATCCGAGTTGATGTTGCAGCTGGCCACCGACAGTCAGGAAATCGGTCGGGTGCTGGGCGTGATCAGTGCGATTGCCGACCAGACTAATCTGCTTGCGTTGAATGCCGCCATCGAGGCGGCCAGGGCCGGTGAGCAGGGCCGCGGTTTTGCCGTGGTTGCCGATGAGGTGCGCAACCTGGCCGCACGAACCCAGAGTTCTGCCGGCGAGATCAGCGGCCTGATCGAACGCCTGCAGCAGCAGACCGGACGCGCCGGTCGGGCCATGGACGAATCGCGGCGGGGCAGCGATGCCACTTTGCTGCAGATCGAAGCCGCCCAGGGCGCCCTGGAAAACATCGTCGGCGCGGTGCAGACCATTCGCGGCATGACCAACCAGATCGCCACGGCGGCCGAGGAGCAGTGCCAGGTGGCCGACGACATGCACCGTTCGCTGACCCATATCGCCGGTATCGCCGATCAGGCCGCTGTGTCCACCCGCGATACCGAGTCGAGCAGCCAGGCCATCACCCGCAGCATGGATGGACTGCAAGCGCTGACCGGCCGTTTTCAGTTACAGGGTTGAGCGGCGAACGATGGGCAGAGCACTCACGCCAAGGCGCTGTTGTCGAGGCGGCGGCAGAAGATCCTGCAGCCTGGTTCACTCGCAGTAGCGGGTCAGTCGGAGCGTATTGATGATGCGAATGTTGCGCCGCTCCATGGCGATCAGCCCGGCATCGATCAGCCGATGCAGGATGCGCGAGAAAGTTTCTGGCTGAATCCCCAACTGCGAGGCGATCAGGCGTTTTGGCACGCTGAGCTTGATCTGGCCATTGCCGGCCGCCTGTTCCTGGCAGAGAAAAAGCACCACCCGGCGGCTGGCATTGGCCACGGCCAGGGTGTCGATTTCAGTCAGTCGCTGGTCCAGGCGGGTACTTAGACTGGTCAGCAGTTTCAGGCAGATACTCGGTTGCACTTCGAGCAGGTGGCGATAGTGGGCACCGTCGATGCTTACCAGGCAACTGGGTTTCAGTGCGCTGGCGGTTACCTGATAGTGGCGGGTATCGCAGAACAGCAGGGACTCGGCAAAAACCTGCCCCGGCGGGATGACCTCGACCAGTTTCTCGTTACCCTCGGGCAGTACGCGGGTCAGGATGATCTGCCCTTCCAGCAGCAGGTAGAAACGCTCCGCCAGATCGCCCTGGTGGAAGAGAATGTCGAGGCTGTGCAAGCGTCGATGAATCGCCAGGTTGCCGACTTCCTGAAAAGCGCTGTCGGACAACCCTTGAAACAAGGGGTGCTCGCGCAGAATGGCAAGGGTCGTAGAGTCGCTCAGCATGGTTCACCTCAGTAGCCAGCATCTTAGGCGCGCCAGCCGGGCGGCAACATTCCTCCTCGGCACTACCTCTTTGGAGGCAGTGCAATGAAGAGGAGGCAGGCCGTTGCATTCTTGACCGTCGACAATTCTGCCCAGGGCGGTGCATGGCTATTCTTCGCCATGCCCTGCCGTCGCTGGGGAGATCGGGAGCTTCGATGGACATACAACAGCTGTTGGCCAATAACCGTTTCTGGGCCGAGTCGCTCAAGGCCCGGGATCCGGAGTTCTTTGCCCGTCTGGCACGTCAGCAGCGGCCGGAGTTTCTCTGGATCGGGTGCTCGGACAGCCGGGTGCCGGCCAACGAGGTGGTTGGCCTGATGCCGGGCGAGCTGTTCGTGCACCGCAACGTGGCCAATATGGTGGTGGCCACCGACATGAATTTTCTCTCGGTGCTGCAATATGCCGTCGACGTGCTGCAGGTCAAACAGGTGATCGTCTGCGGTCACTATGGCTGTGGCGGGGTGCGCGCGGCTCTTGGGCATGAGGCCTTGGGGCTGATCGATAACTGGCTGCGCGCGCTCAAGGCGCTGTATCACCAGAATCTGGAGCGTTTCCGCAACCTGGACGCGGAAGCCCAGGTCAACCTGCTGTGCGAGCTGAACGTGCAGCGCCAGGTGCGCAACGTCTGCCATACCACCATCGTGCAGAACGCCTGGAAACGCGGTCAGCCGCTGGTGGTGCATGGTTGGATCTATGGGCTTACCGACGGCCTGGTGAATGATCTGGAGGTGACGGTCAGCGGGGCAGACCAACTCGATGACAGTTTTCTGTATGAGCAGTGATTGCCCGGGTGCATCTGGGCTGCTGGGGGGTAAGGCAGGCATAGGGCAAGCATGCAACTGGGCGCGCGACATATTGGGTATGCGGCGTTGAATAGCAAGGTCAGGGTCGATGCGAGACCAACCCCAATACCCTTACTGGCCTGGCTTAGTGTTTGATATTTCCTTTAAAATCAGTAGATTAAGTGATTAATCTAAAGTTTTTTCGAGTTTCTTTTCCTGCGCTATTACGTGCTGGCAAATTTCGATGATCTGCTCGCGCATCCAGCGGTTTGCCGGGTCCTGATCGGTGCTCTCATGCCAATAAAGATGAGTTTCCAGGGCCGGCACGTCGTTGACCGGCAGTGCCACGTAATGCAGATCGTTACGCCGAGCGAAGCGTTCCGGCACGGTGATGGCCATGTCGGTGTTCTGCAACACGGTTGAAGCCATCAGGTAATGCTGTGAGCGCAGGGCGACCCGCCGTTTCAGCCCTATCTTGCCCAGCGACAGGTCGATATAGCCGAGGCCGCTGCGGCGGCTGGAAATATGGATATGGGTCAACGACAAGTATTCGTCCAGGCTGATCTTGTCCTTGGCCAGGGGGTGGCCCTTGCGCATGGCGCAGACATAGTGGTCTTCCATCATCTTGACGTGACGCACCTGAGGGTCGGTATTAAGCGGTGCATCGACGGCAAAGTCGAGCCGCCCCGCAGCCAGTTCCTTGGTGGTTTCTCGACGGCGGGCGAGCATGCTCTCGATGGTGACATTAGGCGCCAGTCGCCGTAGCCGCTGGAACAAGGAGGGCAACAGCACCGCCTCGGTCAGATCGGTCAGGCTGATGCGATAAGTCTTGTTGGCCTCTGCCGGATTGAAGATGCGACTTTCCTGCACGGAAATGCGCAATTGCTGCAATGCACTGCGTACCGGCGCGATGATGTTCTGCGCCATCGGCGTGGGCACCATGCCTTGGGCGGTGCGCACGAACAAGGGATCGTTGAAGGTCTCGCGCAGGCGGGCGAGGGCATTGGATACTGCCGGCTGGGTGATGCCGACGATCTGCCCGGCACGGGTCAGGTTGGCCTCGGTATAGATAGCATCGAAGACGATAAATAGGTTGAGGTCGACCTTGTTCAAATTCATTCCGCGCTCGCTCCGAAGGTTGTCGGTATCAGTGGATCATATATCGGTGATGAATGTTTATACACGCTGAGAATAGGTTAGGTAAATTTTAGCCCCTGTTCTAGCATCATTCGTAGATCGAACACCTCACCAAACAGTCCGCAGAAGGTAGCTCTCATGGATTTCGCTTACTCCCCCAAGGTCCAGGAACTGCGCGAGCGCGTCACCGCGTTTATGGAGACCCACGTCTATCCGGCCGAGGCCGTTTTTGAACAGCAAGTCAACCAAGGCGACCGCTGGCAGCCCACCGCAATCATGGAAGAGCTGAAAGCCAAGGCCAAAGCCGAAGGCTTGTGGAACCTGTTTCTGCCAGATTCGGCGCTGGGCGCCGGCCTGACCAACACCGAATACGCGCCACTGGCCGAGATCATGGGCAGTTCCTTGATCGGCCCAGAGCCGTTCAACTGCGCCGCGCCAGACACCGGCAATATGGAAGTGCTGGTGCGCTACGCCAACGAGGCGCAGAAGGAGCAATGGCTCAAGCCGCTGCTGGCCGGCGAGATCCGTTCGGCCTTCGCCATGACCGAGCCGGGAGTAGCCTCGTCCGACGCCACTAATATGGAAGCCCGCGCTGTACGCGAGGGTGACGAGTGGGTGATCAACGGCCGCAAGTGGTGGACTTCAGGGGCCTGTGATCCGCGTTGCAAGATCATGATTTTCATGGGCCTGACCAATCCTGACGCACCGCGCCACCAGCAGCATTCGATGATCCTGGTGCCGATGGACGCCCCTGGTGTGAAGATGGTGCGATCGCTGCCGGTGTTTGGCTACGACGACGCGCCCCACGGGCATGCCGAAGTGCTGTTTGAGAATGTCCGCGTACCCTACGACAGCGTGCTGCTCGGTGAAGGTCGCGGCTTTGAGATCGCCCAGGGTCGCCTTGGCCCTGGCCGTATCCACCACTGCATGCGTTCCATCGGCATGGCCGAACGTGCACTCAAGTTGATGTGCGAGCGCTCGATAAGCCGTACCGCCTTCGGCAAGCCGCTGGCGCGCTTGGGTGGCAATATTGATCACATCGCTGATTCGCGCATGGAGATCAACATGGCGCGCCTGCTGACCCTTAATGCGGCCTATATGATGGACACTGTCGGCAACAAGATCGCGGCCAGTGAAATCGCCCAGATCAAGGTAGTAGCGCCAAATGTTGCGCTCAAGGTGATCGACCGTGCGATCCAGATGCATGGCGGTGCGGGAGTCTCCAACGACTTCCCGCTGGCCTACTGGTATGCCATGCAGCGCACCCTGCGCCTGGCCGACGGCCCGGATGAAGTGCATCGCATGGCCATCGGTAAGTTCGAGATCGGCAAGTACATGGCCAAGTGATGCAGTGACAGCCGGCCGCTAACGCGGGGGCAGGGTGGCCAGTAATGCCAGCCTGCCGATCCACATGACAAGGCCCGCATTTATGCGGGCCTTGTGCTTACCCGGGCTTAACGATTCTCTGCTGGGCGATTGCGGGTTGTCAGCAGCGACAAGATCACGCCGCCCTCAGTGAGCCAACGGTCACGTCACGTGATAGCAATGCTGGAATCCAGCCAATAAGGCCGTGCAGGAAAATCTTCCCGCCGATCAAGATCAGCACCAGCCCGCGACGTTGCTTTCACGCCTGCTGGAGTGCGGTCAATACACCCAGACCTCGACACGGCGATTCTTGATCCGTCCGTCATCGGCATTGTTGGCGGCTACCGGCAGCTCGTCGCCGAGTCCGGTTACCTGGCGCACAATCACGCCTTGCCGTGCCAATTCACGGCGTACTGCCATTGCCCGTAGCCTGGATAGCAACTCGGCTCTGGCTGGATCGCCCTTGGCGTCACCGAAACCGACCAACACCACTTTCCGATGCAGCTTGTCCTGCGCTGTCAGGTAGGCGAGCAGTCGTTCCAGGTCACGATGAGCCTTGTTATCCAGCACGGCGCTGCCTTGCTGGAAGCGCAAGTTCACAGAAAGCCGTTGCGCCTCACGGGCCAGGGTTTGGTAGGCCTGCGGCATCAGGGGGTCAGCGGCAATATCAATTGCCTGCACGGTCTGCGCGATGAAGCCGCTTTGCGCGACGATAGCCTGACCGCGCTCACTATGAGCAAAACGGACCAGCGCTTTGGCCCAGGGGTTGCTCAAGTCCGGCTGGTTGTAGAGAAACAGCCGCCGTGAAAGAGGGTAGTCCTCGGTCGCGATCAAGCTTGTGCTGGGCAGCATCGCCTGCGACTCACCTGCCGCGATGGCCAGCGCTTTAGCCTGGCGAATATACGGCAGACCGATAAAGCCGATCCCCTGGGGATCTTGGCTAACCGCATCTGACAATGCCTGGCTGGACTCAAAGCGCCGCGCACTGACGGCCAGGTTTGTCCCGTTGGCACTCAGCACCAGCTCCTTGAAGGTGTCGTAGGTGCCCGAGTTGTCATCGCGGGCGTACAGCGTAACAGGCCCGTTTTTGCCGCCCAGTTGCGACCAGTCCTGAAGCTCCCCAGAGAATAGTTGCGCCAGCTGATCGATGCGCAAAGCGCCAATCGGGTTGCTTGGGTGCAGGATGATCGCTAAACCGTCAATGGCGATGACGTGCTCGGCATCACGGCTTTGCAGGTCGCCCAGGCTCGCCAGGGCGCTGACTTCACTGTCTTTGATCGGTCGTGACGAGGCGGCCAGATCGGCGCTTCCGACCTGCAAGGCGGTGAAGCCGGTGCCGGAACCATGGGCGGCGACTTCAATGGTCACGCTGCGACCGTTGGCATTGGTGCCGATGATCTTCTGCTCATTCTCGGCGGCGCCTGCCTCGATGCGGATCGCGCTCAGGCCTTGCTCTTCGAGCAATCCTCTGGCCAGCGCCGGGCCAAGGGTTGCACCGATGGTGTTGGAACCCTGGATACGCAGGACACTGCTGTCGTCGACAGCGGTCGGCAGAGCCGCAAACACCGTCCAGGGCAGGGCATAACAGATAAAGCCGAGCAAAAGGCCGGCGCAGGTACTGCTCCAGGTTGGCTGATCAACAGCAGGCAGGTCGTGCGACATGCAGTAGACACCTTAATAAGGGCAGTGAAAGGTGCCGCGACAATAAGACCAACAGATGACTGGAGTATGACAGCGGAGCGTTGGCCGGGCGGCGTTCCGATCGGCGCGCAGCGACAGTCCGTCAGCCTCTAAGTAATGAGGCGCAGTGGTGGGCGTCTGGCGGCAGCCGTCGCAGGCGAGAGCTATTTCACCGCCTCTCAGTTCAGCTCAGTTCCAGCCAGATCGGTGCATGGTCCGAGGGTTTTTCCATGCCGCGCAGTGCATAGTCGATTCCTGCATCCTTGAAGCGCGACTGCAGTGGCTGGGAGGCCAGGATTACATCGATGCGCAAGCCGCGCTTGGGATCGTCCTCGAAACCACGACTGCGGTAGTCGAACCAGCTGAATCGATCGCTAACGGCGGGGTTTAGGTGGCGGAAACTGTCGACCAAACCCCAGTTTTTCAAGCGCTCCAGCCACTCGCGCTCTTCCGGCAGGAAGCTGCATTTGCCGGTTCTGAGCCAGCGCTTGCGGTTTTCTTCGCCAATGCCTATATCGCACTCTTGCGGCGAAATATTGATATCGCCCATCACCACCAGCGCTTGCTCTGGTTGGAACTGATTGAGCAAAAGTTGCTGCAAATCCTCGTAGAAGCGTTGCTTGGCGGGAAACTTGGTCGGATGATCACGGCTTTCACCTTGCGGGAAATAACCGTTCATCACGGTCACCGGGTTGCCGTGGGCATCGGCGAAGGTGCCATAGATAAAGCGCCGCTGGCTGTCGTCATCATCCCCGGGGAAACCCTTGTGCAGCGTCAACGGTTCCTGGCGCGACAGCAGGGCGACGCCGTAGTGGCCTTTCTGGCCGTGGTAATGCACGTGGTAGCCGAGGTTGCGAATGTCAGCCTCTGGGAATTGCTCGTCGGCGACTTTGGTTTCCTGCAAGCCGATGACGTCCGGTTGGTGTTTCTCGATCAAGGCCGCCAGTTGATGTGGGCGCGCACGCAGGCCGTTGATATTGAAGGAGACGATCTTCATGAGCGGCAAGTCCTGGGGTCGTTGTAACGAAGCTGCGATGCTAGCCGATCCGGCAACCGCACGGCCAGTTCTGGCTGTCGCCGGATTGCGGTGCTAGGGTTGCTTCAGACCATGCAGATTACGTAACGCCAGAGATCGCACCCTATGCCGAACAGTTCCGCTGAAGTTCGTATGCTTGATAGCGGTTATGCCCGCGAAGCACGCTCGCTGCTGTACCACGCCTACCGCCATGAGCCGACCTTTTCCTATCTGTTTGAAGCCGAGCGCCCCGGTTATGACCAGCGCGTGCGCGCCACAGTCCGCGAATTGGTGCAGCAGCATTTCAGCGAGGATCTGCCGGCGATTGGCTTGTTGATCGATGATCGCCTGATCGGCATGGCACTGATCGCACCCCCGCAGCGCCGCCTGGATATTACCGAAAGCTGGAGTTGGCGTATGCGCATGCTGCTCACTACCGGCTTTCGCTGTACCAAGCGTTATCTGGAGTACCACGATGCCGTCCTCGCTTGCCTGCCGCCTGGGCCTTATCACGTGCTGCCATTGATTGGCGTTCATCCTGAGTTCCAGGGTCAGCATCTCGGCGAGCAGTTGCTCGAAGCCCTGCACAGCTGGTGTGCCGAGGATGCAGGTTCGCTTGGCGTGGTACTCGACACCGGTAACCCGCATTACCTGAACTTCTACAAGCGCCATGGTTACGAGGAAATTGGTGAGGTGGCGGTTGGCCCAATCATCGAGCACGTGTTTTTTCATCCCAATCCGCAGCACGCCGTTAAAGCCAGCGCTTGACGGCATGCAGGTCTGCATGACCGAGTCGGTGGGCTGAGTCAGCCCACCCAAGGTGATAACGCGTCGCCAATCAGAACACTGTCAGACGCTCTAGGCTAACGCGCAGCACGTGCTAGCATTCGCGTCATGAGAACGATTCCAATATTTTTCGCCGGGTTGGCGCTGTTTGTCCTTAGTACCTTGGTATTGGCCGAGGCACGTCTGGTGGTGAGGGTCCAGCCTGCCAATGCCGCGCTCAAGGAGAATGTCGAAGGTTATATCGGCAGTCTGGGCGAGCGCGATCTTGACGCCTTGCAGCGTTTCCGTCGGGTGGCTGAAGCCCAGGCAGAAAAAGCTGCGCAGGCCCTGGGTTACTACCAGGCGCAGATCAGTAGTGAGGTCAGCGAAGGCGACCCGTTGCGCCTGACTATCCGCATCGTTCCCGGCGAGCCGGTCAGGCTGCGTGAGGTGACGCTGCGCATCGACGGGCCAGCCAATCAGCTGCGCGCGTTTCGTTTGCCCCGCGACGCCCAGCTCAAGGCCGGCGCGGTACTCAACCATGGTCGCTACGACGCCGCCAAGCGCCAGATCCAGAATCAGGCCTCGCGCTACGGTTTTTTTGCCGGGCGCTTCACCCGTCAACGCTTGAGTATCGACCCGCAGGGCGGGGTCGCAGACATTGAGCTGATCTACGACAGTGGTCCGCGCTACCAGTTAGGAGCAGTGAGCTTCGAAGGCGATGCGCCCTTCGAGGAGCAGCTCCTGCAACGCATGGTGCCCTTTACCAGGGACACCCCCTATGACTCCGAACTGATCGCCGAGCTTTACCAGTCGCTGCGTTCCAGTGGCTATTTCGAGACCGTGAGCGTCGATGCCAGTCCGAGCGTCGCTGAGCAGCAGCGGATTCCGGTCAGTGTCCAGCTGCAAACCCGTAAACCCCGGAGCATGGGGCTTGGACTGGGCTTTTCCACGGATGTCGGCCCCCGTGGCCGCGCTAACTGGACACGCCATTGGGCCAACCCGCAAGGCCACAGTTATGGCGCCGAGATGGAATTGTCGGCACCGCGACAAAATGTTGGGCTGTGGTACGACGTGCCTGGCGATCCGCCCCTGACCGACAAGCTGCGCTACGCGGGCGGATATCAGTTTCAGGAACTGGCCGATAGAGACAGCCTCAGCCGCTTGCTGACCTTTGGCCCGGAGTGGCACAGCAAGCTGGACAGTGGTTGGCAGCGGGTCATCTCGTTGAAGTGGCAGCATGAGCAATACGAGCTTGGCGATGACTCCGGGCTGAGTACCTTGCTGATGCCTGGCATCAGTTACGCCTACCTGCACAGCGATAATCAGGTCGATCCGAACCATGGCTATCGCCTGCAGTTCGATCTGTCGGCGGCCAAGCGCGGCGTACTCTCCGATGCCGACGTGCTGCACGGCAATGTCCTGCTCAAAGGCTTGACTACGCTGGCGGACAAGCACCGTTTGCTCGGCCGGGTGCAATTTGGCGGCACCGAGTCTGGTGGTTTCTCCTCGGTGCCGCCCTCGCTCCGCTTCTTTGCTGGCGGTGATCAGAGCGTGCGCGGTTACGACTACCAGAGCCTGTCACCGCAAAACTCCCAAGGCGATAAAATCGGCGGCCGCTATCTGTTCGCCACCAGCGCCGAATACCAGTACAGCGTGGCCGAGCGCTGGCGCGTGGCGACCTTTGTTGACCAAGGCAATACCTTCAATTCGCTGGACTTCCCGTCCTTGAAAAGTGCCGTCGGTATTGGCCTGCGCTGGGTCTCTCCAGTCGGTCCGCTGCGCCTCGACCTGGCGCATCCGCTGGATAGTGAGGGCGGTGTGCGCGTGCATTTCTCGATGGGGCCGGAGCTGTGAAGCGCGGGTTGAGGTACACGCTCTATGGTCTGTTGGGCACCTTGCTGATGCTGGTGTTGGGCATGACCTGGATATTTGCCAGCAGTACAGGAAGCCGCTGGGCGCTGGCCCAGGTGCCGGGTTTGCAGGTGAGCAATTTCAGCGGCCAGTTGGGCAGGCAGTGGCGCGCCGAGCAGCTGCGCTGGCAGCAAGGTGACAGCCTGGCAGAGATTCGTCTTGCCGAGATGGCCTGGTCGCCGCTGTGTTTGTTGCGCCTGACCTTGTGCGTCGAGCGGCTGCACGTCGAGCGAATCGAGTTGCGCTTACCGCCTGGCGAGGAGGAGGGCAGCACGCCATGGCGCTTGCCGCAGTTGCAACTGCCATTGGCACTGCAACTGGGCGAGGTGCACATCGGCAGCCTGCAGCTCAATGGCGACGAACAGCTACAGGGTCTGCAGCTTGCAGCGCGCTGGACCCGCGAAGGCATGCAGATCGACAGCCTGCGGCTGCAGCGTGACGACCTTTCCGTCGCGCTGAGTGGGCAGATACTACCCGATGGCGACTGGCCGCTGAGCATCGTCGGCAAGGTGCAACTGCCTGCACCCGAGGCACAGGATTGGCAGTTGGAGGTCAGTATCGTCGGTGATTTGCAGCAGAGCCTGCAGGTGACTGCCGCTAGTACGGGCTACCTCACTGGGCGCCTGCATGGCGCAGTGCAACCGCTGGCGGATAATCTGCCGGCCAGCCTGCAGGTGCATGCCGACGGCTTCAAGGCCAGCAGTGAACTCCCGGACACCTTGCGCCTGAACAAGCTAGCGCTGACGGCGAGCGGCGATCTAGCCGATGGTTACCAGGTTAGCGGCAATGCCGAGTTGCCGGGCGAAGGCGGGCCACTGGCACTGACCCTGCTAGGGCTGCTGAAGGCTGACGGCGCCGAGATTTCCGCCTTGAGCCTGAGTGCCAGTGCCGAGCAGCAGGTGCGCCTCAGCGGCGAGTTGGACTGGCGCGAAGGCTTTGGCCTGGATAGCCGTTTCGACTGGCAGGACTTTCCCTGGCAGCGTCTGTATCCCGGCGTAGAACAACCACCTGTTGCATTGCGCAGGCTTAGTGGTGAGCTGGCCTACCGCGACGGTAACTACCTGGGCCACTTCGCCGCCGGGCTGGATGGCCCTGCCGGAGATTTCAGCCTGGAGAGCCCGCTGAGTGGCGATTTGCAGCAGCTGCACCTGCCTGACCTGCAGTTACGTGCAGGTCAGGGGCGGGTCGATGGCCAACTGACCTTGGGTTTTGCCGACGGCCTGCGGTGGGATGCGCGGTTGCAACTGCACGACTTTGATCCGGCCTACTGGCTGGCGGAGCTGCCGGGCACCCTGGGTGGACCGCTGCACAGTCAGGGCGAGCTGAACGATCAGCAGCTCAGTCTGAATGCCCAGATCGACCTTAATGGGCGCCTGCGTGGTCAGCCCGCACAGTTCCAGGCCGAGGCCACAGGCAGCGGCGAGCACTGGGCGCTGCAACGCCTGGCGCTGCGCCTGGGTGACAATCGCATCGATGGCAGTGGCGAGCTGAATCAGCGCTTGAGTGGGCAATTGCGCCTGAATCTGCCGCGCCTGGGCCAGCTCTGGCCGCAGCTGCAGGGGCAGCTCGAGGGGCAACTCGACCTTGCAGGCACTCTACAAGCGCCACAAGGCCAACTGAGCCTGCAGGGGCAGCGTCTGGTCTACATCGATCAACGCCTGCAGCGTATAGAGCTCGATGCAGCGATTGATCGTGCCCAGCAAGCTCAGGTCGAACTGGACGTCCAGGGTATTACTCTCGGTGACACCGAGCTGGGCCGATTGACAGCCAGCGGGCAGGGCGATCAGCGTCAGCAGCGACTGCAGCTCAAGCTCGCCGGTCCCTTGCTGCAGAGCGCCTTGGCCTTTGCTGGCAACCTGGACAAGGGTGCCTGGCGCGGTCACCTGAGCAGTGGCGAGGTACAAAGCGGCGGTCAGGATTGGCGCTTGCAGCAGCCGGCCAGCTTACAGCGTTTGGCCAATGGCCAACTCACTGTCGGCGCGCACTGCTGGCGTTCTGGTTCGGCCAGCCTGTGTGGCGAGGATCAACGGCTGCTGCCCGAGCCACGGTTGCGCTATCGCCTCAGTGACTTCCCGCTCGACAGCCTGGCGCAATGGTTACCCAAGGATCTTGCCTGGCAAGGCCTGTTGAATGCCGAGGTGCATCTCGATCTGCCTGCGGCGGGGCCGAGCGGACGGGTGGTGCTGGATGCCGGCAGCGGCATCTGGCGCATTCGTGATCAGAGTCAATGGCTGGATTTCGCCTATGACAGCCTGCGCCTGGAGAGCCAGCTCAGTCCGCAGAAAATCGATACCCAGATACAACTGCGCGGGCCAAAAATCGGCGAGCTACGTCTCCAGGCACGCCTCGACCCACGGCCGGCAAGCAAGACACTGGCCGGCGATTTCCGCCTGACTGGCCTGGATCTAGCGTTAGCGCGACCGTTCCTGCCAATGGTCGAGCACCTGGCAGGGCGGCTCGACGGCAGTGGCAGCCTGTCAGGCAGCTTGCTGGCGCCACAAATAAATGGCCGCTTACAGCTCCGCGAGGGTGAGCTGTCCGGCGGTCAATTGCCGATGACGGTCGAGGCATTGCAAGTGGATGCAATGATTGCTGGGGAAAGTTTGCAGCTCAGCGGTGGTTGGCGCAGTGGTGAACGAGGCCAGGCCAGTCTGGCTGGCGAGCTGACCTGGAGCGCAGGGCTGCTGGGCGAATTACGCCTGCGCGGTAGCCGCTTGCCGGTCAACATCGAGCCCTATGCCGAGCTTGAAGTCGAGCCGGACTTGAGCCTGCGTATCGCTGCCGAGCAGTTGTCGATTGCCGGTACGGTGCTGATCCCGCGCGGCAAGATTGTGATTCGCGAATTGCCGCCCTCCACCGTCAGGGTTTCAGATGATGCGGTGATTGTCGGCAGTGAAAGCGCTGAGCAACAGCCGGTGGCAATTGCCATGGACATCAGCGTCGAGGTTGGGCAGGAACGCCTGAGCTTCAGCGGCTTTGGCCTGAATGCGGATCTGGCTGGGCGTGTGCATGTAGGCAATGACCTCGACACCCGTGGCGAGTTGAATCTGAACAATGGTCGCTATCGTGCATATGGCCAGCGTTTGACCATCCGCCGCGCGCGTTTGCTGTTCGCCGGGCCGATTGATCAGCCTTACCTGGATGTCGAGGCGATTCGCCGGGTCGACACGGTCGTCGCCGGCCTGCGCCTGAGCGGCAATGCCGAACAACCTACTACCGAAGTGTTTTCCGAGCCGGCTATGAGCCAGCAGCAGGCGCTGTCCTACCTGGTGCTGGGGCGACCCTTGGGGCAGAGCAGCGGCGACAACAACATGCTGGCCCAGGCGGCGCTCGCCATGGGATTGGCTGGTAGCGCCTCGGTAACCGGCAGTGTGGCGCAAGCACTCGGCATCACTGATTTTCAGTTGGATAGCGAAGGCAGTGGCGTGAGTACCAGCGTGGTAGCCAGCGGTAGTCTCTCGGAGCGCCTGAGCTTGCGTTATGGGGTCGGTGTGTTCGAGCCAGCAAACACCATTGCGTTGCGCTATGAGTTGAGCAAGCGCCTCTATCTCGAGGCTGCCAGTGGGCTTGCCAGTTCTCTTGACCTGTTCTACCGGCGCGATTTTTAGCTGCGCCGGACTATGCCGGGTGCCAATTGGCGCTTGATGCGCGGAGTTGATCGCTGAATCTGCGGTGACTTAGTGATATGTGGCTATTAATTTCTGGTATTTAACGTATTTTTTGGTAATTAAATCCGTCTATTACCCATTAAATAGTGAAATAGACTGCGCGTCTCTTCATATACTGGCGCCCGCTGTAGCAAGGTCGGACGGTTTCCGCGTTTGCCCTTACTGAATGTGTTGCTGATGGCGGCAGTCGATCGAACAGCACTGCCTATCCGGCGGTCGAGCATGCGCAGGTCACCCAACCTCGCGACTACTACAAGAATAAGGAACCTTAGATGGAAACCCTCAACAGTTTGGTCAATCAACTCAATGGCATCGTCTGGGGCCCACCGATGCTGGTGATGATCCTCGGCACTGGTTTGTTCCTGATGCTGCGCCTTAAATTCATGCCGTTGACCAAGATCGGCGCCGGTTTCAAGCTGATGTGGCAAGGGCGCAAAAAAGGCGATGCGGAAACCGGTGAAATCACCCCGTTTCAGGCGTTGATGACCTGCCTGGCGGCCACTGTCGGTACCGGCAATATCGCCGGTGTAGCCACCGCAATTTTTCTCGGTGGCCCCGGCGCGCTGTTCTGGATGTGGTGCACCGCCCTGGTAGGTATGGCCACCAAGTACGCTGAAGTCGTGCTGGCGGTGCATTACCGTGAGAAAGATAAGCGTGGCGAGCATGTCGGCGGGCCGATGTATGCAATCAAGAACGGCCTGGGCAAAAAGTGGTTGTGGCTGGGTACCGCGTTCGCGATCTTCGGTGGCTTAGCTGGCTTTGGCATCGGCAACATGGTTCAGGTCAACAGCATGGCCGCAGCCCTCGAGGCAACGTTCGCTGTGCCACTGTGGCTAACCGGTCTGGTTACCATGGTCTTCGTCGGCCTGGTCATCCTCGGTGGCATCAAGCGCATCGGTAAGGTCGCTGCGACACTGGTTCCCTTCATGTGCGTGGCCTACATTATTGCCGCCATCGTCGTGCTGGTAGTCAACGCCGCGCAGATTCCTGCCGCGTTCGAGATGATCTTCACCTATGCCTTCACCCCGATTGCCGCAACTGGCGGTTTCGCTGGTGCAGCGGTCATGGCGGCAATCCGCTTCGGTGTGGCCCGCGGTATCTTTTCCAACGAGGCAGGCCTGGGTACTGCCGGTATCGCTCAGGCGGCAGGCACCACTAACAGTGCGGTGCGCTCGGGCATGATCGGCATGCTGGGTACCTTTATTGACACCATCGTTATCTGCAGCCTGACCGGCTTGGCGATCATCTGTTCCGGGGTGTGGACCAGCGGCATCAGTGGTGCAGCACTGTCGGCGGCAGCGTTCGAGTCGGCGATGCCAGGTGTCGGTGGCTATATTCTGACCATCGCCTTGGTGGTGTTCGCGTTCACCACCATCCTCGGCTGGAGCTACTTTGGCGAGAAGTGCTGGGAATTCATGATGGGCACCAAGGCCGTTCTGCCGTTCCGGATTCTCTGGGTTCTGGCTGTGCCGTTCGGTGCAGTCGCTCACTTGGACTTCGCCTGGTTGGTTGCCGATACCCTCAATGGCTTGATGGCACTCCCCAACCTATTGTCCCTGTTGCTGCTGAGCCCGGTAGTGGTCAAGCTGACCCGCGAGCACTTTGCCCGCGAGTCTCGTGTGGGTGGGGTCGACAGTCTGCATCGTTAAGCAAGGGGGCTGATCGAGTCGCCAGAGACAGGCGTTGATCACCAGCCCAGCTCGCCCCGAGGCAGGCTTACAGCGAGGACTAATAAAAACGCCCGATGCAGTGCATCGGGCGTTTTTTATTGCGCGGCGCCAGGCAGAGTGAGGTGCCGCTGATTGTGGTGGTGAGCCTGCAAGGCTTCGGCAGGGAGGGCAGGTGAATTATGCGTGCCTTTGATATTGCAGCCATTTGTCATGATATTCTCTGCCCGAGCTTGAGTTTGATTCTGGATTACTGTTCTTGCCTGCCAACGCTGTCAGCGTTTGCTATTTGTTTACCATGCGCCACACTGGCTCCCCACCATACTTTTTATCAGCTGGGCCGCGCGATTAAGTCCGCCTTTTTGGTGCGCAATGAGGAGTTCGCTTGATAAGGGTGCTTGTAGTCGATGACCACGATTTAGTTCGTACAGGCATCACACGTATGCTGGCCGACATCGATGGTCTAGAAGTTGTGGGTCAGGCTGAATCAGGCGAGGAATCGCTGAAAAAAGCCCGCGAACTGAAGCCTGATGTGGTGCTGATGGACGTCAGAATGCCTGGCATTGGCGGCCTTGAGGCGACCCGTAAACTCATTCGCAGTCATCCCGACTTGAAAGTCGTAGCGGTGACAGCCTGCGAAGAAGACCCGTTCCCCACGCGTTTGCTGCAGGCAGGTGCCGCCGGCTATCTGACCAAGGGCGCTGCCCTTGCTGAGATGGTTCAGGCCATTCGTCAAGTTTTTGCCGGGCAGCGCTACATCAGCCCGCAAATCGCTCAGCAATTGGCACTCAAGTCTTTTCAGCCACAAAACAACAATTCGCCCTTTGACTTGTTATCCGAGCGCGAGATTCAAATCGCCTTGATGATCGCAGGCTGCCAGAAAGTGCAAAGCATCTCCGACAAGCTGTGCCTGTCGCCGAAAACGGTCAATACGTACCGTTATCGGATCTTTGAAAAGCTGTCGATTACCAGCGATGTAGAGCTTGCTTTGCTCGCTGTGCGCCATGGCATGGTCGATGCCAACAGTTGAGATTCCCACGTTGGACGTGACCGTGCCATTCGACCCTGGCGCCTTTTTGGCCACCTGCAGCGGTCGTCCGGGCGTCTATCGCATGTTCGATGTGGGGGCCAAGTTGCTTTACGTCGGCAAGGCGAAAAACCTGAAAAAACGCTTGGCCAGCTATTTTCGCAAGAATGGCCTGGCGCCGAAGACTGCGGCGCTGGTTGGGCGTATCGCCCAGGTTGAAACCACCATTACCGCCAATGAAACCGAAGCGTTGCTGCTTGAACAAACATTGATCAAACAGTGGCGGCCGCCTTACAACATCCTGTTGCGTGACGACAAATCCTATCCTTATGTTTTTTTATCGGATGGTGATTACCCGCGCCTGAGCATTCATCGCGGAGCTAAGAAGCTGAAGGGTCGCTACTTTGGCCCATACCCAAGCGCGGGTGCTATCCGCGAAAGCCTCAGCCTGCTGCAAAAAACCTTTCTGGTGCGCCAGTGCGAAGACAGTTATTTCAAAAATCGCACCCGGCCATGTCTGCAGTATCAGATCAAGCGCTGCAAGGCGCCCTGTGTCGGTCTGGTCGAGCCGGCGGAATATGCCGAGGACGTTCGGCACTCGGTGATGTTCCTCGATGGGCGCAGCAACGCACTCAGCGATGAGCTGTCGAGTGGCATGCAGCAGGCTGCTGCCGCGCTGGATTTCGAGCGCGCCGCCGAGTTGCGCGACAAGATGGCCCTGCTGCGCCGTGTGCAAGATCAACAGAGCATGGAGGGCGGCAGTGGTGATGTCGACATAGTTGCCGCCATGGTCAATCCAGGTGGTGCCTGTGTACACCTGATCAGCGTGCGCGGTGGTCGGGTGCTCGGGAGTAAGAATTTCTTCCCGCAAGTGGCGATCGAGGAGGATGTCAGCGAAGTGCTGCTGGCCTTTCTTGCCCAGTATTACCTGGGCAACCAGGAGCGCGAGCTGCCCGCCGAGCTGATCGTCAACGCACAGCATGAAGACTTTCCCACACTTATCGCCGCACTCAGTGAGTCACGTGGTTGTGAATTGACTATCAGCTACCGGGTGCGTGGCACCCGCGCGCGCTGGCAACAGTTAGCGGTGACCAATGCCGAACAAGCGCTCGGGGCGCGCCTTGCCAGTCGCCAGCATGTGGCCGCACGCTTTGAAGCACTTGCCGAAGCGCTGGGCATGGACGAGGTGCCGCAGCGTTTGGAGTGTTTCGATATCAGTCACTCCAGCGGTGAGGCCACGGTCGCGTCCTGCGTGGTGTTTGGGCCGGAAGGTCCTTTGAAGTCTGATTATCGGCGCTACAACATCGAAGGCGTCACCGCAGGTGATGATTATGCCGCCATGCACCAGGCGCTGATGCGGCGTTTTAGCAAGATCAAGGACGGCGAGGGCAAACTGCCAGATATCTTGCTGGTAGATGGCGGCAAGGGGCAACTGGCCATGGCGCGGGACGTGCTGACCGAGTTGGCCGTGCCTGAGTTGATTCTCCTGGGTGTGGCCAAGGGGGCGACGCGAAAGCCGGGCCTGGAAACGCTCTACCTCAACGATGCCGCCCATGAGTTCACCCTGCCAGGCAACTCACCAGCACTGCACCTGATTCAGCAAATTCGCGACGAATCGCACCGCTTCGCCATTACCGGGCACCGCGCTCGTCGCGGCAAGACGCGCCGTACGTCAAGTCTGGAGGAGGTTGCCGGGGTAGGGCCGAAGCGCCGTCGTGAGCTGCTCAATCACTTTGGCGGCCTGCAGGAATTGTCTCGAGCCAGTAGCGAAGAAATCGCCAAAGCGCCCGGGGTCAGTAAAAAGCTTGCAGAGCTGATTTATGCAGCACTGCACAGCGAGTAGAATGCCGGCTCACCTTGCAGCCAGTTGTGCCGATGAATATTCCTAACTTGCTTACCGTGCTCCGCGTTGCACTGATCCCAATCTTCATTCTGCTGTTCTATATGCCATTCAGCTGGAGCTATTGGGCCGCTAGCGCGATGTTTGCTATTGCCGCCTTTACTGACTGGCTTGATGGCTTTTTGGCGCGCCGCTGGGAGCAGAGCACACCCTTCGGCGCCTTTCTCGATCCGGTCGCCGACAAGCTGATGGTCGCGGTTGCACTGGTTTTACTGGTGGCCGAGCATGGCAACTTGTGGCTGACGCTGCCGGCGGCAATTATTATTGGTCGCGAAATTGTCGTCTCGGCCCTGCGTGAGTGGATGGCTGAGCTTGGCGCGCGCGCCCATGTGGCCGTATCTGAACTGGCCAAATGGAAAACTGCTGCACAGATGGTCGCCTTGATCATACTGCTGGCAAATCCACCCTTGTTCACCTTCTGGGTGCTGCTCGGTTATGGGCTGCTGATCGTTGCTGCGATCCTGACCCTGTGGTCGATGCTGCAGTATTTGCTAGCCGCCTGGCCGCACCTCAGCACTTCCACTGAAAAGAAATAAACTTTTTTGAATCAAGGGGTTGACGGGGCGCTCTGAAGATATAGAATGGCGCCCGTCTACAAGACAAGCGGGAATAGCTCAGTTGGTAGAGCACGACCTTGCCAAGGTCGGGGTCGCGAGTTCGAGTCTCGTTTCCCGCTCCATTTTCAACGGACCGTCTAGTGCGGTCCGTTTAGTTTCAAGGCTGAGTAGCAGAGTGGTTATGCACCGGATTGCAAATCCGTGAACGCCGGTTCGATTCCGACCTCAGCCTCCAATTAAAATAGCTTCGTAGATCACTGATTTACGAAGCTTTTTTATTGGTAATAGGAAATCTTGCGAGGCTCGATGGGGCTGTATATAGTCCCACAGTCGCGCTAAAGCTCTACCGCCCGAATGGCGAAATCGGTAGACGCAAGGGACTTAAAATCCCTCGGGGGTAACTCCGTGCCGGTTCGATTCCGGCTTCGGGCACCATATAAAGAAAGGGCTTACCGTTTTGGCGGTAAGCCCTTTTTGTTGAGCGATGGTTTTTGGTGCCTGTTTTGTGCCTGTGAGGTGTTGGCAGGCGGGGAAACAGGTGCTAGAGCTCGGCTCTCTACTTCAGGTCGTCGAGGGCGGCACCGAAGTTCAGGTGCAGCACTTGGCCTTCGTAGACAAACGCGGGGACCGACTTGACCCCGGCCTGTTCGGCTTCGGCCACCCGCTGGGGTTGTTCGCCGAGGTGGATTACCTCGACCTCCAAGCGCGGGTCCAGCAGGTTGAGCAGGGTCTGTTCGGCCGAAACGCAAACGGAGCAGCCTGCGTGGTAGAAGCGTGCGTGAGTCATTTCGAGTCTCCTTCCGTCAATTTGGTGTCGATACGACATCAATCTGAAGGCTACTCTCACTTCGCTTTTTGTCAATATGGTATTTAGTCGATACCATATGTCGAAAGGAGCGATATATGACCGACACTATTCTCTTCGACCTGCTCGAAAGGCTCTCGAGCCTGAGTCGCATCTGGTTCCGCCAGCACCCGCTGCTGGCCGAGCTGCAACCCATCCAGTTGAGCGCGCTGATGTATCTGGCGCGCTGTAACCACTACTCGAACACGCCCCTGGGGGTGACCGATTACCTGGGCCTGACCAAGGGCACGGTGTCGCAGTCGCTTAAGGCGTTGGAGTCCAAGGGACTAATCGTCAAGACTCAGGACGCGCGCGACAAGCGCAGCGTTCACCTGCAGCTGACCGGTGCGGCGCGTGACCTGCTGGACGCACTGCTGCCTCCAGCCTTCCTCGCCGTCGGCGAGGCGCGCATGGGCGCGCGGGGTGGACAACTGGAAACGCTGCTGGGCGAGTTGCTCCGCGAAGTGCAGCGCAGCGCGGATGTGCCGAGCTTCGGTCTGTGCGCAACCTGTCGCTTCCACCTGCAGGCTGATGGCCTGCCGTTTTGCGGTCTGACCCAGGAGCCGCTGGCTCCCAGCGATGCGGCACTGATCTGTCGCGAGCATCAAGCCGTCGAGATCACCCCGTGAGTCTGCCCAGCATTCGCCTAGACGCTTTGTTCACCGGCCGCGTGCAGTCATTCACCCGGCCTGGCTCGCGCAGTGCTATCGCCAAGCGGCCGCAGAGCGGCCCCTGGCGCTGATCCCGCTCGGCCTGAGCGGTGACGAGCAGGGCAATCGGCGTGCTATTACCCCGAGCAGTATCCTGGCAACAATTCAAAATTGCACTGGCCACACAGTTCTCTGGCGGTATCATGCGGGCCTGTGTCGCGTCTCGGTGCGCGTCCTGATTGTGTGCACCAATGGCAAGCGTGCAGCTGGCCATAATGGGGCGTGAGGCAAGGCTTATGCGACCTAACTTACGGCATGAATTCTGCAAACTGCCGATGAGTTCGTTTTCAGTGGGACGGTAGGACGATGTCCGCCGTAGCGCGTCAATCTTCATGGAAGGCAATGTCAATGGCCATACGTATCGCGCTGCATCACAAGACCATTTACCACTACGATCGCCAGGTCGGCTTGTCGCCCCATGAGGTGCGTTTGCGCCCGGCGCCCCACGCGCGTACGCCGATATTGTCCTACTCATTGAGCGTGACCCCGCAAAAGCACTTCATCAATTGGCAGCAAGACCCTTACGGCAACTACATCGGCCGTTTTGTCTTCCCGGAAAAATCCGCGACCCTGGAGTTCACCGTCGATCTGGTGGCGGACATGACGGTGATCAATCCATTCGACTTTTTCGTCGAGAAGTACGCCGAGCAGTTCCCCTTCAGTTATCCGGCGCAATTGCGCGATGAGCTGGCGGCCTACTTGCAGGCCGAAGAACCTGGTCCCCTGCTGAGCAAGTGGATGGCGGCAGCCCGCCGCGAGATGCTTGGCAAACCCCAGCCGATCAATAACTTCCTGGTAGCCATCAACCAGCGCCTGCAAACGGATATCGCTTATCTGTTGCGCATGGAGCCGGGCGTGCAGACGCCTGAGGAAACCCTGGAGAAGCGCTCGGGCTCATGCCGCGACAGTGCCTGGTTGCTGGTGCAGATTCTGCGTGAACTTGGCTTGGCTGCGCGTTTTGTCTCCGGCTACCTGATTCAGTTGCGCGCCGACCAGGAAGCACTCGATGGGCCGAGCGGGGCGGAAGTCGACTTCACCGACCTGCATGCCTGGACCGAGGTGTATATCCCCGGTGCCGGCTGGATTGGCCTAGATCCAACCTCGGGCATGCTCGCCAGCGAAGGGCATATTCCCCTGGCCTGCACTGCGTTGCCATCCTCAGCGGCACCGATCAGCGGCTATACCGACAAGGCCGAAGTGACCTTCGAGCATGAAATGACCATCACCCGTATCCACGAGGATCCGCGGGTAACCAAGCCTTATTCGGAAGCAGACTGGCAAAAAATCGATCAACTCGGCCAGCAGGTCGATGCCGACTTGAAGCGTCAGGATGTGCGTCTCACCCAAGGCGGCGAGCCAACGTTTGTTTCCATCGATGACATGGATGGTGCGCAATGGAATACCGAAGCCCATGGCGAGCAGAAACGCGAGCTGGCCGGTGAGCTGATGATGCGCCTGAAAAACCACTTCGCGCCTGGCGGCATGCTGCATTACGGCCAGGGCAAGTGGTATCCGGGCGAACCGCTGCCGCGCTGGGCCTTGAATATTTTCTGGCGCGTCGACGGTCTGCCGATGTGGCTCGATGCGACGCTATTTTCTGCCGATGACCACAGCGAAGGCTATGGCCCCGAAGAAGCCAAGCGCTTTACTGCCGAGCTGGTGAAAATTCTCGGCTTGCCGGCCAACTGTCCGATCCCGGCCTATGAGGACGTGGTGCAGCAGGTTCATCTGGAGCAAGGGTTACCGAATAACCTTGACCCGCTGCAGCTGGATCTCAAGGCGCCTGAGGCGCGGCAGCGCCTGGCCCGCTTGCTGGAGCAAGGCCTGGGTGAGGTGGTTGGCTATGTGCTGCCGTTGTCGACCAAGGTGCTCGACCCGACTATTGCCCTGGGAGTTGCCTGGCGCACCTGCCCTTGGCCGCTCAAGCGTGAGCATCTGTACCTGATCGAAGGCGACTCGCCGATGGGCCTGCGTTTGCCGCTGAACGCGCTGCCCTGGGTCATGCCGGAAGACATGCCGCAGAGCTTCGATGTCGATCCTTTCGCACCGCGCGAGGCATTGGCGAGCGTCGCCCCTGCAGCAGCTGCCGCGCCTGGCAAGAGTGATAAGCGCCCGACACTGAGCCGCAAGAATGCCGCCAGTATCGCCGCGGAGAGCAAGATCGAGCCACGCGATGTGATTCATACCGCGCTCTGTGTGCAGGTCAGGGAAGGGCGCCTGCATGTCTTCATGCCGCCGCTCAAGCGTATCGAGGATTATCTGGCGCTGGTGACGGCCATCGAACATACCGCCACCAAGCTGAAGCTGAAGCTGCGCATTGAAGGCTATCAGCCGCCGCGCGATCCTCGGATCAAGTTGCTCAGCGTCACTCCGGATCCGGGCGTGATCGAGGTCAATATTCATCCAGCGGCCAGCTGGAACGAGCTGGTCTACAACATGTCGACGTTGTACCAGGAGGCTCGCCTGACGCGCCTGGGTACCGAAAAGTTCATGCATGACGGTCGCCATACCGGTACCGGTGGCGGCAACCATGCAACCTTGGGCGGCGCGACCGCTGAAGACAGTCCGATGCTGCGCCGTCCAGACCTGCTGAAAAGCCTGATCACTTACTGGCAGAACCACCCGGCCTTGTCCTACCTGTTCTCCGGCACGTTTATTGGCCCTACCAGCCAGGCGCCACGGGTCGATGAGGCGCGTGACGATAACCTCTACGAGCTGTCGATTGCCTTTCAACAGATGGATCAGATTCTGCCGACGATGCAGCCGGGTGATAAGCCCTGGATGGTCGACCGCCTGCTGCGCAATCTGCTGGTCGACCTGACCGGCAATACCCATCGCTCCGAGTTCTCCATCGACAAGCTGTATTCGCCCGATGGCCCGACGGGCAGGCTCGGCCTGGTCGAGTTCCGCGCCTTCGAGATGCCGCCGCATGAGCGCATGAGTCTGTTGCAGATGCTGTTGTTGCGCGCACTGGTCGCACGTTTCTGGCGCGAGCCGTATCAGGCCAAGCTGGTCAACTGGGGCACTGCGCTGCACGATCGCTGGATGTTGCCGCACTTCGTTGCCCAGGATATTCGCGATGTGGTCAAGGATTTGCGCGCAGCGGGCTATGCCTTCGAGGAACATTGGTTTGAACCTTTTGTCGAGTTCCGCTTCCCGCGGTTTGGCACCGTGGTGTACGAGGGCGTCGAGATGGAGCTGCGTCAGGCCATTGAGCCCTGGAATGTGCTGGGCGAGGAAATGAGCGCCGGCGGTACGGCCCGCTACGTCGATTCTTCGGTGGAACGCATGCAGCTATTGGTGCGTGGCCTAACCGATGGCCGCCACGAGATCGCCTGTAACGGTCGCCGCCTGCCGTTGCACCCGACCGGTGTGCCGGGCGAGTACGTTGCAGGGGTGCGTTTCCGCGCCTGGAGTCCTTGGTCCGCGTTGCACCCGACGATCAAGGTACAGGCGCCGCTGACGTTTGATCTGGTCGATAATTGGAGCGGCCGCGCTATCGGCGGCTGTACCTATCATGTGGTGCATCCGGGTGGCCGCAGTGAAGAGAGCTCGCCGGTGAATGCCAATGCCGCTGAAGCACGGCGCTTTGCCCGTTTCTGGGCTCATGGCCATACTCCTGGACCAATGCGTGTGTACAAGGAAGAACTCAATCCGAGCTTCCCGATGACGCTCGATTTGCGCTGGCAGCCCTACTAAGCCCAGGAGCATTCCTGGGCGTCATTTGCGAGCAGAAGAACTGAGCCAATGTTGAAGAAACTACTCGCCGAGTATCGCGCCGCACCCAATAGCTTCGATGAACTGCTCGATGCGGCCAAACAGCCGCGCGAGCACTGGCGCGCCATGCTCGGCAGCTTGGCCAAAGAATCGCCGCAGGTCATGCGCCAGCGCCTGGAGTCGGTTGAAAGTCAGATCCGTGAAAACGGTGTGACCTATAACGTCTATGCCGATACCAAGGGCATGCAGCGGCCCTGGGATCTGAATCTACTGCCGCTGATCCTGCCCCATGATGAATGGGCGGGCATCGAAACGGCGGTGGTTCAGCGCGCAACGTTGCTGAACCGGATACTCGGCGACGTTTATGGCGAGCAGCGCATGCTCCAGGAAGGTTTGCTGCCACCTGCATTGGTTCATGGCCATGCAGGTTTCCTGCGCCCGGCCCATGGCATCCGACACGTCGATAATGTGGCCTTGCATTTCTATGCGGTCGATTTGGCGCGCGCGCCCAATGGTCAATGGTGGGTGGTGGCTGATCGTACCCAAGCACCCTCGGGTGCCGGTTATGCACTGGAAAACCGTGCCGTGATAGCCCGCACCTTCCCGGATCAATTACGTGATCTGAAAGTGCAGGATTTAGCCGGTTTTTTCAGCAGCATGCGCGACAGCCTGGCCCACTGGGGCCGACAGTGCGCCGCGAATGGCGGGGTGCCGTTGCGCGGCAGCGAATCGCCGTTGATTGTGCTGCTCACCCCCGGCCCCTACAACGAGACCTATTATGAACAAGCCTACCTGGCGCGTTATCTAGGCTTGCCGCTGGTCGAGGGCAGTGATCTCACGGTGCGTGGCGGTATCGTCTGGCTGAAAACCTTGTCCGGCCTGCAGCGCGTGCATGTGATCATGCGCCGGGTCGACGATGACTTCTGTGACCCGCTGGAACTGCGTACCGAGTCGGCACTGGGTGTTACCGGCCTGACCGAGGCCGCTCGCCTCGGCAATGTGCTGATCGCCAACAGTCTTGGCTCCAGTCTTCTGGAGTCAGGGGCGCTGCTGGGCTTCTTACCGGCACTCTGCGAGCGCCTGCTCGGCGAGTCATTGCAGATGCCCTCCGTTGCCACCTGGTGGTGCGGCGAACCGGCCGCGCTTGAACAGGTGCTGGCCAATCTCGATCAGCTGGTGATCAAATCGAGCTTTCCGCAGTTGCGTCAACTGTCGATGTTTGGTCAGGACCTCAGCGGCGAAGCGCGCGCGACACTGATCGCCAAGATGCGCGCGAACCCGCGTAACTATGTCGCCCAGGAATTGGTGCGCTTGTCGCAGTCGCCCGTGTGGAAGCCCAGCGCGCCAGCGGGGTTGAGTGCCTGCGCTGTCGGTTTGCGGGTGTACGCCTGTGCCACACCGGATGGCTACGTGGTGATGCCCGGCGGATTGACCCGGGTTGCAACCGGGCCAGATTCACGTGTTATCGCCATGCAGCGCGGTGGCAGCAGTAAAGACACCTGGGTACAAGCACGGGCGCACGCGGTGACTCACCGCCCGCCGACGCGCACCACCACCAGTAAAGACCTGATTCGCGACGACACGCACTTGTCCAGCCGCATGGCCGAAAACCTGTTCTGGCTGGGCCGTAATACCGAGCGCTGTGACAATATTGCGCGATTGATGCGCGTCACGTTGCATGTGCTGTTAAATGTCAGCCCGCAGGAGCGGGGGGGCGAATGGTCCACAGTGAAGGCGCTATGCGCATGGTTTCAGCTGATCGAGACCCCGGACAAAGATGCGCTCGCGCAGCAAAGTCAGACCTCGGGGCAAACCCAAAGCCAGAAGCAGAGCCTGCCCCCAGTAGTGCGCTGGAGTGATGCGCGCATCGAGACGGCTTTGTTACTGGCCGTGGTATCGCCCGATGTGCCCGGTCTCGCCAGTCAGCAGCAGCAGCTCTACAACACCGCCAGCCAACTGCGCGAACGCTTGTCTGCGGATAATTGGCGTGCCCTCAATCGTATGCTGCAGCGCAGCGGCAACAGCGATGCACGGCTGACACCTTCAGAGGCCATGAGCGTTCTTGATGACGCGGCTGCGTCATTGATGACCCTGTCCGGTTTCGCCCTCGATGGCATGACCCGTGATCTGGGTTGGAGCTTCCTCTCTATTGGCCGACGCCTGGAGCGTCTGCAATTCCAGACGCTGGTGCTGCAGCGTGCGCTGGCGATGGAGGCGGACGGCGGCCTGGACTGGCTATTGGAGTTGTCCGACAGTATCGTCACTTATCGCTCTCGTTATCGGGCGCAGTCCGAATGGTTACCGGTGCTGGATTTGTTACTGCTCGACAGCAGCAATCCACGCTCGGTGCTGTTCCAGATAGCCGGGATTTTGAAAAGCCTGGCCAAGTTGGCGCTCACCTACGGCAGTTGTGGCGAGGCACTGTTACTGCCGCTGAAAACCGCATTGCTGGCACTCGATCCGGATGAAGACCTGTATTGCGCCAATCCAGCCCTTATCAGCCTGCTGCAGCGTATCAACCATGCGAGCGTGGAATTGTCGCAGCAGATCAGTGCGCGTTTCTTCAGCTACACAGCCAGCGAACACCAGGGTAAGGGCGCCGTATGAGCAATATCCCCGCTGCTAATTCTGGCCCCGTGCGCTACCGCGTGGTGCATGAAACCCACTACACCTATCAGTTCCCGGTGACGCTCTCGCAGCAATACCTGCACCTGACACCGCGCTCTTTTGCATATCAGCAGACCGAGTCGCAGGCTATCTGGGTTGATCCGCAGCAAGAACATCTCCTCGATGCGCTGGATTATTTTGGCAATCACACGCGCAACATCACCATCACCGAGTCGCACAAGGAGCTGCTGGTGCATGCTGAGTCGACCGTGCTGCTGCATCCGCGGCCGGGTCTTGGGCAGATAAAAGGCAGCATGCCCTGGGAAGCACTGGCGCAGATGCTGCACCAGATACGCAACCCGGCCACTCTTGAAGCGGTGCGCTATCTCTATGATTCGCCCCACATCCAGTGTGGTTCCGAGCTTGCGCTTTATGCGCGTGACAGCTTCAGCCCTGGTCGGCCATCGCTGGATGCCGCGCTGGATCTGACCCAGCGCATTTTTGACGATTTTGAGTTCGACGAAACCGCCACCGAGATTTCAACACCCTTGGCCGAGGTGCTCAAAGGCCGGCGCGGCGTTTGCCAGGACTTTGCCCAACTGATGATTGGTTGCCTGCGCAGCCTCGGTCTGTCGGCACGCTACGTCAGCGGTTACATCCTTACCCACCCGCCGGCCGGGCAACCGCGGATGATCGGTGCCGATGCATCGCATGCCTGGGTCTCGGTGTTCTGCCCGCAGCTTGGCTGGGTCGATTTCGATCCGACCAACCGCTGCCTGGTTCAGGCAGAGCACATTACCCTGGGTTGGGGGCGGGATTTCAGCGATGTAACGCCCCTGCGTGGCGTGGTGCTAGGCGGCGGCGAACAAGAGCTACAGGTGCGTGTGACTGTCATCCCTGCCAGCGAAGAGCTGGCAATAGAATCGCCAACTGTAGAAGCATCAAACGTGCACCAGGCGCAGTAACGAGCACTGTGCCTGGCGTTCACTGCTGACAGCTATTGCTGCTGTACCTGCAGCATTGGCAAGGCTTCTACTTCCACCTCGACATGCGCATGCATTTGCTCGGTGCCGCCGCCACGGCGCATGCCGCGCACCGGGCAGGCGTCCAGGTAATCGCGGCCTACCGCCAGTTTCAAATGCCGCTCCGGCTTGGTCAGGCAGTTGGTCACGTCGAAGCTGTACCAGGCGCCCTCCAGCCAGGCCTCGGCCCAGGCGTGGCTCGCCAGATGATCGTCGCTGTCGGTGTATAAATAGCCGGATGCATAGCGCGCCGGGATGCCCAGGCTGCGCGCGCAGGCGAGAAAGGCATGGGCATGATCCTGACAAACACCCTGGCGGCCAGCGAAGGCTTCGGCCGCGCTGGTTTCCACCGCGGTACTGCCGGTCAGGTAGCTGATGTGGCCATTCAAACCATGCATCAGGTCGATCAAGGCGTTGCGGTCGCGACGTTGTTTGCAGTGCTGCTGGGCGAATTCGCGCAAGGCCGCATCCGCCTCGGTCAGGCGAGTGAAGCGCAGAAACGGTAACGCCGACTGGCTCTCGTGCTCGGCCTCGCACAACACATCGATCTCGACCAGGCCATGGGCGCCGATAACGATGGATTCGTGGGGCTCATCCATTGTCAGCACATGCAGGATATTGCCGTAGGGGTCGAGTTGGGCGCGCACCGGCCGCGGCAGGTTGAGCTGCCAGTTGACGACGTGCTGACGCTCACTGTCATGCGGAGTCAGGCGCAGGTATTGAATGCTGGTGCGCACCTGATTTTCGTAGCGATAGGTGGTGTCGTGGCTGATGGACAGTCTCATGCGACCTCCAGATAGGAACTGTGAATGGCTTGGCCGAGGTCACGCACCAGTAGGATGAAGTCGGTGAGCCAGGCATGCAGACCTTCATCCAGCACTTCATCGATGCTGGTGTAGCGCAGCCGCGCTTCCAGTTCGGCTGCCAGGCGCTGGGCCGGACGACCATTATCGCCAGGCAGGCTGGCCAGCATCAGGTGCAGTTCATCCACGCAGGCGCGCAGGGAACGCGGAATATCGGGGCGCAGCAGAAGCAACTCGGAAACCTTGCGCGTACCCGGCGAGCCGCGATAGATCTCGGCAAAGGCTTCGAACGATGACAGTGCACGCAGCAGCGCGCTCCACTGGTAATAGCTGCGTGCCGGGCGGCCGTCGACCTCGTCGATGTCCTCGCCAAGCATCTCGTAGCGCGCATCGAGCAGGCGCAGGGTGTTGTCGGCCCGCTCGATAAAGGTGCCCAGGCGAATGAAGCGATACGGGTCGCCACGCATGATGGTGCCGGAGGTGGCGCCGTGGAACAGGTGCGAACGCTCCTTGACCCATTCGCAGAAGCGGCTGATGCCGTAACGCCCCAACCCCTGCTCGGCAATGCCGCGAATCTCCAGCCAGGTGGCGTTGATGTTCTCCCACATGTCGGCAGTGATGCGGCCACGCACACCGTGGGCATTGCTGCGCGCCGCGCCCAGGCAGCTGTAGATGCTTGCCGGGTTCTCGGCATCCAGGGCGAAGAAATGCAGCATGCGCTCGCCATGCAACTGGCCATGGCGCGCCATGTACTCTTCAAGCGTGCCGGTGATGAGCAGCGGCATGGCCAGCTCTTCCAGGCCATCGCCACGGCCGTCCTGCGGCATCAGCGACAGCGAATAACTGACATCGAGCATGCGCGCGAGGTTTTCCGCGCGTTCCAGATAACGCGACATCCAGTACAGATCGGAGGCAGTTCTACTCAGCATTTTTCAAGTCCTCCACCACCCAGGTATCTTTGGTACCGCCGCCCTGCGACGAGTTCACCACCAGCGAGCCTTCGCGCAACGCCACGCGGGTCAGCCCGCCTGGTACCAGGCGCACTTCGCGGCCGGACAGGACGAACGGGCGCAGGTCGATGTGCCGCGGCGCGATGCCATTCTCG
>JAUSOF010000019.1 GCA_030656145.1 Pseudomonas sp.
CCCCGCTGCGCGAACTACAGAATGGCCAGGGCGGAAAAGCCCAAAACAGGCCGGATATACGAATGCAACCGCGCTGACGACAGGTGCAAAAGCAACGCTTTGCTCACTACTTGTGGGGAGAGTCCATATACCACTTGTTAGCGGCTCTCTAGTGACGCTTGCTTTTGTTTTTCTGCTAGCTTCTGGAAATTTTCTATCAGCTCTTTGTCTATTTTGATTGTGTAGTTTTTGAGTGATGAAAAAACTATGAGCTCAAGTTTATTTGCTGAGCCAGTGCACCATTTATTAATGTAGCTCGCAATTTCGTTCTCAAAATTATACGTAAGTATAAAATTTGCCTGCGCACCATAACCAAGTGAAATAGGAATCTGAGAGCTAAGGTGGTGGTAGTTTGCAATAAAGATGCTTGTTGATGCGTCAGGGGAGGATATAGAAACTCCACTGACGGTCGATGGTCGCTTGCCGTTTGAAACCACTCTTACTGATAGAAGATGACCTTTTTGGCCAGAAATGATGACGAAGCCGAAATTTACTTTTAAATTCTCAGAGTCGTCGAGTTTTTGTTTCTCGGCCAGCCATAGAGCAACTAACACTGCACCAAGTGCGCCTAAGCCGGCAACCCAATTTCCGAGCATGGATAAAATTGGTACAAGAGTTTCCGTGAAATATTCGTATGAGGTGCTAACACCTGCAGTAACGCCTAGCGCGAAGCTCAATATGGATATGAGCAAGCCAGCGCATATAAGGATTAATGCTTTTTCCATAAGGCTACTCGTTGATTATTGAGTGCTGCTAACGATCAGGTTAAGGGGCTGCGGCACGCAGTCCCAGAGAGCGAAGCGAACGATTTGAACCGCCTGTTAGGCATTTCGGATCGTGCGCCATTTCCGTGTGTTTGCATAATTGCTTCTTGTACTCGAAACCAGCGCCGAACGTAAGCCTAACCGCCGACATTTTCACTAAAAGCGCTGAACGTGATTCGTGCGCTGCGCGATACATTGTTAATTTGTGCCTGACGATTATTTCAGCTTGGTAATGCATTTAAAGCACGAATTGAATTGAGTAGTGGTAGCGCCAAGCGATGGAACTGGAAAACGTAAAATTTACCACCCACGAGCGATATTGAAAACAACGCAAAGCCAACAAAAACAGTACTTCGGGAGTGAGCCTAACGTTTGGTTAAGGGGCGGGCTTTAGCCCGTCCCAGCGAGCGGAGCGAGCGATTTGAACCGCTTGTTAGGCAAGCGGTTCGAAGGACGGTAAACGGGCGCTGATGCGACGCCGTACCTGCTTTTGATTTTTGATGTGCCTTCATGCGTTCCTTCGCCTTTTCCTCTGGGATTTTGAGCGCCTCAGCGCTGGCGTGATGCTGAGGCCAGCGTGATGACATTGCTCTCAGCGGACAACCTGCCCGCCAGCGATTTTGTGGCTGGCGTGATGATATTGCTTCCGCCGCATTTCGGGCCCGCCAGCGATTTCAAATACGCCGCGTCATTCTCCAGGGATATGCACAGTATTGGATTATTCATTCCGCAATTCTCGCTGTGTGCACGGCTCTGAGCTCTATATGCCTAACGTTTGGTTAAGGGGCGGGCTTTAGCCCGTCCCAGTGAGCGCAGCGAACGATTTGAACCAGTTGTTATGCTTTTTAGGTTCTTAGAAATCAAGAAAGTGTATCCTTGCCACTATTACAGTACGTTAATCAAGGAGCCTGAATAATTAGCCTCGTTTAACTGTATAAACAACGACACGCCTGAATGGGATCAAGCTGGATTTGACTATTCGTTCCGTGCCATCTTTTTCTACAACGTATTTCAAGTCTCGCACGTAGTACTTGACACCCTTGAACTCGATGTCCTCACTTCCTCTGGTGTAGACGACATCCTCACATTCTTCATTAAGCTCTGCCAGGATATCAATCATGGCTTGCCGTTCGTAACTTTGAATTTCTTTAAGAATATTTCGCCATGTTGTTTTCTCAAGCCCTCCCTTGCTGCGTTCAATATTAATTAATTCCAATTTATTTTGAGCAAATAAATAGATTAAACCAGAGGCAAAAAATATGAGTACAGAGGAAGTTACGAACGCCCAACTGGCAAAGGTTAGGCCCAGAAATGTCGCTGGCGCCAAGCCAAGGCTTTGAGCTAATCCGGACAATCCTACAGCAGTAAGCCCAGAACCTACCGCGGTTCCTACAGATGATAAAGTCCCTCCAAGAGCGGCATATACGCCCGCAGCTGAAGTAATGCCAAGAGCCGATAGAAGCCCAGCATTACCTGCAATGAAAGCTCCTACCCAAGTAGTGGAAAGCGTACCCGCAATATAACCGCCCGCAGCAGTTGATGCGATCCAGGCACCTGAAGAGTGCAGAAGCGGTATGGCAATAAAAGGCAACATAATTATTCCTTACGTTTTTATGAATATGATCCGTCTCATAAAAGGTGGAGTGATAAATGGTAGTGAGAACTCCTATCCACTGTCACTGATGCCTTTAATTTCGACTGTAAGCGGCATAACGTTTGGTTAAGGGGCGGGCTTTAGCCCGTCCCAGTGAGCGAAGCGAACGATTTGAACCACTAGTTAGGGAGTTGCCGAATTATTAATTTTTTCTACCGCTGATGCTAATGCTTTTAAAAACTCAAAATTAATACTAATGGATGATTTCTCATATACATAACGCCAGTCTACGAAGGCGTTACTAGCTAAGCTAATTTGCTCGTTAAATTCGTTAGGCTGCATGTTAAGTTCTTGAACTATTGCAGCTTGGGTGCTGGGTAATAGCTTTTTAAACAAGGCTTCTAGTTTGTGCTCTCTCTTACATTCGATATTACTTTCTTTGTAAACTAGAGACTTAAGACCAAGCTCAATTGAAAATGCGGCACAGACTATTGCTGGTACCACAGCAGATTCGAATCGGGCACCGTCATCAATGACGCGAAGCTCTGCCGAGCGCGTTGCTGCAATAAGAAATGCTGAGCTTAGGTGCGTCGCGTGGGCCGATTTCATGTTGTTCCCTAACGTTTGGTTAAGGGGCGGGCTTTAGCCCGTCCCAGTGAGCGCAGCGAACGATTTGAACCAGTTGTTATGTGTCGGTCGAATTATTTTTAGGATGCGTCTACGCTTTCTTCCGCAAGTTTTGCAGCCAATAGTTTCCCGATTTCATCTTGTCTCTCCGTTGCAAGCCGATTAACAAAATCCTCGCGCTCTACATCCGTTTTGAGTGAGTGCCATTTAAACGACTCATCTTCGTCAAGATTCAACTCGAATGTGTACTCCTTGCCGCTCATCGGATGTGAGAGATGAAGATCAAGTACGCAGGCGGGTTTATATATTCGGAAACTAACTTCAGAGCCCGTCAAGTCAACGGGTACAGATCTTCCGGTTTCTGAATTAAATTTCAGTAACTTAATTGTTTGTTTGAATCGAACCCCACTAAGAATTTCCATGTCCATATTCTGGGCATCGTCGCGCGATACGTATACTTCGCCCGGAGTTACTGGGGTATTAAAAGGTTTGTAGCTCTTAATAATTCCCATTCGTGCAAATTCGGCTCCCCAGTAATTCATTACGTTTGTTAGGCAATCAAGGATGTCTTTCTCAGTACCATCGAGAAATTTGACTACTACAATTTTCTGCATATCAAAGTATGTACCTTCGGCATCCTCGTATTGAGTTGATACCGTAACCTCGTAGATATCCTCAGACGACTTTAGTCTAGGATTTCCGCGATCCAACTCCTTGTGTTTCGCAGCGTTAACAACATCTCCAAGCAAATCATAGTCTGGGCATACGCTAGCAACAGCTTTTCGTGAATTTCGCCGAGGTGTTGGAATGTGCTCACGAAGATGATACAGAGCAGTTGCAGCAGCAACTGCCGCGCGCGTGTCCTTACTGCGGCCGTAGGATTGCTTCTCGCGCACATCCCGATAAGCCAGGTAAGACGCTACGATATTCTCGTAAAAATATGCTGCAAGATCGTCAAACACAATTCATACCTGCACTAGACACATAACGTTAAATAGACACCACATGGTGCCGTTACGCTTTTCAGGGCGTGGTGGATAACCTTTTTGTCGCGTCGTGCTGGGCCTTCTAGGCTCAGGGCTGCAGCGGTGATTCGGCAAAAAAGAAAGTTATACACCATGGACGGAAAGCCTCGGTTGCTCAACCAGGTTCGTGAGCAGGTTCGCTTGAAGCATGAGCCGATTCGCATTGAGCAAGTTTATGGCGCGTGGGTAACGCGCTTTATTGGTCTTCACCGTTATCAGCATCCAGGCGAGAGGGCGGCGGCGAAGGTTGAGGCGTGCATGGCCCTTTGGGCTGGCGGCGACTCAGGCACGCTACCGCCCCCCTTGCGCACGACGGGACTGGCGATGGATGGATTAAAAAGGCAGGGCGTTGCGACGGTCCTTGCCGACTAGGCGGGGGCTGACATTCCCTGTGCCTGGCCGAGCATAGTGCAGTGTGCTGGCTGAACCAAGCCAAGGTGTGTGCGGCCCGGCAAATACCCGGTGAGGTGCTTGTTCGGCAGTTCTCAGGCGCCAGTGCAACGTTTGTTTGCAGCGCACGCCGCCAGTAGTGGTGTGGGGTGCGTGGCGATCAGGCGTGTTAGATCCCGAACGGGTAGGTCTCGTCGTCGTGGCTGGTACTGGCGGGGGCGCTGAGTGGTTTGATCGGGTGGGTTTCGTCGAGCCAGATGAAGGCATCGAACTGATCGGCCAGCACGGCCTGGAAGTAGTGGCTTTGCAGTTCGGTCAGCGGCCGGTAGATAACGCCGATGGCGCGTTCGAGCAGGAGGGTGGACAAGCCGTCGCGCAGGCGTTGGCGCTTGGGGTCGCGCCAGTCGAGCAGGGCGGCGCTGAGGCCGCTTTGGTGAAATTGATGCTCCCAGCTGTTGGGGCGTGCCGGGCGGACGTCCTTTATATGCATTTCGCCATCCCAGTCATCGGCGGCCGCGACCTGGCCATGGTCGGTGCCCATGCCGATCAGTACGGCGTCGTGGCCCCAGGCAAGCCGGCTGAGTTGGCCGATGTTGAATTCGCCGCGCCAGCCCATGGCGGTGGCGGCGGCATTGCCGATGTGCGAGTTGTGCGCCCAGACCACGGCTTTTGCTGCCGGGCCGCGGTGCTGTAACAGGGCCTGCAGGGTGTCGAACATATGCCGGTCGCGCAGGTTCCATGAGGCCGCGGAGCCGCGGTACATGACCCGGTAATACTGCTCGGCCGCCCGCACCACCCGGGCGTTCTGTTCGGCATTGAAGAGTTGTTCGTGATCGTGCGTGCAGGCGTCCAGGCGTTTGCCCAGCAGGCTGTTGAGCTGGGCGACCACGGCGTCCTCGCAGGAATCGCCTTGGCCATGCTCGACGAACAAGCCATAGCGCGCCGGCTCGTCCTGCCAGGGCGACAGGCAGGCATAGCGTTGGCGTGCCTGCCGGGCTTGTTGCGGGTCGACTTGATCCAGGTAGTGCAGCACCTCGGCCATGGAGTTGCGCAGGCTGTAGACATCCAGGCCGCGAAACTCGACGCGCTGCGCTTCATGCAGTGCGTGGTTGTGGTGGTGGAGCCAGTGGATGAAGCGCGACACATCGGTGTTGCGCCACATCCAGGTGGGGAAGCGGGTAAAGGCGCTTTGGGTCCAGGCCGAGGCGTCGCGCTGGCGGGCGAAGCGGTCGAGCTGCGCGGCATCCGGCCAGTCCGCTTCGGCGGCGACTATGTTGAAGCCGTGGCGCTCGATCAGGCATTGGGTTATCGCGGCGCGGGTGCGGTAGAAGTCCGAGGTGCCATGGCTGGCTTCACCTATAAGCACCACGCGGGCATCGCCGTAGCGGTCGAACAGGTCGGCGAAGGCGCTGCTGTGCAGGTCCGGCAGGGGTTCGGCGTAGTGGCGGATGAGGGCAGGCAGGTCGGCTGCTTGGGCTGGCGAACGGTTGACTATTTCGACCGGGGTTCCCATGACGCACCTCAGTGGCTGAATCGATCACCCATAGCGTAGTGCGGCCCGGCGGGTATGGTCTGGCGCGGCGACGAACGCAAGCGGTCGCTGCCCGGGACATGGCCAGCCGTCTGCCCATTAGTGGGAACTCATGACGGCAAGGGGCTGTCGGAGCGACTGAATTGTGTTGGTCCCGCGGGGTGCCGATGCCAGGGCGCGGGCTTCTATATGAGGCTCTGCCGATAGGTCGTGACCTCTGGTCGCACACACCGGTCGGCGACTTCTGGCTTCTCCCGGGGCTTTTCTTTATTGTGGCGACCCGCCAAAAAGCTCAAGGAATCAATATGTTGGAAAATAGCCTAAGTCAGTTGGAACAATTGGTCAGCGACCTTGTGCAGGCGAACAAGGCACTGCAGAGCGTAAACACGCAATTGAGCGGCGAACTGGCGCAAATCAAGGATGAAAACGAGACCCTGCAGTTGAACGCGATTGAGCAGGAAGAGCTGCACAGCGCCACTGCTACGCGCATCCAGGCTCTGGTCGAGCTGGCCACCGGCACTGTCAAGGCGAGCCCGGCTAACGTATGACTGGTGACGGTTTGACGATCAAGATCATTTCGGTCCTCGGCAATGACTACAGCATCAAGGTGCCTGCCGATAAAGAGGCAGACCTGGCCGCCTCGGCGCTGCTGCTCAAGCGTCTGCTGGCAGAGACCAAGGCCCAGTCGCCGACCCTGATCGGCGATCGCTTGCTGGTGCTCACGGCATTGAAGCTGTGCGCGCAGCAGGCTGAGCAGGAACAGCGTCACAAGCAGGAAATCGAGCGGATCGAGGGCGCAGTCAGCGCCAGGGTTGCCGATATTGCCGGTTTGATCCGCGAGGCGTGAGCCGCTCGGTGCTGGCGCGGTTCAGCGGTAGCGCGCGAGGATAGCGTCGAACTCGCCTGCCTGTTTCATCTGCACCAGCGCGCGTAGCAATCGCATGGTCGGCACGTCGGGTTCGTCGCGCACGATACAGGCGACTATGTCGTTGGCAACTTCCAGCAGCGGTTGCAGTTTTTCTTCGCCAGGCAACTGGCGGTTGTACCACTGCAGCATCAGTTCGTTGCTGATGGCGTAGTCATAGCGTTTGGCTTGAAGCTTGGCCAAGGCCAGCTCCTGGGTGCGGGCGTCGTCGCGTATCAGTTGGCCGCTGGTAAACAAGGTGTCGAGGCTGGGGTAGGTGAAACCCAGTACGGTGCCGATGGTCTCGCCTGGCATCTGGTTCAATTGCACCTGTTGCTGGCTGCGGCCGACCAGCAGGTCGCGCTGGACCATGAACGGCACGCTCCAGATGTATTGATGGTGCGACTCGCTCAGCCAGGCCGGATTGACATAGCAGCGCACGTCGATTTCACCACGCACCAGCATCTGTTGAATCCGCAGACGCGGGCGCACCAGCATCTCGGCGCGGCGCCCGACTTTCTCGGCTAACCGTTGTTGCAGGTCAAAGAGGATGCCGGCGGTGGCCCGGCCGTTCTCGATGTGGATCATGGGCATGGCCCAGCTTTCGCTGACAGAAAAGCGCAGCGGCCGCTCTTCGGCGCTGGCGCTGAAGCTGCATAGGATCAAGGCAAGTGACAAACAGCGCATTTAGGCACCAGGGTGGATCACTTTGTTTGTGCCGGGCGACCTGTGGCCTGCCTGGCGGTGACGGGGTGAAACGGTCTGCAAAGTTATTGTTTGGCCAACACCAGCTCGTAGGGTGCGCCGTGCGCACCAGGTAACCGGTTGTCAGTGGTGCGCACGGCGCACCCTACAGGCCTTTTAGCGGATTATGGGCAAGGATGCCACCACCGGCTCGTAGGGTGCGCCGCGCGCACCGGGCATCCGTTTTTGTCAGTGGTGCGCACGGCGCACCCTACGGGTCTTCTAGCGGATTACGGGCAAGGATGCCGCCACCGGCCCGTAGGGTGCGCCGCGCGCACCGGGTACCCAGTTGTCAGTGGTGCGCACGTCTTCTAGCAGATCATGGGTAAAGATGCCGCCACCGGCTCGTAGGGTGCGCCGCGCGCACCGGGTACCCGTTTTTGTCAGTGGTGCGCACGGCGCACCCTACAGGTCTTCTAACGGATCATGGGTAAGGATGCCGCCACCGGCTCGTAGGGTGCGCCGCGCGCACCGGGCGCCCGGTTGTCAGTGGTGCGCATGGCGCACCCCAATAGGTCTTCTAGCTGATTACGGGTAAAGATGCCGCCACCGGTTCGTAGGGTGCGCCGCGCGCACCGGGTACCCGGTTGTCAGTGGTGCGCATGGCGCACCCTACAGGTCTTCTAGCGGATCATGGGTAAGGATGCACCCATCAACGCAAAGAGTCCGCCGCAGCAGCGGTTGAAGCCTTTGCCGCTGCGCTCCAGCCAGGGGCGAATGCGGTGGGCGGCGCGGGCCAGCAGGTATTCAACGACGCCCTCGACCAGGGCAAAGGTCAGCGCCATCACGGCGAATTGCAGCCAGAGGCTGCGCTGCGGGTCTAGGAACTGCGGCAGGAAGGCGCCGAAGAACAGGATTACCTTGGGGTTGGAAAGAGCCGAGAGCAGGCCTTGGCGCAATAATACCGAGCCGGGTTTTGCGGCGGCCGGGGCGATTGCCGCCAGGTGCAGCGCCGGGGCTCGCCAGAGCTGGATGCCGAGCCAGATCAGGTAGGCGCCACCGAGCCATTTGAGCAGGATCAGGGCATCGGTCGAGGCTTTCAGCAGGGCGCCGATGCCGAACATCGACAGGGCCATCAACACGACAAATCCGCAGACGCCTCCCGCTATTGTCCATTGTGTGCGGCGATGCCCGTAAAGCGCACCGTGGGTCAGGGCGAGCAGGCCGTTGGGTCCGGGCGTCAGCGCCAGGCCGATAACGGCGGTCAGGTAGAGCAGCCAGGTGTGCAGGGCCATGTCGGGGTATCCGTTGCTGATGGTTGTTCGAGCGCCGCGGGCTGTGAGGTTGCGGAAACCTCGCGGCGGTATTCGATGGTTGTCGGGGTATTGGCCGCGTGACGCTTATCTTTTGCCTGCGTGCCCGTTAGCTGTGCGAGGACAATAAGCCGAGTCGCGTTGCCTGAGAAGCATAGCCGCGAAGCCCGGCGAGTATGCAGGTAGCTGTTGGGCTGCGCTGCGCTCAACCTGCGCGCTGCGCGCCAACCTCTATGAGTGCGCCTGCCGCCAGTCCAACGCTTGTTTGAGGTACGGGCGAAACCGTCTTGGCTGTGGCACACTCTGCGGCTTGATACGGGGTGTGCTTTTGCCAGGCAGCTATCGCCCCGCTGGCTCCCAGATGTGATGCCGATGGCCGCCCGCCAGAGGCAGCCTGGATAATTGGCCGCACCGCGCGGCGAGAGAACAAGAGGATTGACCGTGCACAATGCCGTGATCAGTGGTACCGGCCTGTATACCCCAGCCAACAGTATTTCCAACGATGAGCTGGTGGAGTCCTTCAATGCTTATGTGCAGCAGTTCAATGCGGCCAACGCGTCGGCTATCGCCAGTGGCGAAGTCGAGGCGCTGACCGAGTCGAGCAGCGCTTTTATCGAGCGGGCGTCGGGCATCAAGAGCCGCTTCGTGATCGACAAGGACGGCATCCTCGATCCGCAACGCATGGTGCCGCGCATCCCCGAGCGCTCCAACGATCAATGGGGCATCCTCTGCGAGATGGCCGTCGGCGCCGCTCAAGAGGCGCTGGCCCGTGCGGGCAAGACCGCAGCAGATATCGATGGGGTCATAGTTGCCTGCTCCAATCTGCAGCGTGCCTACCCGGCAGTCGCCATCGAAGTGCAGGCGGCGCTGGGTATCAAGGGCTTTGGTTACGACATGAACGTGGCCTGTTCCTCGGCTACCTTTGGCCTGCAGGCTGCGACCAACGCCGTACAACTCGGCCAGGCGCGGGCGATCCTGATGGTCAACCCGGAAATCTGCACCGGGCACCTGAACTTCCGCGACCGCGACAGCCACTTCATCTTCGGTGATGCCTGCACTGCGGTGATCGTCGAGCGGGCCGATCTGGCCACCTCCGCGCAGCAGTTCGAGATTGTCAGCAGCAAGCTGATCACCCAGTTCAGCAACAATATTCGCAACAACTTCGGCTTCCTCAACCGCGCGGCGGAAGAGGGCATCGCTGCGTCGGACAAGCTGTTCGTCCAGGAAGGCCGCAAGGTGTTCAAGGAAGTCTGCCCGATGGTTGCCGAGCTGATCGCCAGCCATCTGGCGGAAAACCAGTTGAACGTCAGCGACGTCAAGCGCTTCTGGCTGCACCAGGCCAACCTGAATATGAACCTGTTGATTGCGCGCAAACTGCTGGGCCGCGATGCCGAGCCGGGTGAAGCGCCGGTGATTCTCGATACCTACGCCAACACCAGTTCGGCCGGCTCGGTGATCGCCCTGCATAAAAACCAGGACGACCTGCCGAGTGGCGCACTGGGCGTGCTCAGCTCCTTCGGTGCCGGTTACTCGATCGGTAGCGTGATTCTGCGTAAGCGGTAATGGACTACCCGTCCGACAGCGCGCTGCTCGCCCGCCTGCTGGCTGGCGAGGAGAAGGCCTTTCGCGAGTTGGTCGCCACTTATCAGGGGGCGATGCGCGCGGTGGCCTTCGCCATTGTCGGCAGCCGCAATGCCGACGAAGCAGTGCAGGATGCCTGGCTGGCGGTGGTGCGCAATCTGGAGGGGTTTCAGGGCCGCTCCAGCCTCAAGACCTGGTTGTTGACCATCACCGCCAACAGCGCCAAGACCCGCCTCAAACACAACCGCCGCGAGGTGCTGCTCGATGACCTGCCGGCCCCCCACGGCAGCATCGGCGACGAGCGCTTCGCCGAAAACGGTCACTGGCTGCTCGGCCCTCATGCCTGGCACCACGATACCCCGGAAGCCCTGCTGACCGAGGATGAGCTGCGCGAGTGCCTGGAGAAAACCCTGGGCAGTCTGCCCGAGCTGCAAGGCAGTGTGTTGCATCTGCGTGAACTCGCAGGCCTGGAGTTGGATGAGGTCTGTAACCTTTTGCAGGTCTCCGCCTCTAATGTCCGGGTGTTATTGCATCGCGCCCGACTCAAGGTTTACGCCACCCTTGAGCATTTCGAGGAGACTGGCCAATGTTGAGTTGCAAGGAGCTGGTAGCCCTTTCCAGCGATCTGCTTGATTGCCATTTGAGCGTGCGCCAGCGTGTGGCCGTGCGCATGCACGTGCTCATGTGTTTTCGCTGTCGGCGTTTTATCCGCCAGATGCGCCTGAGCCAGGCGGCGTTGCGCCAACTGCCGCAAGGGCAGAGCGCTGAGTTGGATGCCTTGGCCGCCAAGCTGGCCGAACTGCGCCGCCAGCAACAGTAGGGTCTGTTTGCGTTTGATTCGTGGTCGCGACCAAGCGTGAGTAGCCACCGTAGCGTCAGCCCGCGAGGGTATCCCGTGCCCCAGCCTTATGCGGCTCTCGGCGTTCTGTGAGTGGGCGCGGGTGTGCTGATTCCTGGCGTTCGCCTTGCCGCCAGCGGCAGTAGATACCTTGGGCGCCGCCGTTATTTTCGTATATTTCTCCTGTGGCTCTGTAACGCCTGCGCCTGGAGTCACTCTATTGGTTCGAGGGTGCCAATCTGGCCCCATTATTAACAGTATTGGAGATTTGCCATGAAGCATCTGAATAGCGTTGTCGCCACCCTGGGAGCTGTCTTGCTGAGCAGCGCCGCTTTCAGCGTACAGGCCGCCAGCAACCCCTTTGCGGCACAGGAACTGAGTAGCGGCTACAGCCTGGCTGCTGCCGAGAAGTCTGCTGAAGGCAGCTGTGGCGAGGGCAAATGTGGTGGTGACATGAAGAAAGCCGAAGGCGAAGGCAAATGTGGTGAAGGCAAGTGCGGTGGCGAAGCCAAGAGCGAAGGTGAAGGTAAATGCGGGGAAGGCAAGTGCGGTGCTGAGAAGAAAGCCGAGTAACTAAAGCCGATAGCTAAACCAAGTTATTGGGTGCAAGGGGCAGGGCATGCAGGTGAATTTTGTCAGTGGTGCCGGGCTGGGCCTTCGTCGCGGTCTGCTCGGTGCGCTGCAGCAATGCAGCAGCGATGAGCTGGACTTTCTCGAAGTGGCACCGGAGAACTGGATCGGTGTCGGTGGGCGTTTGGGTAAGCAATTGCGTGCCCTGAGTGAGCGCCTGCCGTTTCTCTGCCATGGCCTGTCCCTCAACCTTGGTGGTTTTGCTGCGCTGGATATCGAGCTGCTCAAGGCTATCAAGGTCTTTCTAGAGCAGCACGGGATCGGCGGTTACAGCGAGCATCTGTCGGCTTGCGCCGACCATGGCCAGTTATATGACCTGATGCCGCTGCCCTTTTCCGAGGAGTCGGTGCTGCGTATCGCCGAGCGCGTGCGCATCGTGCAGGACGTGCTGGAGCGCCCATTGATCATCGAGAACGTCTCGGCCTATGCGCAGTTGCCGGGCGAACTCGATGAAGCCGCGTTTGTTTGTGCGGTGCTGGAGCAGGCCGACTGCCAGCTGTTGCTGGATGTGAATAACGTCTTCGTCAACAGCATCAATTTCAACTTCGATGCAGCGGCTTATATCGCCGCAATGCCCAGTGCACGGATTGCTTATTTGCATGTGGCCGGGCATTACGACCAGGCAAGCGATCTGAAGATCGACACCCACGGCGCGCCAATCATCGACCCGGTCTGGGCGCTGCTTGCTCAGGCCTACGCCGTGCATGGGGTGCGCCCGACCTTGCTGGAGCGCGACTTCAACTTCCCGCCGATTGCCGAGCTGTATGCCGAGGTGGCACAGATTCGCCAGCTGCAAGCGGCTGCCGCTCCGTTTAGAGGGTACGGCACATGAGTGGCGTTGAACTGCAGCAACAGTTTGCTGCGCGTATTCGCCAGCCGGCCGAGCAACCCTTGCTCGATGGCATTACGGCCGAGCGAATGGCGGTGTATGAAGAGCTGTTTTTCAACAATATCGAAGGCTTTATCAGTGGCGCCTTCCCGGTGCTGCAGCGGCTGATTGAGGCAAGCCGCTGGCAGCGCCTGGTGCGCAGCTTTATCGCCGAACATCAGGCGCACACGCCGTATTTCTTGCAGATCAGTCAGGAGTTTCTCGCCTGGTTGCAGCAGGGCTATGTGGCCGAGCCGGGTGACCCGCCGTTTATCCTCGAATTGGCACATTACGAGTGGGTCGAGCTGGCGCTGGATGTCAGTGAGGCCGAGCTTGCGGAGCAGGGCTGGTCGCCACTGTCCTGGCCGTTGGCTTATCAGTGGCCGGTGCAGCGTATTGGCGTGGACTTCCAACCCACCACGCCTCCTGCCGAGCCGACCTGCTTGCTGGTCTGGCGCGATGGGCAGGATAAGGTGCGCTTTATGCAGCTCAGTCCGTTCGCCTATCAGTTGGCGGCGTGTCTGCAGGGTGGTGCCACTGTCGAGGCGGTTTTGCTTGAGCTGGCGCAACAGCATGGCCTGACGGTCGACACGCAGTACTTCAATAACGCCCAGAGCCTGCTGGATGACTGGCAGCGCCAGGGTATCTGGTGCCCATAACCCCTCGCTGTATCTGATCCTCGGCGCTGAGCGCCGGCTTGTGGAGATTTAACCATGCTGAGCTTTTTCAATCGTCTCCAGGATGCCCTGGACGCTACCCGCCGCCTGGATTTTATCGGCCCGTTATTGCTGCGCCTGTATCTGGTGCCGGTGTTCTGGATGGCTGGCATGCACAAGCTGGCGGATATCGACGCCACCGCTGCCTGGTTCGGTAACCCGGACTGGGGGCTAGGCTTGCCATTCCCAGAACTGCTGGCCTGGGCCGCAGCGCTGACCGAGGCGGGCGGGGCGTTGCTGCTGCTGTTTGGCCTGGCGGTGCGCTGGGTGAGCATTCCGCTGATCGTCACCATGCTGGTGGCGATCTTCGCCGTGCACCTGCCCTATGGCTGGCAGGCGATTGCCGATGCCGGTGCGCCGTTTGCCAACGAACGGGTAGTGGAGTCGGTAGGCAAGCTTGAGCGTGCCCGTGAGCTGCTCAAAGAGCATGGCAACTATGAGTGGCTGACCAGCAGCGGCAAGCTGGTGGTGCTGAACAACGGCATCGAGTTTGCTGCCACCTATTTGGTGATGCTGGTGGTGCTGTTTTTCAGTGGTGCCGGTCGCTGGTTAAGTCTGGATTACTGGTTGGGCCGGGTATTTCGTCAGCAGCCTTGAGCTGAAGGTGGCCCGCCGCCGCAAGGGTACGGGCCTTGGAAATACGCGGGCTAGAGCTGTTTTCATTGCTTATAAGCAAACGAAGTAAAAAGTTCCGCTGTCATCAAATCTTTATATATCAGCAATCGCGCTGAAATATCCCGCCGCCAAGATTCCCTCCAGCACAAACGAGCGCGATCGCTCGGGTGTTTTCAACACTAAACGTATTTGAGGAATCTTCGATGATCCGTAAGCACAGCTTCCGTGGAGCAATGGCTGGTTTCGCAGCCAGCGCCCTGGCTCTGGCCGTTTCCGCCCAGGCTTTCGCCGGCACCGTTACCACTGACGGCGCTGATATCGTGGTCAAAACCAAGGGTGGCCTGGAAGTTGCCACTACTGATAAAGAATTCAGCTTCAAGCTGGGCGGTCGTTTGCAGGCTGATTACGACCAGTTCGATGGCATCTACACCAAGAACGGCAAGACCGCCAACGAGGCTTACTTCCGTCGTGCCATCCTGGAGCTCTCCGGTACCGCCTACAAGGATTGGAAATACGCGTTCAACGTCGACTTCGGCGAGAGCGGTTCGAGCGCGTGGGATGAAGCGTCTGTCACCTACACCGGTTTCAAGCCGGTCAATGTGAAGATCGGTCGTTTCGATCCGGATTTCGGTCTGGAAAAAGCCACCAGCTCCAAGTGGATCAGCACCATCGAACGTTCTGCCATCTATGACCTGACCGAGTGGGTCAACGACAAGCAAGATGGCATGGGTATCCAGGTCAATAGCGTACTGGGTGATATGTTCTACGGCTCGGCCGGTATCAATCGCGCCAAGGGCAACGAAGACGACAACGGCGACAATAACAACACCTACAACCTGCGCGGTGTGATTGCGCCGATGGCCGAAGCCGGCAACGTGCTGCACTTCGGCGTCAACTACGCCAAGCGTACTACCGAAGATTTCGATGGCCGTGTGCGTTCGCGTATGAACGTACGTGGTACCACCGAAGACACCAAGAATGGCAACCGTCCGATCTTCGCGCCTGCAGTCGCTGGCCAGTTCGACGGTGACGCTGCCTGGGGTCTGGAAGCGGCCTTCGCGGCCGGTCCGTTCTCCATCCAGAGCGAGTACGTGAAACGCGATATCGACGCCAAATCTGGCTCGCTGCGCAATGACCGCGAAGCCTCTGGCTACAACGTGCAACTGGCCTACACCCTGACGGGCGAAGCCCGCGGCTACAAGCTGGACGGCGGCAAGTTCGACAGCATCAAGCCTGCCGACAAGCAGTTGGGTGCCTGGGAACTGGTCTATCGCTACGACAATATCAAGGCTGAAGAAAGCAACTTCGTCGATACCAAGGCCAAGATCCACACCGTCGGTGTGAACTGGTATGCCAACGAAGCGGTGAAAGTCTCCGCCAACTACCTGATGGCAGACAGCGACAATATCGCCAATGCCATCAATGGCGATGATGGCGACGCCTTCAGCATGCGCCTGCAATACGCGTTCTAAGCAAACGCACCACGCATTCAACGTTGCTCCCTTCAAGCCCCGCCTCGCGCGGGGCTTTTTTTCGTCTGAACAACAGGCCAGACTGCGGCCATGCCTATAGTGACCTTGTCTGCGTTGACCGAACTGGATGCCCCGAGCTGGGATGCCTTGTGCATCGATCAGCAGCCTTTTCTGTGCCATGCCTTTCTCTCGGCCCTGGAAGACAGCGGTAGCGTTGGCGGGCGAAGCGGCTGGCAGGCTGCGCATCGGCTGTTGCATGACGGCCAGGGGCAACTGCTGGCGGCTATGCCGGCCTATATAAAAAGCCACTCCTATGGCGAGTATGTGTTCGACCACGGCTGGGCGGATGCCTGTCACCGGGCGGGCATCGACTATTACCCCAAGCTGCTGGGCGCCATTCCCTTCTCGCCGGTGGGTGGCCAGCGTTTGCTTGGCGATCCCCTTGCGGTCGGGCAGTTGCTCGATGAGTTAAGTGCGAGCCTTGCGCAGCAAGGGCTGTCGAGCCTGCATATCAATTTCACCAGCCCGGCCGATGATGCGCTGCTGCAGGGCCGCGAGGGTTGGTTGCAACGCCTCGGCTGCCAATACCACTGGCACAACCGCGGCTATCGCGATTTCCAGGATTTTCTCGAGCGCTTGAGTTCGCGCAAGCGCAAGCAGATGCGCAAGGAGCGCGAACAGGTGGCGGGGCAGGGCATCGAGTTTGACTGGCGTGAGGGCCATCAGCTCAGCGAGCTGGAGTGGGATTTCGTCTACCTGTGCTACGCCAATACCTACCGCGTACGCGGCCAGTCGCCCTACCTGACGCGCGCCTTCTTCAGCCTGCTGGCCGAGCGCATGCCGCAGATGATTCGCGTGGTATTGGCTCGTCAAGGTGCCAGGCCGGTGGCCATGGCCTTCAGCCTGATCGGTGGCGACAGCCTGTATGGCCGCTATTGGGGTTGCCTGGCGGAGTTCGATCGGCTGCACTTCGAGACCTGTTTCTATCAGGGCATGGACTATGCGATTGCCCAAGGCCTGCAGCGCTTCGATGCCGGCGCCCAGGGCGAGCACAAGCTGATCCGCGGCTTTGAACCGGTGATCACCCACTCCTGGCACTATCTCTGTCATCCCGGCTTGCGCGCGGCGGTGGCCGACTTTCTGCAGGACGAGCGTCAGGGCGTGCAGGGCTACGCTGAGGACGCGCGCCGGCAGTTGCCGTATCGGCAGGCTTGAGTTTTATCGTGGGTACGGGGGGCGTTTTCCCTGCTTCTACTATCAGAGGGCACACTCACGAGTCTGAAATCGCCTCGCGGGCATGGCCCGCTCCTACGGTCTGGAGGTCCACGCTGTTTTTGTAGGAGCGGGCCATGCCCGCGAATTTCTCAAGGAGAACGCTTATGGACGAGCGCTACAGCTACCAAACACCGGGGCACGCTGCATTACGTAATGGCCGTGCATCTATCTGCAATACGGCTTATCTGATCACCACAACAACTCAAAACCGCGAACCGCTGTTCAGCCACTTTCCTGCGGCCTGCTCGGCTGTGCGCTGTTTCGACGACGCCGCCTTGCTCAGAGAGAGCCACATGCTAGCCTGGGTGTTGATGCCCGATCATGTGCACTGGCTGCTTCAGCTTGGCGAGGCCGACAACCTCGGCGATGTGATTGGCCGGCTCAAGTCCGCCAGTTCCCGCCACACCAATCGCACCCTGAATCGAACGGGACCGCTCTGGTCGAAAGCCTTTCATGATCATGCCCTGCGCAAAGAGGAAGACCTGCAAGCCGTCGCCCGTTATATCGTGGCCAATCCGCTGCGAGCGGGGTTGGTCAAGCGGATCGGGGATTATCCGTTCTGGAATGCCATCTGGCTTTGATCCGGATCGGTGACGGTTGGTGTATTCAATATCGCTTCGCGGCCATGGGCCGCTCCTACGGGGCGTCTTGGCGACCGGGCAATCACTCCACCCCGACAAAGCCGCCGGTCTGGTGTTGCCAGAGCCGCGCGTAGAGGCCGCCGCGTTCGATAAGCTCACTGTGGCTGCCGGTTTCGACGATGCGGCCCTGGTCGATCACCACCAGGCGGTCCATGCGCGCGATGGTCGACAGGCGGTGGGCGATGGCGATCACGGTTTTGCCCTGCATCAGGCTGTCCAGGCTCTCCTGGATGGCGGCTTCGATTTCCGAGTCCAGCGCCGAGGTGGCTTCGTCCAGCACCAGGATCGGCGCGTCCTTGAGCAGGACGCGGGCGATGGCGATGCGCTGGCGCTGACCGCCGGAGAGCTTGACCCCGCGCTCGCCGACCTGGGCGTCGAAACCATGGCCGCCCTGGCCGTCGTCGAGTTGCGGGATAAAGCTGTCGGCGCGGGCCTTGCGCACCGCCTCAAGTAATTCAGCCTCGCTGGCAGAGGGTTTGCCGTAGAGCAGGTTGTCGCGGATCGAGCGGTGCAGCAGCGAGGTGTCCTGGGTGACCATGCCGATCTGTGCACGCAGGCTTTCCTGAGTCACTTCGGCGATGTTCTGGCCGTCGATCAGGATGCGCCCGCTCTCCAGGTCGTAAAGGCGCAACAGCAGGTTCGCCAGGGTCGATTTACCCGCGCCGGAAGGGCCGACCAGGCCGATCTTCTCGCCGGGGGCAACCGTCAGGCTCAGGCCGCCGATCACTGCGTGGCTGTTGCCGTAATGAAAGTGGATATTGTCGAACTGCACCGCCCCACGGTTGACCTGCAGCGGCTTGGCCTGTTCCTGGTCGAGCACCTGACGCGGCTGGACGATGGTTTGCATGCCGTCCTGCACGGTGCCGACGTTCTCGAAGATGCCGTTGACCACCCACATGATCCATTCGGCCATGCCGTTGATACGGATCACCAGGCCCAGCGCCAGGGCAATGGCACCGGTGCTGATCAGCTCCTGGCTCCACAGCCACAGAGCCAGGGCGCCGGTGCAAACGATCAGCATGCCGTTGAGGCAGGTCACCAGGAAGTCCAGGGTGGTGATGATGCGCGATTGCAGGCGCACCTTGCCGAGCAGTTCCTGGATGGCTTGGCGGGTGTAGTGCTCCTCGACCTGGGTGTGGGCGAACAACTTGAGGGTGGTGATGTTGCTGTAGCCGTCGACCACCCGGCCCATGACCTTCGAACGCGCCGCCGAGGCTGCTGCAGAGCGTGCCTTGATGCGCGGCACGAAGTACCAGAGCGCCGCGCAGTATCCAATGATCCACAGCAGCAGCGGGGCAACCAGGCGCAGGTCGGCGGCGGCGAACAGGTACAGCGCGCTGGCGGCGTACACGACCACGTGCCAGAGCGCATCGACCACCTGCATCGCCGAGTCGCGCAGTGAGGGGCCGGTCTGCATGATGCGCTGGGCGATGCGCCCGGCGAAGTCGTTCTGGAAGAAGCCCAGGCTCTGCTTGAGCACGTAGCGATGGTTCTGCCAGCGGATCAGGTTGGTCAGGCCGGGGTTGATGGCCTGGTGCGTCAGCAGGTTGTGCAGGCCGAACACCAGCGGGCGGATGACCAGTGCTACCAGCAGCATCCACAGCAGGGTGTGCTGGTGCTGTTCGAAGAACTCGCCACTGGGGGTGGTCTGGGTCATGTCGATCAGCTGGCCGAGGAAGCTGAACAGCGCCACTTCGATCAGGGCGGCGACAAAACCGACCACCAGCACGGCGCTCATCAGCGGCCAGACCTGGCGCAGGTAGTGGGCATAGAAGGCCAGCATGCCGGCCGGCGGCTCGACGTCGGGGCTGGCTTTGAATACGTCGATCAGCTTTTCGAAGTGGCGAAACAACATGTCAGGCGTCCTGCCTTGGTCGGGGAGAAGAGCCTGATTCTAGCCAGTTTGCCGGAGTGGGTGTTGCGCGGATGAGGGCTGAACACGCAGGGTGGGCATTGGGGCACGCCGCACCCTGCGGGGTGGATCAGAGGCGCTTGGCTTCGGTGATCAGCACTGGCTCGCGCGGTACGTTCTGGTGGCCACCGCGATTGCTGGTTGGCACCTGGGCGATCTTGTCGACCACATCCATGCCGCGGGTCACCTTGCCGAACACCGCATAGCCGAAGTCGCGCGAGCTGTGGTCGAGGAAGGCGTTGTCCTTGTGGTTGATAAAGAACTGGCTGGTAGCGGAGTCCCGCACCTGGGTGCGTGCCATGGCCAGGGTGCCGCGCACGTTGTGCAGGCCGTTGTCGGCTTCGTTCTTGATCGTGGCTTGCGTCTGCTTCTGCTGCATGCCGGCATCGAAGCCGCCGCCTTGCACCATGAACCCCGGGATTACCCGGTGAAATTGGGTGCCTGCGTAGTAACCGCTGTCCACGTAGGCGAGGAAGTTTTCCACGCTGACGGGCGCTTTTTCTGCATTTAGCTCGATTTCGATTTCACCGAGGCTGGTGGTCAGCAGCACTTTCGGGTTTTCCGCAGCCAGCAGGCTGCTGGCAAACAGTACGGTGCAGGCGGCGAGGGCGAGTTTTTTCAGCATGCGTGTTGATCCTTGTTGAGGGCAGTGGGAGCAGTCTGTTCGACTTCTTCGAGGAAGGCCAGCAGGCTGCTGTTGAAGCGTTGCGGTTGATCCAGTGGTGTGGCGTGGCGCGAGTCTTCGATCACCAGCAGCCGTGCATTGGGCATTTCCTTGACGTAGGCCTCTTTCTGCGCGATCGGGGTGTAGTCGCGATCGGCGGCGATCACCAGGGTAGGACAGGTGATGCGCGTCAGGCGTTCCCGCACCCCCCAGCCGATGATGGCGTCGAGGCTGGCGAGGTAGGCGCGCTTGTCATTCTGCGGCCAGCGCTCTTCGATCTTGCGCCGCAGCTCGGCTTGCTCGGGCTTGGGAAACAGCAGTTTGCCCAGCGCCTTGGAGATGGTGTCGAGGCTGAGCAGGCGTGACAGGCTCCAGCGCTTGGCAATTTCCAGGAAGTCGCGTGGGCTTTTTGCCTTCACTTCCGGGCCACTGTTGACGATGGTCAGGCTTTTTAGCAGGTCGGGGCGCTCGACGCCCAGCTGGAAACCGATCATCCCGCCCATGGAAATACCCACCAGGTGCACCCTGTCCAGCCCCAGGTGCTCGATCAGCGCGCTCACGTCTTCGGCAAAACCGGCGATGCTGTAACGTTCGCGCGGCTTGTCCGAGCGGCCGTGGCCGCGCACGTCGAGGGCAATTACGCGATAGCGCGCCGCCAGTTCGGGGATCTGATATTCCCAGTCGCGGGTGCTCGAACCCAGGCCATGCACCAGCAGTACCGGCGCGCCCTGGCCGTACTCCTCATAATGCAGTTGGCAACCGTCGTTATCGAAGTAGGACATGGGTTGGTTCCTGTCAGTTGGCGGATTGAGGCGCGGCGAAGGGCGCGCTGAGTGGTGCTGCGTCGAAATTCTTGATCAGGTCCACGAGAATCTGGCTGGCCGGCCCCAGGCTCTTGTCCTTGTGGCTGTAGAGGGTGAAGCGTGGATGGTTGGAGCCGCCCTGTTCCAACGCCAGGGTTTTGAGGGTGCCTTCGCTCAGTTCCCTGTCGATCTGATGGCGCGGTAACCAGGCAAAGCCGAGTCCGCTGCTGACAAAGCAGGCCGCCGTCGACAGGCTACTCACTGTCCAGCGTTGCTCCGCCCCCAGCCAGCCGACGTCGCGTGGTTTGCTGCGCCCCGAGTCGCGAATGACCACCTGCAACTGGTTTTGCAAATCCTCGAAGGTCAGTCTGCGTTGCATCTTGTGCAGCGGATGGTCGGGGTGGGCGACCGCCACGAACTCCACTTCGCTGAGTTCATAGCCCAGGTAGCCGACCATGGGCAGGCTGCTGATGGCCAGGTCCGCAGTGCCTTCAAGCAGCACTTCTTCGACTCCCGACAGGACTTCCTCGCGCAGGCGCACGCGGCAACCGCGACTCTGTGGGATGAAGGCCGCCAGTGCCCGGATCAGGCGAGCGGTCGGGTAGGCGGCGTCAAC
>JAUSOF010000031.1 GCA_030656145.1 Pseudomonas sp.
AAATCGACCGGCTTGGGATAGAGGTAAACCGCTTTGACCCTGGGGTCGGGACGCATCATGTGCTGGGCTCCAGAAAGAAATCGGAGCACAGCATCGGCGGGTTATCGGTTCATTTGAAGGTGGGGTTTATGGAGCACTTACCTACAAGGGGTTACTGCATGCAACACATAACCGGGCATAGCCCCAAGTTTACATCAGGGGTTGCCTATAGAGCCGCTCGCAACGCCCTGCCCTGATGGAATTTCCATACATATGACGAGTCAGAATAGGCGCGAGTACTCGAAACCTGCCCAGAGACAATGCCAGCAAAGCAAAATCGCAGTACTCTGCGCCGGGCATATTCAGCGCCACCCTCTAATTCCAAGGAGCAACAACATGGCCATGACTAAAGACCAACTGATCAGCGACATCGCCGAAGCCATCGACGCACCCAAAACCACCGTGCGCGCAGCACTTGAGCAGCTCAGCGAAATCGTCGGTGATGCCCTGGAAAACGGTGGCGAAATCACCCTGCCTGGCATTGGCAAGTTAAAAGTCAGCGACCGCCCAGCACGCACCGGCCGCAACCCGCAGACCGGCTTGGCAATCGAAATTGCCGCGAAAAAAGTAGTCAAGTACGTCCCGGCCAAGGCCCTGACCGACGCGATCAACTGATCGACGCAAGAAGCAAGTGGACTCCGCTGCGCTGCCAAAACACTGGCTAACAGCGGAATCTCATCTGACCGAGAACACCTGCACAGCCCTACAGCTGGCGGGTTGTCGCTCCGCTCCGAAGCCGCCCTACGGTTTGCCCAACAATCTCGGGCAACACGCCAACCGGGTGTAGATGAATTCTTCCACAACAGCTACAAGCCAGGCCAACGCCGTTCGCGGACAAGTCCCCTCCTACAAAGCGGCTAGCGCCCACCATGCGCGACCATAGCTAATCCTGCAAAGGGCTCGCTAAGGCTCTATCCGCCGTTGCAGATGTATCCAATCGACGATTTCGCCTTCCGGCGCGTAGCCGCTCACGGTCTCGCGCAGCAACTGGCGCACGCGGTCGTAGTCGTCACGTTCAACTGCATTGAGCAGCTCGCCCAGCACCTTCTTGAAGGCCTCCCAAGACAGGCACTCTTCGTTAGCGCGCATGATCATCGGGTGATCGGTGGGGCTGACGTTATCGCCGATCAACAACTCCTCATACAGCTTCTCGCCAGGGCGCAAACCGGTGAACTCGATGGCGATATCACCGTGCGGGTTCTTTTCAGAGCGCACGCTGAGGCCACTGAGGTGGATCATCTTCTCTGCCAGCTCGACGATCTTCACCGGCTGCCCCATGTCCAGCACAAACACATCACCGCCCTGCCCCATGGCGCCGGCCTGGATCACCAACTGCGCGGCTTCGGGAATGGTCATGAAATAGCGGGTGATATTCGGATGAGTCACCGTCACCGGGCCACCCCGACGAATCTGGTCATGGAAGCGCGGAATTACCGAGCCCGATGAGCCCAGTACATTGCCAAAACGCACCATGGTGAAGCGGGTCTTGTTGACCTGGTGCACACCATCTTCACTTCTGAACAACATCGGTGCAGGCTCTGCACTCAAGGCTTGCAACACCATCTCGGCCAGACGCTTGGTGCTACCCATCACATTGGTCGGGCGTACGGCTTTATCCGTGGAGATCAGCACAAAGTGCTCCACTCCGGCCTTGATCGCCGCCTGAGCGGTGAAGGTAGAGCCAAGCACATTGTTCAGCACACCCTCGGCGATATTGTGCTCGACCATCGGCACATGCTTATACGCCGCCGCGTGATACACCGTGTTCACCGCCCAGGTACGCATCACATCGAACAAGCGCCCGGCGTTGCGGATCGAGCCCAGAATCGGCACCAAACGCACTGGCAGCGACTCACGGCGAATGCGCTGCTCCAGCTCGCTATGAATGCTGTAGAGATTGAATTCGCTGTGCTCGAACAACAACAAGGTGGTCGGCCCCGTCGCGACAATCTGCCGGCACAACTCCGAGCCAATAGAACCACCCGCGCCGGTGACCATCACCACCTGGCCGCGAATGCAGCGCTCGAACAAGGCCTTCTGCGGCGGCACCGAATCGCGTCCGAGCAGGTCGGCGATGTCCACTTCCTGCACGTCATCGACCTTGACCCGGCCGCTGGCCAGATCCATAAACCCAGGAATACTGCGCACATGCAGCGGGTACTGCTCAAGCAAGCCCAGGATTTCACGCCGGCGAACCCGGGTGGCCGAAGGAATCGCCAGCAGAATTTCATCAGCGCCAGTCTCATCGATCAACTGCTGGATGTGCTTGGAGGTATAGACCCGCAGCCCGGCGATCACCCGATTGGCAATAGTAGAATCGTCGTCGATAAAAGCCACCGGCCGCATCCCCCGGCCCAAACGCAACGCTGCAGCCAACTGATTACCGGCCGCGCCCGCGCCATAGATTGCCACCTTGGGCAACCCCGCATCACGCCCCTTGAGCCCGTTAGGCTGATCCGACGAATACCAGTCGCCCATAAAATACTGCCGCATGACCAGCCGCAGTCCGCCAATCAACAGCAGGCTAAGCCACCAGTAGTTGAACACCATCGAGCGTGGAATAAGCTTGGGCGCCCCTGCATGCCAGTACACCGCCAAAGCCATGAGTAACGCTGACACCGTGACCGCCTTGACGATAGCCAGCAGCGCATCGTTACCTAAGTAACGCATCACCGCCCGGTACATACCAAAGCGCACAAATATTGGGATCGCGATCAGCGGTGCGGCAATAAATAACCAGGTATGCCCAGCCAACGGCTCAACAAAATAGGGATCACCAAGCCTCACATAAAAAGCCAACCACAACGACGCCCACACCAGCACCACATCCATACTGACCTGAATAAGTCGCTTCTGACGCCGCGGCAACTGAACCAAACGACTACGCAGCTTTTCAGCAAGTCTTAACACAACACCACCTCAATCCTTGGAGCATGAAAACCAGCGAAGCAAAGCCCCCCGCCGGGTAACAAACATCACCGTTGATGGAAAATTCTGGCAGCGAATACACACCACCTACACAAGCAAAGCACACCACCGCCCCCGTAGGAGCCGCTTCAGCTGCGATGGCGGACAAACGTCCGCCCAAAATCAAAACATCACACCACGATCAAGCCCCACACCACCACCGGCCACACAACCTAACCATCAGCCCGCAATACCGTCCCTGGCGCACACACCACGCCGTCGCCGACCACAACCTGATACCCCGCACTACACCCAGCCTGCAGCCAAGCCCGAGCGCCAATCTTCACGCCACCAGCCAACTGAACACCCACCCCAAGATGAGCAAAATCACCAAGGCTGGCATCGTGATCGACCGTCGCATTGGCATTGACGATAGCGCCCTCACCAATCACCGCATCGACCCCAACCATCGCCAGCGCCATGATCGCCGTGCCTGCACCGATGCTGGCGGCAGGACTCACGCAGGCGCGGGGATGCAGCGTGCCTGACTTCAGCCGGCAGCTCCCCGGTTACCCGATCAGCCTAATGCTCTGAGCACTGCCTGAGGCTCTTTGGCAACGACGTGCAGTAACGCCAGCGCCGGACCGTGAGGAGTTCGATCACCTCTTTCCCAATGCCTTAGAGTCGAAACACTGATACAAAACTTAGAGGCAAACTCCATCTGTGTTAACCCCAGGTTTCGGCGAATGCCTGCAACATCCACTTCTGCAGGGCGGTGTGTTTTGGCTGCGACCTTCTCACCTTTATTAAGGTCAATGGCTTCTTGCAACCCTTGGGCGATACTTTCATATCCACTAGCCATGATCATCATTCTCCAATGCTGCACTAACAAGGATGCTGACTAATTTAGAAAGCGCATTCCGATCTGACTTTGATAGATTGGCTCGCTCATTTTTTCCAAACATGGTCAGCAAGTACAAAGGGATACGTTCATCGTGGTAGTAATAAATCACACGAACACCACCACTTTTGCCTTTGTTACCTCTGCTCCAACGTAGTTTACGAATACCACCAGTACCTTCCATCAAGTCACCAGACTTTGGATGCTCAGCCAGGTAATCAACAACAGCCTTACGTTCAGACTCACTAAACAAAGAATCTGCACGTCGAATGTACTCTGGTAGTTCAGTAATCGTTATAAACATAGTCGGAACTATAATCCAATGGATCACTCATGGCAATGAAGCCGTGAAAAGCTAACAAACACAGCCGCCTACGGAGCCAAGATCACCACACCATGCAGGAGCCGCTTCAAGCTTTGATAGCGGGCCCGCTCACCCACAAACACCACAAGTCCCTGTAGGAGGGGCCTTGGCCGCGACGGCGGACGCAGTCCGCCCAAAAATCAAAACACCACCCCCGAGTTCAAGCCCGACGCTGCCACTACACACAACCTAAACCCCAACCACCCCATCAGCCCGCAATACCGTCCCTGGCGCACACACCACGCCATCACCGACCACAACCTGATACCCCGCGCTACACCCGGCTTGCAACCAGGCCCGGGCGCCAATCTTCACCCCACCGGCCAACTGAACACCGACCCCAAGATGGGCAAAATCCCCCAGGCTGGCATCGTGATCAACCGTCGCACTGGCATTGACGATAGCCGCCTCGCCAATTACCGCATCGACGCCCACCATCGCCAGCGCCATGATTGCCGTGCCCGCACCAATGGTGGCAGCGGCACTCACACAGGCGCGGGGATGCACCACCGTTACCAGCGGCAGCCCGACGGCATGAATGGCGTTGACACACTGCTCACGCACCGCGTTATTACCAACCGCAGCAATGGCACCCGCCACACGGATATCCAGCGCAGCCAACCCCGCAAGATCAGTTACAACCGGCCAGCCAAAGCTCTCGCTCAGCTCAGGCCAGCGGTCATCGACAAAAGCAATACATTGCCATTCGCCACTTAGCAGCGCCGCTTCAGCAACCGCCTTGCCGTGACCGCCCGCGCCGATAATGACCAGCGTGCGCTCGCTCATGCCTGTTGCTCCAGCTCGCCGGCATGGTATTTCACCGCCAACACCAGCAACGGCACATAAGCGATCAACAACCCCAGCAAACCATCTACCCCGCCAAGCCCGACCCAAAGCGCGATGGGCAACAACCACAGAATATTGATACCACCGACAATCAGCGTCACCGGCAGATGCCGACCAACCTGGCGCGAAGCGTACTGATACGCGTGGCTGCGATGAGCCTCATACACCTTGTCACCGCGCAACAGACGGCGTAGCAGGGTGAAGGTCGCATCGACGATAAACACCCCAAGCAGGATCAACCAACTCCACAACAGCTGCGGCGCGACCCAGGCGGCCTGCAGCGACAACACGCCCAGGGTAATACCGAGAAAACCACTGCCAGCATCACCCATAAAGATCCGCGCTGGTGGGAAGTTCCAGAACAGAAAGCCCACAACCGCTGCAGCCAAAAGCAAAGGCACAACCAATTCCGCAGGTTGGGTAGAGCCTGCAATACCCAACAAGCCGTACATCAAGGCCCCACCCAAACACACACAAATCGCCTCGACACTGGCGATGCCGTCAATACCATCCATGAAGTTATAAAGGTTGAGCAGCCACACCAGATACAGCGTCGCCAGCGCATGACCAAACCAGCCCAGATCAACGGTAAAGCCGAACATCGCCACCGGCGGCAAACCACCCAGCCAGAACAATGCCCAGATAGCCGCAGCAAAATGCCCAAGCAAACGCCAGCGCGCGGCGATATGACCGTGATCATCGAGAAAGCCCAACACGGCAATACCCGCACCAGCGCCTAGCAACGCCCAAGCCAAAGGCCAAGCGATTAAGCCCATACCGACCATCACCGACAAGGCCAGCAGAAAGCTGACAACGATCGCCACTCCACCACCACGTGGCGTTGGCACCGAATGCGAGCTACGAGCGTTAGGGATATCCATCAGGCTGCGAGCCAGGGCGAAGCGGCGCAACGCGCCAGTCAAAAAAAGCGCAACGCCGGCAACCACCGGCAACCACCACCAGATACTCATTTACTTTGCTGTTCCAGAAAGTGCTTGGCCGTCTTGCGCAACGCTTCATCAACGCAGACCGGCGGTGTCCAGTTGAGTAGTTCACGTGTCTTGCTGATGTCGACTTGCAGCGAACCGCACAACCGTTGAGAAAGCGCTTTCTTCCCAAGCATCGTTGCACCCGCTTCGAGCATCCAGCTAGGCACTGGCAACAAACGCGCCGGTTTCCCCAACGCAGTACCCATTCTGCGCAACAACTCGCTAGTCGAAAGATCCTCGCCATCGCTGACCAGAAAGGTCTGGTTAGCCGCGGCGGGGTGATCGATACAGGTCACGATCAGATCAACCAGGTTGTCCAGGGCAACCAGACTGCGACGGTTATGAATGGCCCCAAACGGCAAGGGCACGCCCTTATGCAGCCAGCGCATCATGTTGAGGAAGTTAGCTTTCACGCCCGGCGCATAAACCAACACCGGGCGGATAATCACCACCTCCATCCCGGTTGAGGCTGCAAGCCCACGTAAGCCCTGCTCGGCCTCCATTTTGGAAATGCCATATGGGTCTGCCGGAGCAGCCTGAGCATCGGCGATGTAGGGCGCACCTACAGCGGTGCCTTCACCATTGACCTTGATCGAGCTGATAAAGATGAAGCGGCGCACACCCGCCGCCGCCGCCTGGCGCGCCAGATTAAGCGTCCCCTCAACGTTGACCTTGCGGAACTCGGCAAGTGGGTCGGACGTCTGCTCATGCATCACATGAACGCGAGCGGCGCTGTGGATCACCACCTCTCCATCGTCGAGTGCAGGCGCCCAGTCTGTACTTGAATCGAGGCCAGCCACCTGCATATATCTAGCTTCGCTAGGGGCTTTCAATATCTCCGCTCGCGAACAGGCAACCACATCTCTACCATCCCTACAGAGACGACTGAGCAAGGAGCGCCCTACAAAGCCACTACATCCCGTCAACAGCACCTTTTTCAGCATGACTTACCATTCCTACAAGTGGCCTGGCGAAACAGGCTTACTAAAATCGAAAAAAGCTTTTCCTTGGAAAAATGCTCCTCGTAATAACGTTTACCCGATGCCCCCATCGCTTGCCGTTGCTGCAGCGTCATTTTCGCCATCTGACTGACAATTCTGGCAAAGCCTGCGCGATCACTTGAAGAGCAGGCTAGACCCGCCCCGGCCTCTTCAATGACACGAGAAGCTTCACCGTCGATCATGCCCAGAATAGGTTTACCGGATGCAAGGTAGGCCTGCACCTTGCCAGGAATAGTTTTCTCGAATACTTCATTGGTCTTCAATGAAACCAACAGTGCGTCTGCTGTTGTGAAGAGAGGAGGCATGGCCTCAAGTGGGTGGCGGCCCAGCAGCAATACATTATCCAAGCCACGGTCGATAACTTGTTGTTCAAGCCACTCGCTCATCCTGCCATCACCGACAATCACCCAACGTATGGCTAATTCGCCGCGCAAGGCCTCGGCCACATCAAGAATGGCGGGAAAGTCCTGAGCATCACCCAAGTTGCCGGCGAACAAAATAGTAAACAACTGAGGATCACGCTCTATTAGCGGTGATCCCTCCGCTGGCAACGTGGAAAAACCATCCTCGGCCCAACTCGGAAAATACACCAAGCGGTCAGGGGGCATAGCTCGCGTACAGTACTGCTTCACACTCGCAGAAAACGCCGTCGACTGCAGGAGCAAATAGTCAGCCCTGTTATATATCCAGGATACGCCTTTACCAACCAGAGCGAGCAGGCGTGCATTGCTCAAGACCCCAACCGCTTTTAACGTCTCTGGCCACAGATCAAGCACCCAGATAAAGACAGGAACCTTCTTTAACTTACCAATCATCAGTGCGGGGATTGCTGACATAATCGGCGATACCGCATAGACAAAAATAGCGTCGAACTCTTGCCCTCGTAACTTCCAACTACCCAACACAGAACCACTCAAGAAGAATGATACGTAATTCAGAATGAGAGTGATGCTGCGCTTACCACGTGGGATGAACGGCACACGTACGATCTTTGCTCCCTGATACTCAGTATATTGCTCGGGCGAGCAGCGATAATCCTCAAATACGCGTCCTTCAGGATAATTGGGCCAGCCAGTCAAAACAGTAACTTCGTGGCCACGCTGAACCAATCCTTCGGCAAGGTCGTTGACTCGCATGTTTTCTGGCCAGAAATACTGACTTACGATCAGAACCTTCAACTTTTGTTCGGACATAAATAGACTCAGTTGTTCTGCTTCCAGACATTACGCATCACATAATCACGATAACTGTGCACGATACGTACTACCTTGTCTGATACGTTAGGCATGCTGTAGTCACCGACCAGGCGCAAGCTGCGCTCTTCTCCACGTGCCTGGCTTTCCAGAAGCTGCAGTGCCTGCATAACACGCTCGGCCTCCAAGCCGACCATCATCACCGCAGCTTCTTCCATGCCTTCCGGGCGTTCATGCGCTTCCCGGATATTCAATGCCGGGAAGTTGAGGATCGATGACTCTTCATTGATGGTGCCGCTGTCCGACAGCACCGCCTTGGCGGTGAGTTGCAGTTTGTTGTAGTCCTTGAAACCCAGCGGCTTGAGCAGACGCACGTTTGCATGGAACTGCACACCCATAGCGTCCACGCGTTTCTGGGTACGCGGGTGGGTGGAAATTATTACCGGATAGCCGTAATGCTCAGCCACGGTATTGAGCACCTCAACCAACTTGAGAAAGTTCTGGTCGGAGTCGATGTTTTCTTCACGGTGGGCACTGACCACAAAGAACTTGCCGGCCTCCAGCCCCAAGCGTGCCAGTACGTCCGAGGCTTCGATGCCGTCACGGTAGTAGTTGAGCACTTCGAACATCGGGCTACCAGTCTTGATCACCATATCTGGTGGTAGGCCCTCACGCAGCAAGTAATCGCGCGCGATAGTGCTGTAGGTCAGATTAATATCAGCAGTGTGGTCGACGATCCGACGGTTGATTTCTTCTGGCACGCGCATATCGAAGCAGCGGTTGCCAGCCTCCATATGAAAAGTCGGGATCTTGCGGCGCTTGGCGGGAATCACCGCCATGCAGCTGTTGGTATCGCCCAACACCAGCAACGCTTCGGGTTGTACTTCAGCCAGCACACGATCCACGGCAATGATTACGTTACCGATAGTCTCGGCACCTGATGCACCAGCGGCATTAAGAAAGTGATCCGGTTTACGAATACCCAGATCATCAAAAAAAATCTGATTCAGTTCGTAGTCATAATTCTGCCCGGTATGCACCAACACATGCTCACAATGCTCATCCAGCTTGGCCATGACCCGCGACAAACGAATAATTTCTGGGCGAGTGCCGACCACAGTGACAACTTTCAGCTTTTTCATTGTAAATCCTTGTTCAAAGTAACTTAGGCTTCGGTGCCAACCGGACGAGTGAAGGTATCCGGATGCTCACGGTCGAAAATCTCGTTAGCCCAGAGCATCACAATCATTTCTTCATCGCCAATATTGGTGATGTCATGGGTCCAGCCGGGTACTGTCTCGACGATTTCCGGTTGCTCACCATCGGTAAACAATTCATAAAATTCGCCCGATATAATTTGGCGAAACCGAAAACAAGCCTTGCCTTTGATGACCAGAAACTTCTCGGTCTTGGAGTGGTGATAATGTCCACCACGGGTGATACCTGGATGAGCGGTAAAGTAGGAAAATTGCCCTGAGTCTTTGGTCTTGAGCATTTCCACGAACACACCACGTGGGTCGTCATGCAATGGCACTTCGTAAGTAAAACACTCAGGCGGCAGGTAGCTAAGGTAGGTGGAATACAACGCCCGCACCAAACCCGTACCTACTGCCTCGGTTACGAGTGACTTACGACTGTCGCGGAAGGCATAAAGCTGGTCGGCTAGTTCGCCGACGGTAATACTATACTGCAGATCGATACTAACAAAAGGCTCATCGGTTAATCCACCGTCCATAACCGCAATGAAACGACGAACCACGTCGTCGATATAGACGAGGTTGATGCGCGCATGGGGGTCATTAATCTGGATAGGCAGATCGCGGATTATGTTGTAGCAGAATGTCGCAACAGCAGAGTTGTAATTAGGGCGCGCCCATTTACCAAAAACATTGGGCAAACGGAACAGATGTACTGCTACGCCACTGGTACTTGCCAGCTCAAGCAATGCCTCTTCGGCGCCACGCTTACTGCTGCCATAGAGATTATCCTGCTCAGCTTGGCTGGATGATGTGTAAAGCACTGGCAGCGGTTTGCCACTTGCTTTAATGGCATCACACAGGGCCTGAGTCAGGTCAGTATTGCCACTCAGAAACTCTTGCGGATCCTGCGGTCTATTCACCCCCGCCAGGTGAAAAACAAAATCCACTTCAAGCATCAAGGCAGGCAATAAGCGTGCGTCATCCCTACGGGTGAAGCACAGAACATTAACATCATCCCTCTCACGCAAATGCGTGATCAAGTTTTTGCCAATGAAACCATCGGCGCCAGTGATCAGCACTTTCATTGCTTATTCCTCAGCAGTTGTGTGCTCACCGCGCTGAATGGCACGCATGAAATTCAGCTTGAGTAACAATTGCTGCATACCCTCAACATCCAAGCGCTCTGTGTTATGCGAGTTATAATCTTCGGTGCGGGAAATTTTCTCCTCACCTTGCTCTACAAATTTCCCGTAGTTTAGGTCACGTAAATCCGGCGGCACTCTAAAGTACTGGCCACGGTCTTCTGCGCAGGCCATTTCTTCTCGACTGAGTAATGCCTCGTAAAGCTTTTCGCCGTGACGCGTACCGATAACTTGAATCGGATGCTCAGGCTTTCCAACTAATGCAGTCAATGCCTTGGCCAATACTTCCACAGTAGCGGCCGGAGCCTTCTGCACAAACATATCGCCATTGTTGCCGTGTTCAAAAGCGTACAAAACCAAATCCACAGCATCCGCCAGCGTCATCATAAAGCGGGTCATATTGGGGTCAGTCAAGGTTAACGGCGTACCCGCACGTATCTGCTCTATAAACAGCGGAATAACAGAGCCGCGAGAGGCCATGACATTGCCGTAACGGGTACCACAAATCACCGTCTTCTTATCATCGACATTGCGCGACTTGGCGACCATGACCTTTTCCATCATCGCCTTGGAGATGCCCATGGCGTTGATCGGGTAAACAGCCTTATCAGTACTCAGGCACACCACTCGTTTGACACCATTCTGGATCGCAGCTTCCAGCACGTTTTCAGTACCCAACACGTTGGTCTTAACCGCTTCCATCGGGTGAAACTCGCAGGACGGTACTTGCTTAAGCGCTGCTGCATGGAAGATATAATCCACACCGCGGGTGGCATTCAGAATGCTCTGGTAATCTCGGACATCACCGATGTAAAACTTGAGCTTATCGCTTGCGTAACGCTTGCGCAGGTCGTCCTGCTTTTTTTCGTCACGGCTAAAAATACGGACTTCAGCGATATCGGAACTAAGGAAGCGGTTGAGTACTGCGTTACCAAAAGAGCCGGTACCGCCGGTAATGAGAAGATTTTTTTTGCTGAACATATGCAATCCCGTTGGTAAACATGTCATTAGGCTCAAGCGTGCCTATAGAGCAGACTGGAGTAATTGATCTTTCTGCAGCGATGAAGGGTAGCTGATCAACACTGCTCGATATGGTCCCTTAAATACAAAAAAGCTGCCCGCCGCGACTCCAACCACGCCACAGGCTTCAATAATTTTGCCCATATCAGCAACCGAACCGGCGCCGCCCAAGACCGTAATAGGTACTCGCACTGCTTGGCGTAGTTTAGTGGCAAGCACGATGTCGTAGCCTTTCATTCGGCCGTCGTTATCAATTGAGTTAATGACAATCTCGCCAGCGCCTAATTTTTCGGCCTCAACTGCAACCTCAAACACATTGCGCTTCGTATTGCGCGTGCCGTTATGAGTCCACACGTCGTAGCCCTTACTCAATAGACGCTGCTTAACATCAAGAACGACCACAACACTCTGGCGGCCGATTTCTTCAGCAATCTCACTAATAAGCGCAAGATTCTCGAGGGCAGCAGCGCTTACCGCGACCTTCTCAACACCTAAGGCTATAATTTTCTTGGCCTGTGCCGCAGTACGGATACCGCCGCCGTAGCACAAAGGCATGCGGCACTCTGCAGCCAAATGTGCTATCTGCTTATAGTTGGGTTCAATACCAAGGACTGTCGCATCAATATCGAGCACGATTAATTCATCGGCTTCTTTCTCGTTGAATATTTTTACAGCATTGATCGGATCACCAACGTACTTGGGATCTTTAAAACGAACAGTCTTGACCAAACCACCATCTTGGATCAACAGACAAGGGATAATTCTCGGCCTCAGCATTTTATAGCTCCGCGAAATTTTTCAGCAGCGTCACGCCAAAGTGATGACTCTTCTCGGGGTGAAACTGAACGCCGTACACGTTATCAGCCGCCACTGCACAGGTGAAATCCAAGCCATAGGACGCTGCAGCTATCTTATTTTTCTGCTGTAAGCACTCGAAGTAAAAGGAGTGCAGGAAATAAAATCTCGACTCCTTTTCCAGCCCAGCGAAGAGGCCGGTCCCTGTTTCTGGTTTGACGTCATTCCAGCCCATGTGCGGCAGCACAAGATCTTTGGAAGTAGGCGCAGATGCAAAAGCACGAACCTGACCAGGCACCCAGCCAAGGCCAGGTAACGACCCCTCATCACTACCATTCGCTAACATTTGCATACCAACACAAATACCCAACACCGGTATTTTTTCTACCAATACGAGACCATCCACAGAATCACGCATACCAGAGTTATCCAGTCGATGCATGGCATGGTCAAAAGCGCCAACTCCCGGCAAAATCAGTTTCGTCGTGCCGACAAAATCATCAGAACACGTTGCTACACGAACCGGAATATGAAGCCGCTTGTATACATTGACAAATGCTTGGATATTACCCAAGCCATAATCAATTATAGTGATCATCTGAATAGCCTTCTCTCCAAACCAAGAGCACTCATCACACGCGAACCAATGCCGATAAGAAAGCGCTTATTTTTGTAATCTCGATATGTTTTATTCTGCCCGTCAAATATCTGCTGCAACTCATCAACAGAGAGCCCTAGCTTATTAGCCACATACTCAAACTCGCTTTTGAGGAATTGCTCATCCATTTCAGGTTTTGAAATACGCTCAAGTGCAACTTCACGAGTCATCTGCCCGGTCATAATTAAACTGGAAAAGTGCGCCCGACGCTTCTCATAACCAAACTTACGCGGCATCCAATAATCTTCATAGAAACGGGTAAAGCGCGACTCGTGATGCTTATGCTGAAATTTCTTCCAGCCAAAAAGCTGCTCAAGTTTAGCTTCAGCATCTTGCTTGATATAAGGAACCAGATTGAGTGGTTTCACTACCTTCATACCAAGAAATTTCTGGTAAAGCACTTTATAAGTGAATATATCTAACAATGGAAAGCTCTTCAGCTTTCGCTTACCAAACTGTTTGTGAATATCATTAAAAAGCGTCTTGTCGATCCCTGGGTAACCGCCCCACTCTTCAGGTTCACGGCAGCACTCCGTAGAAAAATTACCGCCTGTTATCACATATTTTATACGGTGCTTACGAGCAAATTTATAAAGAGCCGAGAAAAAAGCAGCATCTTGCGGAAGATCCTGATCGGCAATTTGTGATTTCAGAAAGGACAATTGAAGAGCCTTCATCTCTTCCCAGTTGATTACTTCGGTATATAAATCGAGACCCAGGCCATCCACCAACTTTTCGATGTTCCCAACTGCCTGATCTGTATTCCACCCAGCATCCACATGAAAAAGCAATGGGCGCAAACCCATTTTCTCTTTTGCTATATATGCTGTATAGGAACTGTCAAGCCCACCGCTCAAGCCGATGATGCAGTCAAAGTCCTTACCCTGCCCCTGTGATTTGATACGCTCCGATAACGCCGCAAGCTCAGCCAGCCCTTGGGCGTCGGTATGCCAGTTGGGCTTGATCTGAGTATCAAAATTCTGACAATAGTCACAAAGCCCTTCCGAGTTGAAAGAGATGCTTGGATCGCTAGAGTCCATGACACACTTACTGCAAATTGAATAATTAATCATTCTTGATATTACCACCGGCCTTAGTCAAAAACACCTCTAAAACCGCAGAGAGGTTACTCAAATAATTCGCTGCATTATCTACCGAAATTGCATATGGGTGAACAACCGCTTCTATACCAGCTGCATGGTATTCCTCAACCAATGTCGACGGATAAGAAACAAGTATATTAACAATAGGAAACTCGTCTTTATTTTCCCAGATAACCCAGCCTATCTTACGTAACTCTTTACTTTCTCGAACAGTGGGATGCGGCTTGTATATCACATTAAAATCCCGGCCCTTTAGAAGGGTCTCATAGATATTCACGTGCAGAGGTTCCACTGAAGGATGCCCAACCATCAGCACTGAAACCTCATGTGGAAACTTAGAACAATCTAAAGTTTTCAAAGAAATTCTTGGCATATAGAAACAGACATCGAGTCTATTTTTTACAACACTCATATCAATGATATTTTTCTCAAAGATTCTTAGCGACTCTTCATTATAAACATATAGTCGCGAAACGTTTCTCAAACGATGAGAGGCCTTCAAGCTACTTTCAACACCATGCTGAACAATAACTAGACTAGCCCCATAACTCAATTTGCTTTGTACAAGACAATCCGCCAATACCGCCCAGCGGTCATGGTGCTCGGCTATAATGAAAAACTTAGCGTTGAGCTTATTCAACGCAATTCGTGCTAAAAACCACTGAAAAGCAATGTAGGTTGACAAAACCCTGCCCCCCACCCCTCTGCCAGCTCGAGCGAGACCAACTGTATACAATGCTCTGATAGAGAGCGAAAAAGCCATTATAAAATCCGCGAATCTCACCATACTGAGGACATCAACAACATGCTGGCTTTCGTCATGACTTTTTTTCCGCACCCATGGCAATAAAATCCAACAATCAGGCTGTCGGCCAATTGAACAGTCGGCTATAACGTCCATTGCCCGCCTAGAAAACCCTAACGCGAACTCATCACCAACCTGATTTTCAAGAACCCTATAGGGCATAAATAATGATCGACAAAAGTAACATGTCATTTGAAAAAAATAATAAACAGCACCCCCGCCAAGAATCCAGGCCAATTTACAAAGTTGGAAGATGATAAATAACATTGCTGGGCTTTTCTTTGCAAAACCAACCCACTTGGCAGGCCGAGGTATGCCTGCGAAATTATCATTATTCAAACTGAATGCACGGCGATAGTGTTCATCTATCGAACACTCACTATGAACAGCAATCTCAAACTCACTCAGGAGCTGCTTGGAAATCTGCTGATATTCGCTATTTTTTAAAGACAACATTCGCACACTCACTCTAAAGCAACGTGACAGCTATTCGATTAAGGAGACAGCACGAAAGATACAATCAACGTACAGTCTTTAGCTCAAGATCAGATATTTGCTTAACAAACGGCCTTAGCGTTAAAATAGAGCCGAGCGACAATAAAAACAGCTGATTATTTGGAAAAGAGTTAACCATATTTTCAAAAACACCAACAACGATGTAATACAAAACCAAGTAAGGAAAGAACGGAACCCTCGACGCCCTGAATCCATATGATAGAGAAACAAGCGCAATGATAAATAAGATACCAACTATCCCAAATGCGTTTATCAGTAAAAAATAGCTGCTTTCACTCACAAGAAACAATCTAGCACCGTCAAAATCCGGAAAAAAATAGTCCAAATTAAACCCATTTAGATACATTTGATATTTCTCCAAGCGAATATTCGCCGAAGTAAAATCTTGAAGTCTCGCCACATCACTCGCTTGACTAGAAACAATCAAAGCGAGCACAATACCCGCGAGAATTGCAAGAATAACGAATACTATACGCGAAGTTTTTGTAACGCGTTCCATACCAAATTTCAAAAACCACAACGAAAACACAACAGCAAATGAAAGCCAAGCTGTCCGTGAGCCACTCAGATACATTCCGATCATTATAATAACGATACTCAAAGCCTTCCCCAAAATGGCTCCTGGAATTGCGAAGCAAAGAATCAAACAAGCACCAAGATAAACACCGAGGTTGTTTGGATTTAGTAAGGTTGATATCGCCCTCACGCCGCCTGTGGCTGCCCAATAATCTGCATACACGTCGGTCAAAAAAGAAACCTCAAGAACAGCTATAACGGATACTAAAACTCCCGTAGCAATAATAATCTTGCCTAACCTCACGATCATGCTACGGGTTGCCGTGCCTAACACGGAACAAAGCCCAATCATCGTAAGAATTACGATATAACTGTCATACAAGTATATGTATTCCGGCAAAAATAAATACCAAGGAAGAAGAAATCCGAGCAGCATTAATATTATGCTTGGCACTATGAACGAACCCGACCGAATCAGAAAATAGACCGAAAAAAACAATGCAATCAGGTATTTTGCAGCCTTGGATAATATCGAATCCTCATAGCTTGCCGTGATATTTCCAGACAACAATTGCTGAAAATAATAAACTGACGAAACCACAACCCATATAAAAAACAAGCCAAAAATAAAGTTGCTTTTGAACTTGATTGAACTAACACTTTGGTCATATATCATCCGGTAGCTCATCGACGATTCTCAAATAAATCCCAACTAGCTGGTGTTGCGAACCCCACATCTTTGTTAACTTTTTGCCCGAGGATGTGCGCGAGATACTTTGGCGACAATCCAAACCCTGGGCGAACACTGCGCACAGCATCCTCAGTTACCACTTCACCAGCCTTCAATGGCTTCACGAAGTAAAGAGATCGGCGGAATTTAACATTGCCCTGTTCGCTGGATTTTCTCCCATAATCGACTTGGCCTAGTGCAGCCCAAGCGGTTTTGCTATCGCGACACAACGCCTCTAACTCTTGCGGTTCAAGCGAAAAACTGTCATCCGGCCCACCGCCGCTACGGTCGAGGGTGAAGTGTTTTTCGATGATCGAGGCGCCCAGTGCGACGCTGGTGATGGCAGTGGTGTTGTCCAAGGTGTGGTCGGACAAACCAGTCACTAGACCGAATCGCTGCATCATGTCGGGGATAATGCGTAGGTTGTAGTCCGCCGCTGGCGCGGGGTAGCCGCTGACGCAGTGGAGGATGGCCAGTTCCTTACAGCCGCCCTCCCTCGCCGCCTCGATAGCCTCTTGGATTTCCTCCGCATCGGCCATGCCAGTGGAGATGATCATCGGCTTGCCGGTGCTGGCGACGTACTTGATCAGCGGCAGGTCGACGGCCTCGAAGGAAGCGATCTTGTAGGCTGGGGCGTTGAGGTCTTCAAGCAGATCGACGGCGGTGTTATCGAAGGGCGAGCTGAAGATGGTGATGTCGTGCTTGCGAGCGTGCTCGAACAGCGGTTTGTGCCACTCCCAGGGCATGTGGGCTTCCTGATAGAGCTGGTAGAGGGTCTTGCCGTTCCACAGGCCGCCGCGGATCTGGAACTCTTCGGAGTCGCAGTTCAGGGTGATGGTGTCGGCGGTGTAGGTCTGCAGCTTGATGGCGTCAGCCCCAGCCTTCTTCGCTTCCTGGATGATCTTCAGAGCGATTTCCAGCCTGCCGTTATGGTTGGCAGACAGTTCGGCGATGATATAGGGAGCATGATCAGAACCAATTTTTCGCCCTGCAATTGAAAAAGTCGGATTCATTATTCAACTCCTAGAGAATTTTTCGAGTTTATTGCGCATAGCTGTATGCTGCTCTTCCCACTCATACGAGAGTAATCCGAGCTTATAAATATCGACAAATTTCTCATCAAGTTTGTGATGCTCGCGGAGAATGCCTTCCACTTTAAATCCAAATTTTTGATGTAGCTTGATTACAGGTGCATTGAAGGCCAATACTTCGCAGTGCAGCTTGTGAATACCGAGCTCGTGAAAAGCATACTCTAACGCTAAAAACTCCATCTTGCTGCCGGTGCCTTTAGGCGCTTTCGGAGAAGCATAAAACGCCCAGGAAGCACTATCATTGAGTGTGTCAACATCCATAAACCCAACAATGCCAGAGGGCGCTCCGTTAGCTTCGTACATAAAATATCGCTGATCTTTATGCAGCTTAGCACGTGACCACCACGCCAAATGTTCGGCAAGACTAATTTCATGGCGAGTATACATATTCGCTCGAACGCTGGGGGAATTGCGCCATGAGAGCATCAGCTCAAGCTCTTCATCTTTTATGCCACGGAGCTTTCCAAATGACTGCATTTTCTATTCCTTATTGGCGGTCAGCTTTCAAGTTTGCTTGCTACAATCAGGCAACCTGCGCCGTCAGTAATACGTGCAGCCTGTACGCTAATAGTTTTCAGCAACTCTTTTTCACAGTTTATCCGATGAATTATTTTTCGGAGCTCTGCAGCAAGATTGGCGCCGGTATTCAAACGCAATACCGCTTGAACTTCTTCGAGTAAAACTGCGGCGGTCTTCTGGTTTTCTGCCAGAACAACCATCACTGTCGGCAACCCAAGGCAACACCGCTCCCAGGAGGTGGCGCCCGCTGCGCCAATCGCCAGATCGCTGTCGGCCATCAATTGAGCCATGTCGCTGACCCCAACCATGACCGTCGTTGGCCAGGGCATGCTCTGCGCCTTCCTGCTGACTTCAGCCAGCCATGGGGCGGTAGTGCCCATGACTACGGTGATTTGACATTGTTCCGGGAGCGAACAGCCGCGCAGCGCCTCCAGTACCCGGCCGGTGGCATTGTCCTTGTCGATGCCGCCCATGGTGATCAGCAGCTGGTGTAACTGCGGGTTGGCGCGGCGCTGCAGGCTGTAGTCACGCAGGGCCGCAAACTCTGGGCGCAGCAGGGCATATTGCGAGCCGCACAGCAGTTGACTGCTGGTCGGCACCAACGCTCGATAATCCTCTGCGTCACGGCCAAAGGTCTGATCGAGCAGCAGATCGCATAGGTGCGGGCGATCAGCCAGGTCATCGATCACCATCAGCTTGCGATAGTGAGGCTTGAGGGCCAGCTCCCAGCTGGCGTCCAGTGCGTAGTGGTCGACGATCAGCCAGTCGGAGTTCACGTCGGCCAGAATCGCAACACAGGCTACCGCATCTTCTACCTGGGTGGCGCCGAGCCAATGACTGTGGGCTGGGGATTGCTCATCGCTGGCAGTCTTGATCGCGAGTGGACTCGCACCTAAAGGAGGCGCGACGGGCAAGGCGTTGACGCGGTAGCCTTTGTTGCGGATCTGCTCGATCAGGTTGCCCTGATGCTCGCGACAGATGAACAGGCAGTCAGCGCCTTGCGCGGAAAGTGCATCGGCCAGGGTCAGGCAACGCATAACATGACCCGTGCCCATCTGCAGTGAGGCGTCGGCGCGGAAGGCAATTCTGATGGCGTTCATTCAGTTGCTTGCGTTTGCATGGCCTTGAACAGCCATTCGGCGCGAATCCAATCTTCGGGCGTGTCGATATCCTGTACACGATGACGGGGCAGCAGTACCGGCAGCGAATCCGGACTGAAGATCATCTTGCCTTGCAGCCAGGCTTCGGCACGGCCCCAGTAAAACTGCCCGGCATCGTGATAAGCCTCGTCCAGATCCTGGGAGCGAGTATTGAAATGCTCGGGATTGAACATTGCCACTCGCCCGTGCTCTGTGAGCCGGATGGCACGCTGAATCGGGAAGGCATAGCTAGTTGCCGAAAAAGCATAGTCGCAATCATTGTCCTGCAACAGGTCCAGCCCACACAGAAGATCATCGGCGCTGACGAACGGCGCGGTCGCGTATAGGCAGCAAGCATGTTCGACGCCTTGTCCCTGTTGGTTGAACCACTCAATGGCATGCCGAATAACCGGAGTAGTGCCGGTGTAGTCATCGGACAGTTCCTCCGGACGCATAAACGGCACAGTAGCGCCGTACCGGCGCGCCACGTCAGCAATCTCGGCATCGTCGGTAGATACAACAACTTGATCGAAGCAGCCGCTTTGCAGCGCTGCTTCGATGGACCAGGCGATCATCGGCTTGCCGCAGAACAACTTGATGTTCTTGCGCGGAATGCGCTTACTGCCGCCGCGTGCGGGGATGATCGCTATTTTCATGCTTGTAATGCCTCACGCAGGGCGGCGATAACCTGATCCTGCTGCGCTTCGCTCATGGTGGGGTACATCGGTATGCTGATGGCCTCAGTGTAGTAGCGCTCGGCTTCGGGGAACTGGCCCGCCTTGAAGCCCATGCTCTGGTAGTACGGTTGGGTATGCACGGGGATGTAGTGCAGATTGACCATTATCTCCTTGGCGCGCAGCGCCTCAAAGACTTGCAGGTGTGTGGCGCTAGTTTTTTCAAGCTGCAGACGGATCACATAAAGGTGATAGGCCGAGTAGCTATCCGAGTGTTGCCAAGGCAGCGTAAGCGGCAGATCTGTCATTAACTCGTTGTAGCGCTGGGCAATTTGGTGACGCAAGGCAACATAATGGGTAAGCCGCGTCATCTGGCTGACCCCCAGCGCGGCCTGCATGTCAGTCATGCGATAGTTGTAGCCCAGCGCCACCTGTTGGTAGCACCAAGGGCCATCCATAGGCTGGGTCATAAGTGCCGGGTCACGGGTAATACCGTGGCTGCGCAGCAGACCAAGACGCGTGGCCAGCTCGTTGCTGTTGGTCAGCGCCATGCCGCCCTCGGCGGTGGTAATGATCTTGACGGGATGGAAGCTGAAAACGGTAATGTCGCTGTAGCGGCCATTGCCAATAGGTTCACCCTGGTACTTCCCGCCGATGGCGTGTGAGGCATCCTCAATTATCTTGAAACCGTATTTCTGGCCTAAGGCATGTATGGCCTGCATATCGCAGGGTTGGCCGCACAGGTGTACTGGAATCACGATCTTGGGCAATCGTCCTACTTTCGCGGCTTCGATGAGTTTGGCTTCAAGCTTTTGTGGGCAGAGGTTGTATGTGCGCGGATCAATGTCCACAAAATCGACCTTTGCACCGCAGTAGAGTGCGCAGTTGGCCGACGCAACAAAGGTGTTCGGTGTGGTCCAGAGCCAGTCGCCTGGACCCAATTCCAACGCCAAGCAAGCTATGTGTAGGGCTGAGGTTGCACTGTTGACGGCTACGGCATGTTTAGCGCCCGTGTGCGCCATCACACTCTGTTCAAACTGAGGGATATTTGGACCTTGGGTCAGGTTGACTGACCTCAATACGCCGATTACGGCGTCTATATCGGCTTGGGTAATGTCTTGTTGGCCATAGCGGATCATAGTGATTGACTCATCTAAATTGATTAAGCGGTTTGCGAAGCTGACTTGGGTATGTTGTCAGCTTTTCTTAGCTGCACATAAGAAAAGCCTTTCCAAGCAAGAATTACTGCAAAGGAGCAATTCAGGCCAATCGGTACGGCCATAGCCGAAAAATAAGTACTAAAGGCCCAAGTAGCCAGCACAAAAACAATCAAAGCCGCAATGTGACTATAAATGATTGGTCTGTCATGCCCTCGCGCATAGAGAGCATAGTGGGGGACCATACTGATAGCGTTAACGATCATCGCCAATAAGAGCAAGGGATATAAATTGATCGCGTTAGTGTAAACAGGATTATTTATCCACAGCAGCAAATAGGGCAATAGCAGCCAACTTACCAACGCAAACCCACCAGAAAAAAGGATTGTAAGGCCAAGCATTTTCCGAACCTTTGCGTGAGCGACATCAGTTTTATGATCGTGATGTAATTGAATGAGCGCCGGGTATGTAAAGGCGAACAACCCAGCCTCAAGAAAAGTAAGGAGGGTACTGGCAACTCCGAAATAAAGAACGTAGGCAGCAACGATTTCAATGCCATCGAGTGCCTCGAGCCAGTAGCGATCGAAGGTCTGGATTCCGCGCAAGGCTAGCGTGGCGAGCAAAAAAGCGGCGCTCACGGCAATGCCTCTCCGGACCCAATGCCAATCCAGGGCGTGACGCCACCCTCCCATGCGTAGTTTTTGTACTTTCCAGACGCCGGCAGCCGCAGCGACAAGACCAGCCACAGCCCATACAATCATGACGATTTGCAAATGGCGGCTAGAGGGATCCAATGCCATTATCGCGACGATTACTAGTGCCCAGCTGCCTTGACGAATGAACAATACTACGCTAGCAGCAAGAGGCTCTGACAGAACGATTAAAAGCCTCGATATTTCCTGATTAAAATGCTCCAAAACCAAAATCGGAAAGAACCAAAAAATAAAGTATTCAGGCCAGTCAGCGTATTGCAACAGCACAAATGCAACAGGAAAAAACAAAAAATATAAAAGCCCTGAAAGAGCTGCCTGTCCTTTCAACAGGCGACCTCGCTGCTCAGAGGGGGCTTTTAGGAGCTCACGCGCCGCATAGGTATAGAAGTCGAGGCCGACGAAATACAAGCTGTAGCCAACGGCGGCAGTGAAGAGCCCGTAATAACCCACCAAACCGGGGTCCAAAAATTTAGCCAAGAAGAAAATTAAGAGAAAGCGAGCAACCAAATTGGTTCCCTGCACTCCAATATTGAGGAATCGACTTGCATTATCAAACAAAATAGCAACCCCGCTTTTTGAAAATCCAGCTCTGCTTTCATTAAACCGAGCATTTTCTACTACCTGTTTTCTGATGATGCCAGCACTTTTAGCCCCTTTCGCAGACCTTATAAATAGCGAATATTAGGACGACACAGCTTTGTAGAATACTGAAGTAGGCATGTTTTCTGGCTGAATCTAAGCTTCGCCGAATTTTAAAATAACGGCACGTGCAAAAATGATTAGAACACTCGATCACTACTGCAGACGCATATCTCATGTATTCGTTAGTAAGTTTCTTCGGGGCGTCACAGAGTCAACAATTAAAAAGCGTTACTTGCTATGCAGTGCTCTTAAGCAGGCCACTAAAGCGTACTATGGTTTAACCCACCTCGCAGTTGAGGTTTAGGCTCTCGCACTCGTGTGACTCAATTATTACTTCGCTTTCAATAGGGCGCCTAACCAAGGAGAGCTATTTGCCTTTATCAGACACGCTACCGCCCCAGGATTTACCGTTGGTTTCCTGAGAACGTTAAATCGTCAAATTTTACTGGCGTTGCCAGGGTGTTGCCTTGACCTCGACCCATGCCGAGGGGTGTTCAGTTCTTTATTACGCTCAGCAGCGGCATGCTGATCTGTTGTTGGCGGTTGAGCATGTTGAGTAGCAACATCACCCGCTGCTCGCCGTCCATGGCGACGAAGATGGCGTCCAGCTCGGCAAAGCCGCCTTCGGTGATGCGTGCGGTGTTGCAGGCGTTCGATCAAGCTGTTGTCGAGCGCAGCGGTATGCCGCCCGAGCCCTTCTACGCGGCCTTTGTTCTAATTAATTATATTTTTTAGAAAATACGACGACTTGATCCAATATTGTTAACAACTGCGCGGCCATGTCAAACGCCTTATTCAACAGCGATGCTTGTATCTCTGGATCATTGGGATAGTCATGCGCAAATTGATTACGCATCTCACGCAATTTAAGCCACTGATCAACCGAGGTTAACGCCCCGATTTTTTCAAGTCGGTTCAGCTTGTCTATGAATGTGGCCAGCTCACCCTCTTCATGGGTCAGTTCAATTACGGCAGGTAATAATTTGGCGCCCATCGCATCCTGCAGCTTGGAAAACCGAACAATAAACTGATCGCACACCGCCAACTCGATATCAGTCAATTTCTGCAATGCCTGAGCAGTCAACGGTTTCTTTTGCGCCAATTGCTCCATTGCCCAACGTAAGCGCTGCGCATGCGTCTGGCAGATATCTACAATGCCATCGAATACTGGTTTATTCATTTGACTTTGCCTCTCACAGCAGCACTCCGGTTTCTTTCGCCAGCTGATAAATAGGTAAATGCACACCTTGCTTGCGATTAATCACTAGATCAATTTTCTGCTCACCTAGCTGGCGGTGCAATTCCACCAGCGCATTAAGCTTTGCCTCAACGATATCGTCAGGTTGCTGAATTTCCGGTTCGATATAGAGGTCGATATCCCCGCCCCTGGCACTGTCGTCAACTCTTGAACCAAACAAACGCAACTCCGAAGCCGCACCAAAGTGCTTTAATAATGTCTGTTTGATTACCACGTGTTGTTGTTCAGTCAGTCGCATCGGTCTGAATTTCCAGATGGCACAATGGTGGGAGTATAGCGGCGGTGCTCGACAGGAGCAGAAAACAGTGCTGATCCAGCAGGTTTGCATTACGGACAATGCCTGCCCAACAATCAAAAGCTTCGCGGCTGAAGCCGCTCCTACAAGAGCGGCGGACCGCGCATTCCCCCGGACGATGGGTATCGCTGCGCTCAACCTACGCGGCCCGCCACATCCTACAAAAGTGGCAGACAACGCGTTCCCCTGTAGGAGCTGCTTCAGCTGCGAAAGCGGACAACGTCTGGCCAACGATCAAAAGCTTCGCACCTGTCTCAGACACGCTACCGCCCCAGGATTTACCGTTGGTTTCCTGAGAACGTCAAATCATCAAATTTTACTGGCACTGCCAGGGTGTTGCCTTGACCTCGACCCATGCCGAGGGGTGTTCAGTTCTTTATTACGCTCAGCAGCGGCATGCTGATCTGTTGCTGGCGGTTGAGCATGTTGAGTAGCAGGATCACCCGTTGCTCGCCGTCCATGGCGACGAAGATGGCGTCCAGCTCGGCAAAGCCGCCTTCGGTGATGCGTACGCTATCGCCTGCTTCTAGGGCCGGTCTAACCGGAGTCGCTTTACGTTGTTGCAGGCGCTCGATCAAGCGGTTGTCGAGCCGCAGTGGCGTGCCGCCGAAACCCACTACGCGAATGACCCCACGGGTCGAGCGCAGCGGTGCCCAGTTGGCATCGGCTGCCAGCTGAATGAATAGATAACCGGGGAACAGCGATTCGACGATGATTTGCCGACAGCCACGCACAATCCGCTCGCAGCTATGCTGCGGGCGATAGCAGGTGTAACCCTGGCGCAGCAGGTTTTGTTCTGCGCGCTCATCCTGACGGGATTTGCAGTGCACGAGGTACCAGCCGGGGGCCGTACCGGTGATGCAGTGGGTTGTAGCGGTGCTTACATTCATATGGGTAACAAGCAAGTCGGCGCAGCATCTGCAGACCGACAGTTCACTCCTGGTTGCAGCCGGCCTGGTTGAGCCAGTTGCGAGGTTCGTTTCAGCCTAGCCAGCCGTTGGGCTGGGTAGGATGATTTTTGGGCCGTTGAGGCCACGTTTATGTGTGTTGTCAGGTGCCGGTTAGGAGGCGGCCTGCTGGGATCGATTGGAGTTCAGGATCGCCAGGCAGTAGCCGTTCTCGAAAATGCTCCCGGCATTTTTACTACCTCCCCCATCCATGGGGTCGCCTACGGCTTACTGCATTTCCCACATCCATGTGGGTCACAAGCTGGCTCCTACAAAAGCAGAGATTTCCCACATCCATCTGGGCCACAAGCTGGCTTCTACAAAAGCGGGTATTTCTCGCCTCCATGTGGGTCACAGTGGGATCACACGGTAATCATTTGTTGGTGCCGCTGGGGATTATTAGTTCCAAGGGGCGTTGTTTGTCTTTGTAGAGCGCTTTGAGGCGCTCGCCGAATTCCTGTTTGGCGCCGGTTTCGCCGTGGACGATGCGCACCTGGCTGGGCCAGTGACGCATGCGGGTGACGAAGCCCAGCAAGCCTTTTTGATCCGCATGGGCTGAGTAGCCGCCTATGGTATTGATTTTGGCGCCAATTTTGTAGCGCTCCGCGTCCAAGTCGACATAACCACCACGCCCACCATACATCTGGATGGCGCGGCCCGGTGTGCCTTGCGCCTGGTAGCCGATGAAGAGTACGTCATGCCGAGGGTCGTGGAGCATGGCTTTCAGGTAATTGACAATTCGACCGCTGCTGCACATGCCGTTCCCGGCGATCACGATGGCCGGACGAGCGGTGGCGGTGAGGTGGCGCACCATGGCCAGGTGGGCCTGGTGGCTGTCGACCGTGATCAGTTGCTCGAAGCCCAGCGGGTTGCGGCCCTGCTTGAGGCGCTGCAACGCTTCGTTGTCCCAGAAGGGCTTTAGCTCGCGGTAGACCTGGGTGAAGCGACTGGCCAGGGGGGAGTCGAGGATGATCGGGAGGGTTGGCCAGTTAATTTCGGATTGGCCGCTGTTATTGGCCTTAGGCTCTCCCCTCTCCCCAGTCGCTTTTCCTGAAGTGAGAGCGGGATTTACAGCGGCTTTATTGCCCTTGCTGGCGGCATCAAGCTTTTTGCTGTGGATGATGTCTTCGAGTTCGTAGAGCAATTCCTGGGTGCGGCCGATGCTGAAGGCAGGGATCAGTACGGTGCCGTTGTTGGCCAGGGCTTGTTCGATGACGCTTTCCAGGCGCTGGCGGCGAGTGCGGCGGTCTTCGTGCAGGCGGTCGCCGTAGGTGCTCTCGATTACCAGGATGTCGGCGCGATACGGTGGCTTGGGCGCTGGCAGCAAGGGCGCATGCGGCGCGCCGAGGTCACCGGAGAAGACGATGCGTTTCTTCTCGCCGGTCTCGGGGTAATGCAGGTCGATTTCTACATAGGCCGAACCGAGGATATGCCCGGCACGCTGCAGGCGGATGCGGCAGACCAGGCTTGCCGTGTCTTGCAGGGTGAACCAGGTTTTGTAAGGCAAGGCGATAATGCGCTGCTCAATCAGCTTGATATAGCGCTCGACCTGCTTCTGATCGCGACTGAAGCCGAGCTTGAAGGCATCTTCAAGCACGATGGGCAGCAGTTTTGCCGACGGTTCGCTGCACAGGATCGGCCCCTTGAAACCAGCGGCCAGCAGATAAGGAATACGCCCGACGTGATCGATATGCACGTGGGTGGCGACCAGCGCCTTGATCGTATCCAGGGGAAATTCGATGGCCAGGCGATCGGCAGCAGACTTGCCTTCAGCCGAGGTCTCGGCGCCCTGGAACAAGCCACAGTCGATCAGCAGACTGTGCTGTGCGTCCATCAGCAGTTGATGGCAGGAGCCGGTGACGCCGTCTTTGGCGCCGTGGTGGAGGATGTCGGGGTAAGCCATGTGATCGATCCTTGTTAATCCTTTAACGATGGCCGGCAGGTGGAGCGTTGCCGGGGCGGTCCTTTGCTTGCGTTTGAAGCGTTGGTGCGCACGGCGCACCCTACGACCGGGACTTTCTCAGCTATCGCTTGCCGTGTAGAAAAGCTTGCCCACTCGATCGATGTGCTCGATCAGCGCCGGATTATCCAGCAAGTCATACAAGGAAAGATCGATTTTGTAGGGCAGCAATAGATCATCCAATTCCGTTTCGATTCGCAGCAGTTGCTGATAGGTCACATCACCCTTGAGCGTGAGGTCGATATCCGAACCCGGGCGGAAGTTACCCTTGGCTCGGGAGCCGTAGAGGATCGCTTGGCGGATACCGGGACAGCGATGAAACACCTGCTGAATGGCCTTGATGCTTGCCGCCGGCAGGCCGCTACCCTGCAACTCGCTCATGATTCTTTTGCCGCACGATCGAGTAGCGTCAGCTCCAGCGCCTTCAACAATGGATGATGACGCTGCTGGATATTTAGCAATATGGCCTCGGCCGTCTCTTCGTTATAGGTATACGATGTGCGATTACGGTCTACCAGCATGTCCATCCAACCCTGTCCATCGGCCAGCAAGCCCTTGCTGAACCCTTCGCGGATTGTATCCCTGGAGCCAACGATGCCCGGGATACCTTGCCAGACCAGGTAATCCTTGAGGCTGTTCCAGCCAAGCTCGTAGGTGTACTCGAAGGCCTGGATAACGCCCTGCTTTTCCAATTTCGACAGGCTACGCGCCTGCATCAGAGCCATGGCTTCGTCTAGTTGAGCCTGCGCCTTGCTGAAATTTTGCAAGCGCTGTAGCCAGCGGATGTCTTCGTTGTTCATGCGGCGCCTTTACTCTCAGCCTGCTCGTTGCAGTTTACGTTCGTTACAGGCCGGCAGGCCTGTGAAATACGCCTGACCGAGACAACATTTATAAGGCCTTGGCGGCGCGTTTTCTCAGCATCAGGCGAATCAGCGCGATAAAGACGCCGAGCATGCCGCCCAGCACCACGCCCAACGCCACGATCAGGGGCTTTTTCGGCTTGATGGGGTCTAAATTTACTGCTGGACTTTGCTCGACACGATAGAGCACGCCAGGTTGTATCGTATGGTTCAGGTTGAGCGCTTTGAAATAATCATTTAATTGCGCAGCAGATACCTTCGAAACATAAGCCATGAACCCGTCGAGATATTGCTTGGCCCCAGCTGCCGACATTGAGCTCACTGAAATACTAACTGATTCAAAAAGCTCCGGATTCGAAGGTACCGGGCCACGGTGTCTTTTCACTTCAACTAAATAATCGAGCGGATTACCCAGGCTATCATCGAACTCATTACGAATAGCGGCTGACTCAAAATTCTTTACCACAACAGCAAGCGCATCATGCGCAAGGTTAATACCTATTGAAATAGCCGACGTAATGCCTTCTGGCGGCCCAACTTTCACTTCGTTTGCAATTAAACCGAATGCATTTATGGGCGCTGGCGAAAGCACAGCCGTTGTGGAGTACACAGGCTTACTCGTGAATGCGTATACCAGGGCAGATAACGCAACCACTGATGTGACAATCACAATCAGCCATCTCTGAGCCCACAAATTTTGAAGCAGCTCTACGAGATCAATCTCATCGTCATTGTTGGCTTGGCGCTGGTACGTTTGCTCAGTCACTGTAGATCCATCTTTTGTCAAAAAATCGGTTATTCAAACCGTAATGCCACTCGCATGCAGAGCGACCTAATAGGCCGTGCATTCTGCCAGCATCGTCATCCAATACAAGCCCTTGCCGACCAGTCGATTGATTCAATTGCGGTGCGGGCTGCGTTGATGCAATCACGGATTTAGGCGTGTGTCTTGAGAGGATTAATTCTCATTACTGACCGCCTCGTCAGACCCTTTAAAAACAGACTGGCACCTTGCCACACCCTACTGGCGATTCCCATTGCAAGCCTCGGTAATTCCCACTCATTGGTATAACCCTGCCTGCGCGTGATTCGGCGATTTGGTGCTTTGGCAGGAGCGGTGACGAGCCTTGGTAGGAGCGGGCTTGCCCGCGATTGGGTATTGGCTGGGCAGGCGGTTTACGGGCAATTGCTACAGCTGCGGCGGCGACCTTTAGGGCGGGCCAATGGTGCGGGTCACTTCGTGCAAACCGCGCGCACAGCCCAAGCATCGGGTAACCAGCCACCATGGCCTGCCGCGCTTTTGTAGGAGGGGACTTGTCCGCGATCGCGGTGTTGGCCGGGCAGGCTATTCGCGGGCAAGACAAATCGCTGCCCAGCAGAGCCTAGAAGAGCAGTGGCGATCTAGCTGGCATGAAGTGCACTGCGGATGGCCTCGTGTCGAGGCTTGGTACTTTTACACCGACACGACGCGATCATGCCGGGTTTAACCGTGCTGCCCTACTCGTCTTCATTGACCCGGTCACGCAGCTCTTTGCCCGGCTTGAAGTGCGGGACAAATTTGCCATCGAGGCGGACTGAATCACCGGTTTTCGGGTTGCGGCCAACACGCGGCGCGCGGTAGTGCAGAGAAAAACTGCCGAAGCCGCGGATTTCGATACGGTCACCCGTAGCCAACGCCTGGGACATTTGTTCCAGCATGGTTTTTATGGCCAGCTCGACATCTTTGTTTGAGAGCTGCCCCTGATGGGTAACGATCCTTTCGATCAACTCCGACTTGGTCATGTTTTTCCCTTCTTTTTCAAGCAGCTAGGTCACTCGATAGAACGTTTTTAGCACGCTGATCAGCATTTGAACAGCCCGAAAACTGCTGGAAGGGTTTGTTGGCGTTGCGCTTACGAAATTTTGCTGTGGCCGCAATCGTGCAATAGGTGGGTGTTCATCAACACAACCCGAGGCCTAGCTGCATGAAGGCCAACCCACCCTGCCCCCACCCCCACCAAGCCAAGGCCAGCAGCAGAGTGACCACCATGAGCAGTGCGCTGCTCAACCAATATTCGGTATTCATGCTCGGACTCCCACACCTTGCAGACGCGCTACCGGCTGCTCGCGCACCGGCCAGTTCAGGCCCGCGGCAAGCAGGCTGAGGAGGATTGCGATCATCCAGACCAGATCATAGCTGCCAGTACGGTCGTACAGATAACCGCCCAGCCAGCCACCGAGGAACGCGCCGATCTGATGAAAGAGAAAAACGATACCACCGAGCATCGACAGGTTGCGCACGCCAAACATGGTCGCCACGGTGCCGTTGGTCAACGGCACCGTGGACAACCAGAGCAAGCCCATGGCAATGCCAAAGGCGTAGGCGCTCCAGGTGGTCAGCGGGGTCAGAATGAAGGCAGTAATCACCACCGCACGCGCCAAATAAAGGGCCGTCAGCAGGCGCGGCTTGGACATGCGCCCACCGAGCCAGCCGGCAGTGTAGGTGCCGAACACGTTGAACAGGCCGACCAGGGCCAATACCGTGGTGCCGACCAGCGCCGGCAGATGCTGATCAACCAGATACGCCGGCAGGTGTACGCCAATGAATACCACCTGAAAGCCGCACACGAAAAACCCCAAGCCCAGCAACCAGAAGCCAGGGTGTACGCAAGCCTCACGCAGCGCCTCGCGCAGGGTTTGCTCGTGACCCAGAACCGGTAACGGTGTGTCCTTGACCATCGCAGCCAGAGGCACGATCAAGGCTACCAGCAAGCCGAGCGCGAGCAACGCCGTGGACCAGCCGAGCCAGCTGATCAAGCCCAACGTGCCGGGCAGCATGGCGAACTGGCCGAGCGAGCCGGCCGCCGCTGCGATACCCATGGCCATGCTGCGCTGCTCCACCGGAACGGCACGCCCGACCACACCGAGGATCACCGAAAACGAGGTGCCGGACAGGCCGATGCCAATCAGCAAACCGGCACTCAGCGACAGCGTCCAGGCCGAGTCGGCCAGGCCCATGCAGAGCAAACCGACCGCATAGAAAATGCCGCCAACGATCACCGTACGCTGCGCGCCGAAGCGATCGGCCAAGGCGCCGGTGAACGGCTGGGTCAGCCCCCAGATCAGGTTCTGCAAGGCGATGGCGAAGGCAAACACCTCGCGCCCCCAGCCGAACTCGTTACTCATGGGCGGCAGGAACAAGCCGAAGCCATGACGAATCCCCAAAGACAGGGCCAGGATCAACGACCCGCCCAGCAGAATCCACACTGTTGCCCGCGCTTTCATTCCCTGCACTCTCTTTCCAGGCCTCGACAGCAACTCAGGCGTTCGCAAACAGTGACATCGCGCCCAAGAGCTCACGCCTGCCTATTCGAACCAGATCGACAAGAAAACTCCCTGCCATTTGACCAGCGCCCGACTCCCGTAACAAACCGACCCGATGCATCTGTCGGAAAAATTATGCCGCGCAGGATGCGCCACCCGGAACCCACCTGGCAATCAGACCATTGCACAGCAACCGGGACAACATCATGCGTTGTTTGCGCGAGACCGCCACCAACTTGTAGGAGCGGCCCATGGCCGCGAACAGGATCGTGAGTCGGCACACATTTGTTCGCGGGTGGGTATTTTGAATCGTGGTGGATTCATTCGCGGGCATGGCCCGCTCCTACGGGTGCGGTGGTGTGGCCGGGGGGCTGGCGGTTAGCGTTTGCGACACAGCGTCAGGCCGTCGCCGAGCGGTAGCAGCGACAGGTCGAGACGCGGATCATCTTTCAGGGCCCGGTTGAGCGTTTGAATGGCGCGGGTGTCGGGGCTGTCGGAATGTTGTTCCAGCACGCGACCGCTCCACAGGGTGTTGTCGAACAGAATCAGGCCGCCCTGGCGGACCAGGCGCAGGGCATGCTCCAGATAGGTCGGGTAGTTGGCTTTGTCGGCGTCGATGAAGATCAGGTCGAAACTGCCCGCCTGCCCTGCCCGCTCAAGCGCGCCCAGGGTTTCCAGGGCCGGCGCCAGACGCTGCTCGATGCGTTCGCTAAGGCCGGCTTCGCGCCAGTAGCGCTCGGCGATGGCATTGTAGTCGCCGGGGATGTCGCAGCAGATCATGCGCCCGTCTTCGCCCATGGCCTGGGCCATGCAGATGGCGCTATAGCCGGTGAAGGTGCCGACTTCGAGAATCCGCCGCGCACCGGTCAATTGCACCAGCAGCGCCATGAACTGGCCTTGCTCGGGGGCGATTTGCCAGCGCGCATTGAGCAGTTGCGCCGTCTCGTCACGCAAGCGCTTGAGCAGCGGCGTTTCCCGCAGGGAGACGTCAAGCAGGTAATGGTAAAGAGTGTCGTCGAGCGTGAGGGTGCGGTTGGTCATGGGGTTCTCCATGGATTAACACAGATCAACGCGCTGCTTGCGTCGAACCGCAGCCAAGCAGAATGGCACGTGCCACGTAGGGAACCCGCCTGGCAATCAGACCATTGCACAGCAACCGGGACAACATCATTCACTGCTGGCAAGGGCTGCGTTGCGCAAGATATCCAGCAGTTTGTAGGAGCGGCCCATGGCCGCGAACAGGGTTCGCGAATCGTCGCGTATTCGTTCGCAGGCAGGATTTTGAATCGTGGCGGATTCATTCGCGGGCATGGCCCGCTCCTACGGGTGCGGCGGTGGGGTCGGGCAGCATTTGTGGGCGGGCGGTTAGCGTTTGCGGCACAGCGTGAGGCCGTCGCCGAGCGGCAGCAGCGACAGGTCGAGACGCTGGTCGTTCTTCAGGGCCAGGTTGAGGCTCTGGATGGCGCAGGTGTCGGGGCTGTCGGAATGTTGTTCCAGCACGCGGCCGCTCCACAGGGTGTTGTCGAACAGAATCAGACCGCCCTGACGGACCAGGCGCAGGGCATGCTCCAGATAGGTCGGGTAGTTGGCTTTATCGGCATCGATGAAGATCAGGTCGAAACTGCTCGCCTGCCCTGCCCGCTCAAGCGCGCCCAGGGTTTCCAGGGCCGGCGCCAGGCGCTGCTCGATGCGTTGACCAAGGCCGGCTTCGCGCCAGTAACGCTCGGCGATGGCGTTGTAGTCGCCGGGGATGTCGCAGCAGATCATGCGCCCGTCTTCGCCCATGGCCTGGGCCATGCAGATGGCGCTGTAGCCGGTGAAGGTGCCGATCTCAAGAATCCGCCGGGCACCGGTCAATTGCACCAGCAGCGCCATGAACTGGCCTTGCTCGGGGGCGATTTGCCAGCGCGCATTGAGCAGTTGCGCCGTCTCGTCACGCAAGCGCTTGAGCAGCGGTGTTTCGCGCAGGGAGACCTCGAGCAGGTAATGGTAAAGAGTGTCGTCGAGCGTGAGGGTGCGGTTGGTCATGGGGTTCTCCATGGATTAACACAGATCAACGCGCTGCTTGCGTCGAACCGCAGCCAAGCAGAATGGCTCGTGCCACGTAGGATGGCGTTGAGCGAAGCGATACCCATCACGACGATCTGCGGGCAATCCGTACAACTCGACGCTTGGGCTAATGCTCGATGGGTATCGCTGCGCTCAACCTATCCTACAAAAAGCGCGGCAGCGCGGTGCCGATGACGCGGTGCCCTGCTCGTCAGGGGTTGCTGGCCAGCTCGGTGGTAAATACCCGTTTGGCATCCAGATAGGTGCGTTGCCAGTAGCTATTGCTGAGGCTGTCCAGGCGCACGGTGCCGCCGCTGGAGGGGGCATGCACGAAACGCCCATCGCCGACGTAGATTCCGGCATGGCTGACTTGGCGACCGCCATTGGTGGCGAAGAACACCAGGTCGCCGCTTTGCAGTGCGTTACGGCCAACGGTTGGCGCACGCATGCCGATCAGCTCACGGGTGGTGCGCGGCAGGCTGATGCCGGCGGCATCACGATAGACATAGCCAATCAGGCCGCTGCAGTCGAAACCGCCGGCAGGGGTATTACCGCCATAGACATAGGGTGTCCCGACCAGGCCGAGCGCGCGAAACAACACATCCTCCGCACCACTGTAGAAGCTGACGGCGGGCACATGCGTGATGGGCTGCGGAGCGGGAGGTCGAGCGGCGCAGCCAGTCAGCAGCGCAGCAAGGAGCAGGACAACAGGGGTCGTGACATTCATCAGCGAAGCGATCCAGAGCCTGAGTGCGCTCTACTCTGCCTACTCAGGCGAGGCAGCGCAACCCTTGTGGCTGCGCCGGGTATGCGCTGCGCCAAGTACTCGCGGTTAAGGGTGGCGTGGCAGCGGGTCAGTCGACGCCAGGGCCAGAGCACGCTTGGCTTCGATAAAGGTGCGATTCCAATAGCGATCTTCCAGGCTATCGATCCGCACGCCACCGCTGCGGCTGCTGGAGGAGTGAATGAACTGATCATCACCCAGGTAAATCCCGGCGTGGCTGACACGACCGCGGCCGTTGGTGCTGAAGAACAGCAGATCGCCCGGCTCCAGCTCTGCACGCTCGACCAAAGGAGCGTCGATATTGATCATTTCACGGGTTGAACGCGGCAACTGCATGCCGAGTTCTTCCTTGAACAGATAACCAATGAAGCCGCTGCAATCGAAGCCCGAACTCACCGTGCTGCCACCGTAGCGATAACGGGTGCCCACCAGCGACAAGCCATGGGTCAGGATGCTGTCGGCCAGCTGGGGCAATTCGTAGGACTTGTCGTCGGCAAAATCGATGCTTGCTTCGGCTTCGGCTTCGGCTTCTTCAAGAAAAACCACATGCTCAACCGTCTTGGCCTTCACCACTGCAGTGGCTGCCGGCGGTTGCGGAGCATGGCTGGCGCAAGCGGCCAGAGCCAGAGTGAGTGCGAGAGGCACGAGAGGTGCGAAGTTTTTGAACATGAGCACAACGTGTCGTAGTTTTACAAGGGCGCGACTATGCCTTCTATGGCCCTCATTTGCAAATTCTATGGCGCTTGATGTGACTCAGTAGACTCGGCAAAACATCTAAGGCGCGCTCTTGCACATGCACATCGACGACATCACTAAGGTCGCCGTGGCCAGGGTTGATCTCGGCAGTAAAACCGCCCGCCTGGCGAGTGCGCAGCAGCGGCTCGACGATGTAGGGAAAACTGGCGCTGGTACCGATACTGACGACCACCTCGAAGCCTTTGCCCTGTTCGGCGTAAAGGCTGTTGATCGCACGCTCCGGGAGCATCTCCTCGAACAACACCACCGGCGGGCGCAGAACGCCACCACATAGCTGACAGGTTGGCGGGAGCGGCCGGCTGAGATGCTCGGCCAGTTGCGGATCGATGGCGCCGCAGGACTGGCAATACAGCGGCGCCAGCTCGCCATGGATCTCGATCAGGCGCTCGGGCGGGCTACCAGCGGCGCGGTGATAGCCATCAATATTCTGAGTCAGTACCCAGCATTGGGGTTTCAAACGCTGCAGTTCGGCAATCGCGTAGTGCCCGGCATTGGCCTGGGCGCCGAGACAGGCGCGGCCCAGTTCGGCCAGGTACTTCCAGCACAGCGCGGGGTCACGCTGCAGCATGGGCCCGGAAAGCGCCGCCTCAATCGGCAGGCCTTCGGCGGTCTGGCCGTTGTACAGGCCGCCAATACCGCGGTAGGTCGGCAAGCCGGAGTCGGCGGACAGGCCGGCGCCGGTGATGATCAGAATCCGTTCGGCCGCACCGATGGCCTGGGCAACGCGGGCAATGACCTCATCCATCTCAAGCTCTCCTGAGCAGGGTGAACGACGCTCTTTTCGTCCACCACAGCAGCGACAGGGTGGATGGATGAAGCGTCACCCCCCTAGTTGCTCAATGATTGACCGTAAATGCCAGCATCATCGAGAGCTGGCACAGCGGTCGACCACTTTGCGCATGCCACTGATTGAACGCGGCCTGAACGGCTGCGCGGTCTCTGATGCTGGTCGGTAGTTTGTCGATGATGTTCTGCGCCTTGAGTGCGGCAACCATGTCATCGGAAGGTATAAAGGTGTCCTTGCCGACCATGCGCAGGAATCGCGGCGCGGACAAGCCGCCGAGCTGGCTGCCGTGCTTGGCCAGGCACTTCCAGAGGCCGACGATATCGGTCACTGGCCAGTCGGCGATCAACGCGCCAAAACTGCCCTTCTCCTGACGCACATCCAGAACAAACTGGGCATTGCGCGGCACGCTCTTGAGCTTGCCCAGATGGCGAATGATGCGCGCATCCTGCATCAGGTTTTCCAGGCGCTCGGCGCCCATCAGCACGACTTTCTCTGGATCGAAACCGAAGAACACCTGCTCGAAAGCCGGCCATTTTGAATCGACCAGGCTGTGCTTGAGGCCAGCGCGAAAAATGCGCAGGCTCATCGTCGAGAGGTAACGGTCATCGCCCAGCGCACGTAATTGGGCGTCGCTGCGCGACTGCGGCAAATGCGCCTCAAGCGCCGCCGCCGAGCCGAAGCGATTCAGGCAATATTCGTGGAGCCATTTGTAGTCGCGCATGGATCGTCCTTACGGAATCTTTCGCAGATCATTTCGTGCCCACGCTGGAGCATGGGAGCAACCACCGCGGCCAAGGCTGTTCCTACAGGAAACGAGATTTTGTAGCCCGGATGAAATCCGGGCTACAGGTCAGGCGATCAGAGGTTCATCACATTGACGAAGCGCGATGCGGCGCTTTCGTCAATTTTCAGGTTCTTGAAGTCGAATAGGTTGCGGTCAGCCAACTGTGAAGGCACGACGTTTTGCAGCGCGCGGAACATGATATCGATACGCCCCGGCGTCTTGCGCTCCCAGTCCTGAAGCATGTCCTTGACCACCTGACGCTGCAGGTTTTCCTGGGAGCCACAGAGGTTGCACGGGATGATCGGGAACTGCTTGAGCTGGCTGTAAGCCTCGATATCCGCCTCCTTGCAATAGGCCAGCGGACGGATCACCACGTTGCGTCCGTCGTCGGCGCGCAGCTTGGGCGGCATGGCCTTGAGCGTGCCGCCGTAGAACATGTTGAGGAAGAAGGTTTCCAGGATGTCGTCGCGATGATGCCCCAGGGCCATCTTGGTCGCGCCGATTTCGTCGGCGAAGGTATACAGGGTGCCGCGGCGCAGACGCGAGCACAGCGAGCAGGTGGTCTTGCCTTCCGGGATCATCTCTTTGACCACCGAATAGGTGTCTTTTTCGACGATGTGGTAAGGCACGCCGATGGATTCCAGGTAGGCCGGCAGGACGTGTTCGGGGAAACCTGGCTGTTTCTGGTCCATATTTACCGCGACGATCTCGAACTTGATCGGTGCGACTTTCTGCATGTGCAGCAGCACATCGAGCATGGTGTAGCTGTCCTTGCCACCGGACAGGCAGACCATGACCTTGTCGCCTTCCTCAATCATGTTGAAGTCGGCAATGGCTTCGCCGGCCTGACGACGCAGGCGTTTTTGCAGTTTGTTCTGATTGACCGAGAGGCTACCCATGGTGCGCTGGAATCCGGAGGCTTACTAAAGTGCAGCATTTTACCCAGAAACCACGGCGCGCCCTACCCCAATAACGTGGCAATGCTAGGCTCAGCTGATGAACGATGAACTTGACCCCACTGTCGATCTGGCAGACCAACTGCACCACATGCTGCAAGCCGCCCCAGCAGGGATTGGTGAATACCAGTTAATCCAGCAGCTGAAAGAGCGCCACTGCACACACATCCCTCACCTGCCGCTGACCGATAAACTGGTGCTGTTTCGCACTCACTTTCTGGTCTTCAACGCCCTGTACCGGCTGCGCGAACGGTTATGGGGCGAACAGCTCGGTTTCGTGCAGATCAGCCCGCTGTGCATCCGACTGCTGCCTTACCAAGCCGGCAGCAGCGAACTCAGCGAGCACGACCCACTCCGTGACTATTACCTGGACCTCAGTCAGCTGAGTGACACCGACGAGCAGGATGTTGAGGATCTGCTGTCCAGCTTCTGGAAACGCATGCAAGGCGGCGAAGAAAAGAGTGCGGCCCTGGAGCTGTTCGAGCTGGACGAAGGCCAGCAAGTGCTCAATATCGGGGTTATCAAGCATCGCTACAGGCAACTGGTCAGCCTGCATCACCCTGACCGTGGCGGCAGCACTGCGCGCTTGCAGTCGATCAACAAAGCCATGGAAATACTAGAACGCTATTACAGCTGACTTGCAGAGACTAATTTGCTCTAAGCACGACCCTCACAGCCACTCTAGGCTCTGCCTATACTGCGACATACGGTCGCACAGGTTCGGCCCAATACCCGGTAATGCTGCATACGTATGCCGGGCACTTGGCTGGGGGGCGACCGCAAAAAAGAGGAGGTGTCTGGCATGATCCATCACGTTTGGGGGCTCTTCACCCATCCCGATAAGGAATGGCAAGAAATTCGTGGCGAAGAAGAAACCATCAGCCACATGTATCTCACCCACATACTGGTGCTCGCAGCGATTCCGGCGGTATCGGCCTTTATCGGTACGACCCAGGTCGGCTGGTCTATCGGTGATAGGGCACCGGTAATGTTGACCGAAGCCAGCGCATTGCAAATGACCATCATGACTTACCTGGCGATGCTTGCCGGCGTTGCCGTGATGGGTGCTTTTATCCACTGGATGGCGCGCACCTACGACGCCAGCCCCAACCTGACCCAATGCGTAGTGTTCGCTGCCTACACCGCAACACCCTTGTTCGTCGGCGGCCTGGCGGCACTCTATCCAGACATATGGCTGGCCATGGTGGTGGGCACACTGGCCATCTGTTACACCGTCTACCTGCTGTATGTGGGCATACCGACCTTCATGGGTATCCCTGATGATGAGGGGTTTATGTTCTCAAGCTCAGTACTCGCGGTCGGCTTGGTGGTATTGGTCGCGATGATCGCCAGCTCGGTGATTCTCTGGGGGCTTGGGGTAGGCCCGGTTTATACCAGCTAAGGCATGGCTATAAGGACTGTACGAAACCACCTTGCGGTGGTTTCGTCGTTTTGGGGCTGCCGTAACAGTTGCGCTTAGGCATAATCGCGCGGTCATCCTCAGGTTGCGCCCATGCCCGAACACATCCACGCCCGTGTCGAAACCTGTTACCAGCAGGCCGAGGCCTTTTTCAAACAGCGCTTCGTGCGTGCCGAAGTGTGTTTCAAGCTGCGCGGACAAAAAGCCGGCGTGGCGCACTTGACCGAAAACAAGCTGCGCTTCAACCCGCAGCTGTACCGGGATAACCGCGAAGACTTCCTCAGGCAGACGGTGGCCCACGAAGTGGCGCACCTGATCGCCCATCAACTGTTCGGCCTGAAGATCCAGCCTCATGGCGAGGAATGGCAACTGATCATGCGCGGCGTCTATGAGCTGCCGCCAAATCGCTGCCATACCTATGACGTCAAACGCCGCAAGGTCAGCCGCTTCATCTACCGCTGCAGCTGCCCCCAAAGCGACTTCCCCTTCTCCGCCCAACGCCATGCCCTAGTCAACAAAGGCCGACGCTACTTCTGCCGGCGCTGCAAGGTGACCTTAAGCTTTACCGGCGAACAGCGGGTGGAGTGAACGCCGCCCGAGCCAACCCGCCGATTGCATGCAGTAATCCCGTGCAGGAACCAGGCGACCCTTATAAAACAACAAATAACTCATTGTTTTATATATAGAAACTTTTACGAAATCTTGTAGAGACCGGTAACCGTAGGATGGGTTGAGCGCAGCGATACCCATCGAGCGACTTATGCCTATACCCGGTTGTTGTGGCTGAAATCCATGATGGGTTACGGCGCGGTTATTCTGCTGGCAGCAGGTTAATTTGTGGGCGCCTAACCTAAGCGGCCCGACCCATCCGGTCTTGATCCTTGAGCACCCAGTTTGCTGCGCGACAGCGCGGCGCCTGAACGACGGGGGCGCCTACATGTTTACACGCCATGCATCGCCAAAAACCTATTCGCGACCAACCTCCGAGCCTAGAGCCGAGGCAAGCGGTGCGTTTACGCCACGACCTTGGCCGCTTTCAGTTCGGCGATCCGTTCGGCCGAGTAACCCAGCTCAGTCAACACCTGCTCGGTATGCGCACCCAGCGCCGCGCCGATATGCCGGGGTTCGGGCAGCCCTGCTGAAAACTTGATCGGACAAGCGATCTGCGCCTGCGGGTCGCCGCCAGCACGCGGCACTTCGGTGACCAGTTGACGCGCCGTGATCTGCGGATGTTCGACCGCCTCGCTGAGGTTGAGCATGGGCTCGACACAGGCATCCAACCCGGCGAACACCTGGCCCCACTCGGCGAAATCGCGTTTCTCGAACTCGAGTTGGATTTCGCACTTGAGCACCTGCTGATCGTGCGCGTTAAGCGACAGGCCACGTGCAGCCAACTCCGGGCGGCCGATGGCAGCGCAGAACTGCTGCATAAATTGTGGCTCCAGGCTGCCGACCGAGAACCAACGACCGTCGCGGGTGCGGTAGTAGTCGTAGAAGCTGCCGCCATTCAGCGCCTGGTTTTCCATCGCAGGCTCCACCCCGGCGGCCAGATAGCCCGCGCCGGCCATGCCATGCAGACTGAAGGCGCAGTCGGTCATACTGATATCCACCTGCTGACCCTGCCCCGTGACCTGACGCTGGATCACCGCCGCGAGCAGGCCGATCACCCCGTGCAACGAGCCGCCGGCAATATCCGCCGCCTGAATGCCCAGCGGCAGCGGCCCGCTTTCACGGCGGCCGGTGTAACTGGCGATGCCGGCCAGGGCTAGGTAGTTGATGTCGTGGCCGGCGCGGTCCTTATACGGGCCAGTCTGGCCGTAACCGGTGATCGACACATAGATCAGCTTCGGATTGATCGCCTTCAGCGCCTGGTAGCCGACGCCGAGTTTATCCATCACCCCCGGGCGAAACTGCTCTAGGACGATGTCGTACTCGGCCACCAGCTGCTTGACCATCGCCACCGCCTCGGGCTGCTTCAAGTCCAGGGCGATGCAGCGCTTGTTGCGATTCAGATAGGCGTGGCTGGCCGATACGCCGCCGTCATGCGGTGGCAGCACGCGCAGCAGGTCCATGCGTGTCGGCGATTCGATACGCAGCACCTCGGCGCCCATATCGGCGAGCAACAAGGAGGCAAACGGGCCTGGCAACAGGGTGGAAAAATCCAGCACTTTCAGTGACGACAGCGGGCCTGACATAACAGCTCCTTTGGATCGAAATCGGTATTCGGAAAACGGCACAGACACCTGTAGGAGCCAGCTTGCTGGCGATCAATCACCATACAACAGCGTCGTCGGAGTGCCGAACCACAGCAAGCTGGCGCCTACAAAAACACACGCTTCACTGCCAATGCAGCGGCTGCCTGGCATCCAGCTCGCTGAGCTGATCGACAAAGCGCGCCTCGACAACATTGCGGCGGATTTTCATGGTCGGCGTCATGCAGCCGTTGTCCACGGTCCAGGTTTCACGCAGCAGAATAAAATGACTGAGACGTTCGTGGGCTTCCAGTTGGGCATTGAGCTGCGCCAGCGTTTGCGCCAGGTCGGCTGCGACCCGTTCCCGGGATTGCTCACGGGCAGCGAGCGACAGTTCGATCAACGCCAGCGGCTGATCCAGGTTGCTACCCATCAGGCACACCTGCTCAACCCAGAGGTTCTTGGCGATCTCGCCCTCAATCGGTGCCGGGGCGATGTACTTGCCCTTGCTGGTCTTGAAGATGTCCTTCACCCGCCCGGTGATTTTCAAATAGCCCTGTGCATCCACCTCGCCTTTATCGCCAGTGTGCAGCCAGCCTTCCTCGATGGTCTCGGCGGTTTTCTCCGGGTCCTGGTAGTAGCCCAGCATCAGGCTCGGGCACCGCAGGAGAATTTCGCCACTTGCAGCGATGCGCAGCTCATTACCCGGCATCGGTCGGCCCACTGTGCCGAAGCGCACCTGGCCTGGGCGATTGAAGCAGCCATAGGCAAAGTGCTCGGTCATGCCGTAGCCCTCGCAGATGGTGATGCCGATGTTTTGATACCACTCAAGCAGCGCAGGCGGGATGGCTGCCGCACCACTGACCAGAATCCGCGCCCGATCCAGGCCCAGCCCCTGACGAATCTTGCGTGCGACCAAACGACCGAGCAACGGAATACCCAGCACGCGCGCGAGTTTGGCTTGCGGCAATTTTTCCAGCACGCCCTGCTGGAAACGCTTCCACAGGCGCGGCACGGAGAAGAACACCGTTGGCCGCACATGGCGCAGATCGCTGGCGAAGGTCTCCAGCGACTCGACAAAGGCCACCCGCCCACCACTGTACAGCGCGTTCATTTCCACCAGAAAACGCTCGGCGGCATGCGACAGCGGCAGATAGGAGAAATACTGATCCTGCTCGGTAATACCCAGCTCCTTGACCGAGCGACTGCCCGCATAAGCAAAGGCATGTGCCGAGAGCATCACCCCTTTGGGCTGGCCGGTCGTACCGGAGGTGTAGAGGATGCTCAACAGGCTATCCGGGGTCTGCTCATGGCCCACCGCGAGCGGCTGATGCGCCGCCAGCAGGGCATGCCAGCCGTGCTCGGCCTGGATGGTCGGGTATGGCATGGCGATGCGCAGCACCTCGGCAGGAATACCTGGGGCGAGTTTTTCCGGATCATCCAGCTTGCCAAGGAAGATCGCCTTGCACTGCGCATGGCGCAGCACGTAGTCGATGCTTTCGGCCGATTGCAGCGGGTACAGCGGTACGCTGACCAGGCCGGCGAGCATGATGGCGAAGTCGGCAATCAGCCACTCGGCGCAGTTCTTCGCCAGCAACGCGACCCGGTCGCCGGGTGCGCAACCGAGTGTGTGCAGGGCACTGGCCATGCGCCGCGCCTGCTCATCCACTTGCGCCCAGGTGAAGTCATGCCACTGGCCATTTACCGGCTGGCTGAGCCAGGCCGCATCGGGGCGCTTCTCGACCCAGAGCGCCAAGCGCTCCAGGGGCAGTTGCTCAGTCATCACAATCCCTCGTTCTTATTGTTTTGCCGAGATGAACCTTAGCGTTTGCACAGCAACTCGGTACTCACTCGGATTAACGCCGGAGCCATTGGATATTGCACTTTGTAGGAGCCAGCTTGCTGGCGATCCGCTCATCGAGAAAGCATCGTCGGAGTGCCGAACCACAGCAAGCGGGCTCCTACCGTATTAAACCCCTGCTGCTCAAAGCTTCATCCCGCGGCTGATGATCTCCTTCATGATTTCCGAGGTGCCGGCGAAGATGCGCTGGATACGCGCGTTTGCGTACATCTTGCAGATCGGGTATTCCCACATATAACCCCAGCCGCCATGTAACTGCACGCCCTCGTCGACCACCTTGCCGAGCAGCTCGGTGGTGAACAGCTTGGCCTCGGCGGCCACTTCCGGGGTGAGTTTCTTCTGGTTATGGTCCATCACGCAGCGGTCGACAAACACCTGAGCCACGTCGATCTGGGTGCGCATCTCGGCCAGCTTGAAGCGGGTGTTCTGGAAGTGCGAGATAGGCCGATCGAACGCCTTGCGCTCGCGCACATAATCGATGGTCACCTGCAACGCCGCCTCGGCCGCCGCCACCGCGGCGCAAGCGTTGGTCAGGCGCTCTTGGGCGAGCATATTCATCAGGTAGAAGAAGCCGCCCTTGGCATCGCCCAGCAGGTTGGCCTTGGGCACTTTGACGTCATTGAAGAACAGTTCGGCGGTGTCCTGGCTGTGCATGCCGAGCTTCTTCAGCTTGGCGCCGCGCTCGAAGCCTGGCATGCCACGCTCGACCAGAAACAGGCCCATGGCGTGTTTGTTGGCCGGGTCGGTCTTGGCCGCCACGATCACCACATCGGCCAGCAAGCCGTTGGAGATAAACACCTTGGAGCCGTTGAGCAGATAGTGATCACCTTGATCCACCGCCGTGCTGCGCATACCCGCCAGATCGGAGCCGGCGCTGGGTTCGGTCATCGCCACCGCCAGAATCAAATCGCCGCTGATGATGCCCGGCATAAAGCGCGCCTTCTGCTCAGCATTGCCGTATTCGGCGATGTAGGGGCCGCACAGGGCCGAGTGCAACGGCAGCATAAAACCCGGCTCGTTTATCGTGGCCAGCTCCTCGCACATGATCTGCTCGTAGCGAAAATCCTTGAGCCCGGCGCCGCCGTACTCCTCATCCGCCCAGGGCAACAAAAAGCCCATGTCGCCGGCCTTCTTCCAAACCTCGCGGCTGACCACCCCGGCCGCTTCCCATTCGTCCTGATGGGGCAGCACTTCCTTTTTCAGAAAGGCGGCGAAGGCGTCGCGAAACATGTTGTGTTCGGTGTCGAAGATAATGCGCTGCATGGGGCGTTGCTCCCGTGGCTGAAGTCGTGCAGCAGGTTAGGCCCCGCGTGACCGTAGCCTCAATGACCCATGCGCTCAGCCTGGGTTGACCCAATCGATCATGCCCCGACACGGCCATAGGTCATGCGACACGCCGGCTGCACGCTATGCTTAATGAGGGGAATTCCCTCATGCCGCGCTCACCGTGCATGCCCTATGCTCAAGCTCATACCCGTTCCACTTCACAAAGAGACTTCAATGAACGCACCCAGCGATGACAAACGTCCGACACCTGACCTAGCCGAATACAACGCCTTCTTTCCCTCACCCTACTCGCTGTCGCAATTTACCTCGCCGAAATCCGACCTCAGTGGTGCGCACTACCCCGCGCCATACCGTGGCGGGCGCTGGAAAATCCTGATGATTGCCGCCGATGAGCGCTATTTGCAGATGCAGAACGGCACCCTGTTCTCCACCGGCAACCATCCCATTGAAACCCTGTTGCCGATGTACCACCTCGACAAGGCCGGTTTTCAGTTCGATATCGCCACACTGTCAGGCAACCCGGTCAAGTTTGAATACTGGGCATTCCCTACAGAAGATATTGAAGTCAAAGCCATCCACGACAAATACCTGTCGCAGTTCAAGCAACCCCTGAGGCTGGCTGATGTGATCGCGCAACACCTGGGCGATGACTCGGATTACCTGGCACTGTTTATCCCTGGTGGGCACGGCGCGTTGATCGGCCTGCCCCACAGCCTCGACGTCAAAGCTGCGTTACGCTGGGCGGTACAACACGATCGACACATCATCACCTTGTGCCATGGGCCGGCCGCACTGCTCGCTGCTGGCGTCGATGAAGATCCGCAGGATTATCTGTTCAAGGATTACAAAATCTGTGCATTCCCCGATGCACTCGATGCGCAAACGCCACAACTGGGCTATATGCCAGGTGACATGCCGTGGTTTATGGGTGAAAAACTCAAGGCCCTGAACGTCGAAATCGTCAACCAGGACATCGCTGGCCACACCCATCAGCATCGCAAACTGATCACCGGCGACAGTCCGTTTGCCTCGAACAAAGTTGGCCAACTGGCGGCTAAGGCACTGCTCAGCGAAGTGGAAAAAAGCTGATATGCCCTCCAGCAGATCGCCCACCGCAACAGCAAACGCCTTGCTCGACAGCCTCCTGCGTATCGAAAGAAGCCAACACCTCTCGCAGATACAGGAAGCCGTCCGGCAAGTCGCGGCGCCGCTTGGATATGAGCTGTTTGCCATGTTCTCCATGGCCGCTGTGCCTGACGCGATTATCGGCCGGGTTTACTGGCTCGAAGGCGACTGGTTCGCCAACGGCAGCGCGGTCGATAGCGCAACCTACCTGCAACGCTGCCCGGTCACCCAGCACGTATTACAAACGGACATGGCATTCTTCTGGAGCAAAAACACAGCCGCCGGCGAGCACTTGTACCGTATCGTGCCAGCGCCCGCTGGCATTGGCATTCACGGCCTGCAAATCCCAATCTTCGGACGCACAGGCCTTGAAGGGGCCGTCAGCCTGGGCGGCAGCAACATCGATAGTAGCCCACACACCCGCCTGCTGCTGACTATGCTCGGCCAGCAAAGCTTCCGCAAAGCCAAGCAACTGCTAGAACATCGCGAACCGGAATTACTGGCAGGCCTCACTCCTCGCGAGCAGCAAGTGTTGCAATGGATTGCCTCAGGCAGGCGCCAGTCAGACATCGCTGCAATCCTCGGGCTGTCTACGCGCACAGTGGAAAATCATCTGCGCCGGGCCAGACTGCGCCTGGGCGTTGCTACCACCGCCCAAGCCATACACGCAGCCATTCGCAGTGGCGAAATCAGCTCTTAATCATTCCTCGATAAGCAAACTCTCAGCGTGCCCGTGTGGATAACACGCGTTTGTTTATTCAGGGCTCTATCGGCGCTAGCTGTTGCGCGGGGGTAAGCCGCGGCTGGGCCGGGCCACGAAGTCTGAGGGATAACGAAGCCACTACGCACATGCCATCACCCGTTGGGCTTCACTGCGCTCCACGCCAACCTAATCGGGGCGTATGCCCCACGTCCTCAGCTGCCGCGTACGACGCGGGCTAGCCATTGGACGCCACAGTGAGCGGACATCGCCTTAATAAGATTGCATAGCCGCACGGGTTTGCTTGTTGCACAGGCCCACGTCTGGCTACCATCAGCGCGCCTTTATCAACGAGTGTTCCCCATGCGCGAACGCACCATTGCCAGCCACTTTGTCCGCGCCGCCCTGCGTGGTGCCGAGCGTCAGGGTCACGATTGCGCGCCGCTGCTGCGCCAGTTGAGCATCCAGCCGGCGCTGCTCGACGAGCCACGCGCGCGCATTGCCCCGGAGCACTTCACCCGCCTGCTGCAACTGCTGTGGGAGACCCTGGACGACGAGTACATGGGCTTTGGCCGCCTGCGCAGCAAACGCGGTACTTTCGCCATGATGTGTTACGCGATCATCCACTGCCGCACCCTGGATAAAGCGCTGAGCCGTGGCGCGTTGTTCTACAGCCTGTTCCCCGAGGCGCCGGGCATCAGTCTGGAACGTGAGGGTGACCGGGTCAGGCTGAGTGTGGATGACAGCAACCTGTGGGACCCGGACCACTTCCTGCTGGAAAGTCTGCTGGTGATCTGGCACCGCCTCGGCAGCTGGCTGATCGGCCAGCGTATCCGCCTGGAGGAAGCCACCTTCAGCTATCCCGAACCGGCCCACAGCGACGAATACGACTTGCTGTTTCCCTGCCCGCGGCGCTATGCGGCGGGCAGCACCAGCCTGCTGTTCCAGGCGCGCTACCTGGACATGCCGCTGTTGCAGGACGAGCGCACGCTCAAGCTGTTCCTGGAGCATTCACCAGCCGATCTGCTGGCCCGCCCGGATGGCGGCGACAGCCTGATCAGCCAGATCCGCCGCCTGCTCGGCCGTGATTGCAGCGCCTGGCCGGACCTGGAAGCAGTCGCGCGGCAGCTGCACATGAGCCCGCAAACCCTGCGCCGTCATCTGCGCGAAGAAGGCTCGAGTTTTCAGGAGTTGAAGGATCACCTGCGCCGCGACCTGGCGATCTATCACCTGGGCCGCGACGACCTGCCGATCCAGGACATCGCCGAGCAGCTCGGTTTCTCCGAGCCATCGGCGTTTCACCGCGCGTTCAAGAAGTGGACCGGGCTGACGCCGGGGGCCTATCGCGCACAGGAAAACTGAGAGGCCGTCTCAGCCCATCGGGAAACGGATACGGAAGACCGCACCACCAAGGCTGGAGTCATCCAGAAACAACTCGCCGGCATAGCTTTCGATGATGTCCTTGACCACGGCCGTACCGATGCCCTGCCCCGCGTGCTGGACATCCAGACGTTCGCCGCGCTGCAGGATGCGCTCGCGCTGATGCGCCGGCACCCCAGGGCCATCGTCCTCCACCAGCAGTTCGCATACCCCTTCCTGCAACCGTGCACTCACGCGGATCTGCCCCAGGCACAGGCGATAAGCGTTTTCCAGCAGATTACCGAGCAGTTCGAGCAGCGCGCCTCGCTCCATCGGAATGTCCAGTTTCGGGTCGAAATCGCGCAGCACGGTTACTTGCTTATCCCGGTAGACCTTGTCCAGCGCCTCGCAAAGACTGTCGAGCACCCCGGCCAAACGCACCCGATGGCGCACCAAGCCACTCTTGCGCAGGCTGGCGCGCTGCAGCTGGTAGCCAATTTGCTGGCTCATTCGCTCGATCTGACTCTGCAGCACCTGGGCCTGCTCGCGATTGTGCGGCTGGGTGGCGATCACCTCGGCCACCCCCTGCAGCACTGACAATGGGGTTTTCAGGCTATGCGCCAAATCATCCAGGGAGTGACGATAACGCTCGCGCTGCTGATGCTCGCTGTGGAGCAAGCGGTTGAGCGAACCCGTCAGGCGCAACAGTTCGCGCGGGTGATTCTCGCTCAGGCTATCCAGCGTCCCGGCCTCAACCTGGTCCAGCTCGGCACTGAGCCCGCGCAAGCTGCGAAAGCCCCAGGTCAGCCCGAACCAGAGCAGGGTCAGCAACACCAGCAGCGCGCCACCCAACCACAGGTTCAGCTGGTTATTGAAGCGCCTGTACATGCTTTGATAATTGCTGGCCGGCTGCATGGTGACGACACTGAAGGCCGCACTCTGGCCGCGCAGCAGGTCGACCTCGACGTCATAGACGAAGAACTCCTGCCCTTGTGCGCTGCGCACCCGGAGGAACTCATGACCACGGCCGTCATACTTGGGCAGGTAGTCGAACCCATGCTCTTCGGAAGAGCGCGAGCGCCACACCAAGCTGCCATTGCGGTCATAGATAAAACCCAGCAGCGTGGCATCGAGATGCTCGAACTCTTCATCCGGCAACTGATCGGGCATTAGCAGCCGATTGTTTTCGGTACGCGCCGCCGACACCAAAGCGGCCGCATCGGCGGCCAGGCGTTTTTCGATGGATTGTTCGAGGGCAATCACAAAGGCCCCCCGCAGAGCCGGTAGCAGTGCCAACATAAACAGCACGGCCAGCACGGCGGTGCCCAGGAGCAAACGCAAGCGTAGCGAGGAACCGCGCCTTCGCTTGATGGCAGGACCATACGGCAGGCGTAACTTCATCGGCAGCGCTCGGTAAACAGATACCCCTGACCACGTACGGTTTCGATCGGTTTGAAACCGCTGTCGGCCTCCAGCTTGCGCCGCAGGCGGCCCACCAGCACCTCGATCACGTTGGGATCGCGCTCTTCGTCATCGGGGTAGAGCTGCTCGATAAGCCGCTCCTTGGGCACCACTTGTTGATGATGACGCATCAGGTATTCGAGGATGCGGTACTCGAAGGCAGTCAATTGCAGGCTCTGGTCATCGAGCGTTGCCTGCTTGCGGTTGAGATCCAGCAACAAGGGGCCGGCGCAGATACGCGACTGGGTGAAGCCCGAAGAACGCCGCAGCAGTGCATTGAGGCGTGCTTCCAGCTCTTCGAACTGGAACGGTTTGACCACGTAGTCATCGGCGCCGGCAGCCAGTCCTTCGACCTTGTCCTGCCAATTGCCGCGTGCGGTCAGAATCAGAATGGGGAAACTCTTGCCCTGACTGCGCAATTGTCGAATCAGGTCCAGACCACCCATGCCGGGCAGACCGAGATCGACCACGGCCAGGTCATGGCTGTATTGATCGGCTTGATACAGCGCATCCTCGGCGTTCGCTACGGCATCGACCACATGCCCCTGCTCACCAAGGCGAGAATAGAGATGGTGACGCAATAGCGCTTCGTCCTCCACGACCAGCAATTTCATGGTGCGCTTCTTCCCCTATGAAGTAGGCCGGGCACATGGCCCGGCCTTGATGCGGCAAGAGTGTTTGGAGGCTGTAAAAAACCCTCCGCCCACTGCTGGCAGTGCGCTACAAGCACGGAGCCCAGCGGGGTAACAGTCGCAGGCTGGCCCGCAGGGCGAACGAAGCAGGGTCGTTTAGCACACTACCCCCCCTGCTTTTAACCCAGAGCACCTTGCCGCGAACGCCTGGTAAAAGTCTCGCGACGGCGCTCGATAGTGGTAAGACCTCTTAAAACTTGTAGTTGGCACCCAGATAGAGTTGGCCGCTGCTCTGCAAGTCCAGGGAGCCCAGCTTACCGCCACCATGGGCAGCTACTTCGGTGCTGGCATTGCTGTGCAGATAGCGGTAGCCGGCTTCAATCGAGGTATTCGCATTCAGCTCCTGGAGAATACCGGCCTGCAGGCCGATTGCATAACCAATGTCGCTGTCGCGCTTGAGGCCTTTGCTTTCCTGATCCAGCTTGATCAGGCCAGCGGTAGCACCACCAAACAGCTTGGTATTGTAATCGCCTACCGGCAGGAACAAGTCATAGCTGCCGAGCAGATTCTGCTGGCGCAGCTTGAAGCCACGATCACTGTCGGAAACATTTTCATAGGTCAGGTAGTAACGAGCATCATCGCTCTGCTGACCGGCGCGCACACCCCAGGTTGTGCTGTCATCAATCACCTTGTCGAGCTTGGGATTGTTCAGGTTGCTGTTCAGTGCACTGGATTTCTGGATGTTGTTATCGGTTTGACCTAAGGTCAGACCGACGAAATTATCGCCGGCATTAGCGGCCACTGCAGCAAAGGTCAGGGTAGTGGCCAGGGCCAGCTTGCTCAGATTGAAGTTCATGGAAGGCGTCCTCAGTGGGAAGTGTTCTGAATGGTTGCGTCGCTTAACTCAGGCGTTATGTTGCCCGAGCCTTGCTGAACAGCCGCTGAACCCTTGCTGAACCTAAGCTGAACCAAACTGCACAACTCACAACCTGCGCGCCCAGCATCCCGCCAACACGAACAAACTGGCCAACACCGCCAGCAATGGCAGCCAGCCGGCATGCTCCCATACATAGCCACCGGCATAGCCGACCACGCTGGAGCCCAGATAATAAGCACACAGGTACAGGGCTGAGGCCTGCGCCTTGGCGCCCTTGGCATGCTTACCCACCTGACCGCTGGCCACCGCATGAGCGGCGAAAAAGCCCAGGGTGAACAACCCAAGCCCCAGCACCACGGCGCTCAACCAGGGCGTGGCACAGAGCGCGACGCCCAGCAGCATGATCGCGATACCGCCCTGCAGCACCTGACGCGCACCCAGGCGCGATACCAGGCGCCCGGCCCAGCCGGCACTGACGATCCCGACCAGGTACACCGTGAACAGCAGGCCGATCAATGTGGACGATAAATTGAACGGCGCCGCCGCCAGGCGAAAGCCCACATAGTTGAACAGCGCGACGAAGCCGCCCATCAACAGGAATGCCAGCATAAATAACGCACGCAGCTGTGGGTTGCCCAGATGCTGGCCGAAGTTGCCGAGCAAGCCGCGCAGCGACAACGGCTGCGCGCGGAAATGCCGCGACGGCGGCAACAGCCAGATAAACAGCGCCAAGGCCAGCAGCCCCATACCGCCAATGCCGCCCAGCGCCAACGGCCAGCCACCGATGTCGCTGAGCAGGCCGGCGAGCAGGCGCCCCAGCAGGCCGCCCAGTGCGGTGCCACCGATATACAGGCCCATGGCAGCCGGCAGCGCTTCGGGGTCGAATTCCTCACCGACATACGCCATGGCCAGCGCTGGCAGGCCACTCAACGCCAGACCGAGCAACGCGCGCAGCAATAATAGATAGTCCCAGGTTTCGACCAGCGCACAGGCAATGCCGAGCACACAGGCCAGGCCCAAGGCGGCGACCATCACCGGCTTGCGCCCCCAACTCTCGGCCAGTGCGCCCGACAGCAACAGGCATAGCGCCAGGCTCAAGGTGGTCAACGACAACGCCAGGCTGCTACCGGCCGCCGACACCGAAAAATGCGTGGCCAACAACGGCAACAACGGCTGCACGCAATAGAGCAAGGCAAAAGTGGCAAACCCGGCGCAGAACAGCGCCAGGGTGGCGCGGCGATAAGCGACAGTGCCGCGGGTAAGGTGGGTAGCGGAAACATTGGCGGGCATCGGTAAGCTCACAAGGCACGGCCTTGGGCTGGCCGGCCAAGAAGATTAGCACGCTACCGATCAACCCGGCTTTGCGCCTGACGCACAATACCTTTGCCATCGACGAACAGCGCCGCGCGCGATAAACGGAAACAGATCTTGCGGGGACATTGCCAGCGAAAACCGGTGTCTAGAATCCGTTGAGCCACAGGCTGTTGTGATTCTCGTAGGACGGGTTAGCGGCGCCAACCCTCGACTAATCAGGCACCACCAGCGTAAACCGCCAGGCACCTGCGCTGTGCTGTGCTGATGGCGGGTTACGGCGCAACGGCTCTTGCACGCTCATTGCTATCAGCAACAGGCGCCTAACCCGCCCTACGAAAAGCGGCTTAACCGTCAGCATTAAAAAACGCGGCCGAAGCCGCGTTGCGAGAGTGATTTGCTGCCGTACATATCAGGCCGCTGCAGCCTGCTGCAAATCCTGCCCTGGGGGCCTATCGCAGGTTGAAACCGGCACGCTGGAGCGAACGTGCCGGGGAGCAAACAGCAATCAGAAGAAGCCCAGCGGGTTGATGTCGTAGCTGATCAGCAGGTTCTTGGTCTGCTGGTAGTGGTCGAGCATCATCTTGTGGGTTTCGCGGCCGACACCGGACTTCTTGTAACCACCGAAGGCGGCGTGCGCCGGGTACAGGTGGTAGCAGTTGGTCCACACACGACCGGCCTTGATCGCCCGGCCCATGCGGTAGGCGCGGTTGATGTCGCGGGTCCACAGGCCGGCGCCGAGGCCGAACTCGGTGTCGTTGGCAATCGCCAGGGCTTCGGCTTCGTCCTTGAAGGTGGTGATACCCACCACCGGGCCGAAGATTTCTTCCTGGAACACGCGCATCTTGTTGTTGCCCTTGAGCAGGGTCGGCTGGATGTAGTAACCGCTGGCCAGATCGCCTTCCAAACGCTCGGCGGCGCCGCCGGTAAGCAGCTCGGCACCTTCTTCCTGGGCGATCTGCAGGTAGCTGAGGATCTTGTCGTATTGCTGCTCGGAGGCCTGGGCACCGACCATGGTTTCGGTATCCAGCGGGTCGCCACGCTTGATCACCTTGATCTTCTTCATCACCTCAACCATGAAGGCGTCGTAGATCGACTCCTGCACCAGGGCGCGGGATGGGCAGGTGCACACTTCGCCCTGGTTGAAGAAGGCCAGTACCAGACCTTCTGCAGCTTTTTCAATGAAGGCCGGCTCGGCGTTCATGATGTCTTCGAAGAAGATGTTCGGCGACTTGCCGCCCAGCTCCACGGTCGACGGAATGATGTTCTCGGCGGCGCATTTGAGGATGTGCGAACCGACCGGGGTGGAGCCGGTAAAGGCGATCTTGGCGATGCGCTTGCTGGTGGCCAGGGCCTCACCGGCTTCGCGACCAAAGCCTTGGACCACGTTGAGCACGCCCGGCGGCAACAGATCGCCGATCAGCTCCATCAATACGGTGATCGACAGCGGCGTCTGCTCGGCCGGCTTGAGCACGATGCAGTTACCAGCAGCCAGGGCCGGAGCCAGTTTCCAGGCGGCCATCAGCAGCGGGAAGTTCCACGGGATGATCTGCCCAACCACGCCCAGCGGCTCGTGGAAGTGATAGGCCGCGGTGTGTTCGTCGATCTCGGCGGCGCTGCCTTCCTGGGCACGGATGCAACCGGCGTAGTAACGGAAGTGGTCGGCGGCCAGCGGCACGTCGGCATTCAGGGTTTCGCGCACGGCCTTGCCGTTGTCCCAGGTTTCAGCCACGGCCAGCACGTCGAGGTTGGCTTCGATGCGGTCGGCGATTTTCAGCAGCACCAGGGAGCGGTTCTGCACGCTGGTCTTGCCCCAGGCATCGGCGGCGGCATGGGCGGCATCCAGGGCGAGCTCGATGTCTTCAGCGCTGGAACGGGGGAACTCACCGATTACCGAGGCATCGACCGGGCTGGTGTTGGTGAAATACGCACCATTGACCGGCGCAAGGAATTCACCGCCGATAAAATTACCGTAGCGCGGCTTGAGGTTGATGACTGCGCCTGGCGTGCCGGGTTTCGCGTAAATCATGATGATGACCTCTCTTCGATTGTCGGAGCCTGCCCCTGGGAACATGGAGCAGGTCATGGTTCGATATTAGGAAGCTGCAGGCGCGGCCGGTATGCGCCCATGGCACATAACCTCTCGTCATTTGGTAGTAGAGAGTTCGACCGTATGCCAAGCGACGTGGCCTTTGGCAGGTCAGCATAGACGCTACCGTCAACCCACGCCCGATAGAGGGTTGGCAGTCGAGGACGCGAAAGGTTCACCACTCACCGCTACCCTGCGCGTGCGCAGCCCGGGTTCCATCCCGGCGTGTATGTTCATCTGGCTTATAGGTTTCGTAGGCGATCTCACGTCGCACAGCAAACGGGGTGCTCATCGTGCTTGCTGATCCGCTGGCGCCAGACAACAGAAAGCACAAGGCCGGCTAATAAGCCGGCCTTGTGCCTCATGGGTGCCTCAGCGATAAACGATCAGCGCTTGGCCACCAACTCCTTCGGCAGTTTGAAGGTCCAGAGCATGCCGCCCTGGTTGAAGTCTTTTACCCGCTTGGCCACTTCACCGCCCCACAGCGGCACTGCGCCGCCCCAGCCGGAGAGTACGGAGACATACTGCTCGCCGTCCATTTCCCAGGTAACTGGCGAACCGAGTACGCCGGAACCGGTCTGGAACTCCCAGACTTTCTCGCCGGTCTTGGCGTTGAACGCCTGCAGGAAGCCCTCCGGGTTGCCGGTGAACACCAGGTTGCCCTTGGTGGTCATCACCCCGCCCCACAGCGGCGCGTAGTTCTTGTGACGCCAGACTTCCTTGCCGGTTTTCGGGTCGATGGCGCGCAGTACGCCGATGTAGTCTTCGTTCAGCGGACGGATAGTGAAACCGGCACCGAGGTAGGCCGCGCCTTTCTTGTAGGCGATCTCCTCGTTCCAGATATCCATGCCCCATTCGTTGGACGGCACATAGAACAGCCCGGTGTCCTGGCTGTAGGCCATCGGCATCCAGTTCTTCGCGCCGAGGAAGGCTGGCGCGGAGAACACCGAAGTGCCCTTGGTTTCGCCGCCCGGTGCGCCCGGACGGTTGCTGTCATCGAAGATCGGCCGGCCGTTCTTGTCCAGACCCTTGGCCCAGGTGATCTTGTCGACGAAGGGGAAGCCACGGATGAACTTGCCGTTGGTACGGTCGAGCACGTAGAAGAAGCCGTTACGGTCGGCGGTAGCCGCGGCCTGGATGGTCTTGCCACCTTCCTGGTAGTTGAAGGACACCACCTCGTTGACGCCGTCGAAGTCCCAGCCGTCATGCGGGGTGGTCTGGAAGTGCCATTTGATGGTGCCGTCGTCCGGGTTCAGGGCCAGGCGCGAGGACGAGTAGAGGTTGTCGCCAGGGCGCAGGTGCGAGTTCCACGGCGCCGGGTTACCGGTACCGAACAACAGCAGATTGGTTTCCGGATCGTACAGGCCGCCTAGCCAAGGCGCCGCGCCGCCAGTCTTCCACAGGTCGCCCGGCCAGGTCTTGCCAGCTTCGCCGCCGGAGATGCCGTTCTCGACCGCCTTGCCGTCTTTGTAGATATAGCCCATGTGGCCTTCCACGGTCGGACGGCTCCACAGCAGTTCGCCGTTTTTCGGGTCGTAGGCTTCGATTTTGCCGACCACGCCGAACTCGCCACCGGAAACCCCGGTGATCAACTTGCCATTGATCACCAGCGGTGCTGCGGTGATCGAGTAACCGGCCTTGTGATCGGCGACGCTTTTGCGCCAGACCACTTTGCCGGTGTCCTTGTGCAAGGCCACCAGCTTGGCGTCCAGGGTGCCGAAGATCACCAGGTCGCCGTACAACGCCACACCACGGTTAATTACGTCGCAGCACGGACGGATGTCATCCGGCAGGCGCGCATCGTATTGCCAGAGTTCCTTGCCAGTGCGCGCATCCACGGCGAACACCCGTGAGTAGGAGGCAGTGACATACATCACACCGTCCTTGATCATCGGCTGGGCTTGCTGGCCGCGCTGCTTTTCACCACCGAAGGACATCGCCCAGACCGGGCGCAGGTCCTTGATGTTGTCGGTATTAAGAATATCCAGCGTGCTGTAGCGCTGACCTTGCAGGCCCATGCCGTTGGTCACGATCTCATGGGTGGTGTTTACATCGTTGAGGATTTCCTGATCGGTGACCGCCCACGCCGATGCGGCGGGGAAGAACATGGCGGCGCACAGTGCGCTCAGCACGAAGGGCTTGCGTAGACCGGAGTGTTTCATTGCGGTTACCTCTGCGGGTTAATTGTTATCCCCGGGAAATTTTCCCGGTCTGCCGTTAATTCTTGGCTGCAGAGGCCCACGCAACAATTGATCGCAGTGCCGATTTAACTACTCCCTTGGTAGCAATACCGACTCACAGACCAGGCCTGGCAGAACACGTGGCGAGAAACCGCCAGGTATGTCGGTAAAATCGATAGCGTGCTGGCGAGTTTCCGCCATCGGCGGATCGTTGATTGCGGCAGATTGCCGCTACAGCAGGCGAAAAACGCTTGCTGAATCGTTTCGGCATCGCTTTTGCTTGGTAGGGCAGCACAAAAGTCCGCACTGGCCGCCCACGCGCCTGTCTAACACCGTCGCTTCACTGCCCACCGGCCCGTCCGTCGTGAGCAACATTCATCTGCCAAATGGTCTGCCTAATGAAAAAACTGCTAATACCCCTGCTGTGCCTGAGCGTAATCAGTTGCGCCAAGCAGCCCGAGCCCGAAAAAACCGTGGACGTACTGCTGATCGGCGGCGGGATCATGAGCGCCACCTTGGGCACTTACCTCACTGAGCTGGAGCCGACCTGGACCATCGACCTCTACGAGCGTCTCGATCAAGTCGCCGACGAAAGCTCCAACGCCTGGAACAACGCCGGTACCGGCCACTCGGCCCTGGCCGAACTGAACTACACCCCGGAAAAGCCCGACGGCAGCATCGACATCAGCAAGGCCGTGGCGATCAACGAATCCTTCGAGATTTCCAAGCAGTTCTGGGCCTACCAGGTCGAGCAGCGCCTCCTCAACAACCCCAAGTCGTTCATCAACAACGTCCCGCACATGAGCTTCGTCTGGGGTGAGAAGAACGCCGCCTTCCTCAAGAAGCGCTACGAGACGATGCAGCACAGCACCCTGTTCCGCGGCATGGAATACTCCGAAGACCCGGCCAAGATTGCCGAGTGGGTTCCGCTGGTCATGGCCGAGCGCCAGCCTGGCGAAAAACTCGCGGCCACCCGCGTGACCTTTGGCACCGACGTCAACTTCGGCGAAATCACCCGCCAGTTGATCGCCTCGCTAAACCGCAAGGCCGACACCTTCAACCTGCACCTGCAGCATGAAGTGCGCGGCATCTCGCGCAACGATGACAACACCTGGAAAGTCGTGGTCGCGGACCTGGCCAACGGCGAGAAAGAGATCGCCGTCAACGCCCGCTTCGTGTTCATCGGTGCTGGCGGTGGCGCCCTCAAGCTGCTGCAAGAATCCGGCATCCCCGAAGCTGACGGCTATGCCGGTTTCCCGGTTGGCGGCCAGTGGCTGGTCACCAACAACCAGGAACTGGTCAGCCAGCACCAGGCCAAGGTTTATGGCCTGGCCTCGGTCGGCTCGCCGCCCATGTCGGTACCGCACCTGGACACCCGCGTGATCGATGGCCAGAAGGCGCTGCTGTTTGGCCCGTTCGCCACCTTCTCCACCAAGTTCCTGAAAAACGGCTCCTGGACGGACATGTTCGCCAGCCTGACCACCCACAACATCATGCCCATGGCTCACGCCGGCCTGGATAACATGTCACTGACCACCTACCTGATGGGCCAGTTGATGCAAAGCCAGGACGACCGGATGGACTCGCTGCGCGACTACTACCCGGCGGCTAAGGATCAAGATTGGCGCCTGCTGCAGGCCGGTCAGCGTGTACAGATCATCAAGAAGGACGCTGAAAATGGCGGCATTCTGCAGTTCGGTACCGAAGTCGTCAGTGCGGCAGACGGCAGCATCGCTGCGCTGTTGGGCGCCTCGCCAGGTGCCTCGACCGCAGCGCCGATCATGCTTCACCTGCTCGAGCGCACCTTCAAAGACAAGCTGCAGAGCGAAGCCTGGCAGACCAAGCTGAAGGCGATCATCCCCTCCTACGGCCAGAAGCTGGATGGCAACCTGGAGCTGACCAACAAGACCCGCGCCTGGAGCAGCGAGCGCCTGGAGCTGACATTCACCCCGGTCGCCCCCGACATCGTTGAACTAAAAGACAACGTGCCTGCGGTGCAAGCCACGCTCTGATATGTGGCCATGTGCCAATCATGGGCGACGCTGTCGCGCACGGCGCAATTGCCGTGCGCGACAGTTCGTCAGCTTCACTCGATTTCCTGGTACAAGCCCGGCAGCTCGTAACGCAGACCATAGCGGCCATAGAGCTGCTTGAGATCACCGGCAAGAATCAGCTCTTCGAGTTTTTCTTCCAGGGCATACGCCAGCTGCCGGTTGGTTTCGTGCACCGCCATGCCAATGTCCCAGACCTGCCTGCCCATGTTCGGGTAGGCGTTCTCGGCCAAGGCCAGATTGCTGTCTGCAGCCTGCTTCACCTGCCAGTCGATTTCGCCGCGCATGGCCATCACGGCATCGACTTCGCCATTCTTCATCCCGGCAAAGGCCGCCTGAGGATTACTGAAGTGATGGGTCTTGCCGCTGAGCATGCCGTCGAACACCGAGGACATATAAAAGGACGGCACACTGTCGACCTCGACACCAATCGGGTGCTTCTGGAAGACCGCCACACTGGGCACGGCCTCGAGCCGGCGCCGATCATAGGCAACCTGCCAGCGTTCGCGCTGGTAAGGGCCAAACATCACCACCAACTCGTTCACCAGCTCGCCGAACTCGTTGCTCATGTGGGAAAATTCACGATCGTAAGGCACGCGCAGCATCACGTCGGCCAACACCTGCGGACGCAGGTAATGGCCACGCCAGATGTAATCGCGCAGATCGTCGTCGAGTTTCTCCCCGGCCGGCGCCCAGATCAGCTGCAGCTTGAGACCAAGGCCACTGGCCAGGGCCTGGGCCACTTCATAGTCGACCCCGCGTGGCTGGCCATCCTGCTGAAAACTGTAAGGCGGGAAATCATCATAGAGGGCGACCTTGAGCACACCCGACTCGATGATCGAATCATAGCTGCGCACAGGCGCCTGGGCCTGGGCCGGTGCAGCGACCACGGCCAGGGTGCTCAGCAACGCACTCAACAACAGGACACTCAGGCGCATGGCCGTCACTCCTCGATCGCCACGCTCTCCAGGTAACTGCGCACGGCCCACAACGCTTCCTGGCTGAGGTAATCGGCCATCTTCGGCATGTACACCCGGCCGTCACGCACCGCACCGTTGATCACCCGCTCCTTGTACCACTCATCGCCCAGGGCGCCGACTTCGAGCAGCCGCAGGTCCGGGGCGATGCCACCCGACTTGGCTTCCAGGCCATGGCAGGCCGCACAGTTCTGGTTGTACGCCGAGGCGCCGATTTCAATGGCCCTGGCATTTTCACGGTAGGGGTTCTCTTCCAGCCATTCTTCGCCCAGCGCTTCCAATCCTTCGGTCTTGACCGCTTGCGGCACCACATCGCCATGCGCCCAGAGCGTGGTCGAGAACGCCAATAGCAGCAGGGCGGCAGCGGTTTTTTGTTGGATTTTCATGATCGAGACCTCTTCGAGTGCACGCAACACAGACTTTATGGAGCTTGGTTGTAGCCATAGTAGAAAGACCCCGACACGCATCGAATGCTGCTTTGGTGGCTCGTACCTAGTCCCTTGGTAGTAGAGCTTGTGGCGAGCCTTGGGCAGGGCTTTCGCAGCAAGCCTAAGTCATGTCCGGTTTGGGCATTTTTCCCGGCACGAGCGGGAGCTTTTCCGTTTCGGCGAAACGGCCGTGGTTCCACTATCGGTTCACAGGTCGCTCACCGGCGACCTTGCCTCCACCACCAATGGGAACCACAACCATGACAATAAGATCGTTACCCAGCACGCCACATCCCGTGGCCCTCGCCATCCACAGCCTGCTGCTGGTCGGCGGCCTGGCGCTGAGCGGCAGCGCGCTGGCCAAGAACGTCACCTGGGACGACATCGCCAACGACCACCTGACCACCACCAACGTGCTGCAATACGGCATGGGCACCAACGCCCAGCGCTGGAGCCCACTGGCTCAGGTCAACGACCAGAACGTGTTCAAGCTGACCCCGGCCTGGTCCTACTCCTTTGGCGACGAGAAGCAGCGCGGCCAGGAATCGCAAGCGCTGATCCACGACGGGGTGATCTACGTCACTGGCTCCTACTCGCGGATATTCGCCCTCGACGCCAAGACCGGCAAACGCCTGTGGACTTACAGCCACCGCCTGCCAGACAACATTCGGCCGTGCTGCGACGTGGTCAACCGCGGTGCGGCTATCTACGGCGACAAGGTGTATTTCGGCACCCTCGATGCCCGCGTCGTGGCATTGAACAAAGACACCGGCAAAGTGGTGTGGAACAAGAAGTTCGGTGATCACGCGGTCGGCTACACCATGACCGGCGCACCGACCCTGGTTAAAGACCAGAAGAGCGGCAAAACCCTGCTGATCCACGGCAGCTCCGGCGATGAATTCGGCGTGGTCGGCAAACTGTTCGCCCGCGACCCGGATACCGGTGAAGAAGTCTGGATGCGCCCCTTCGTCGAAGGCCACATGGGCCGCATGAACGGCAAGGACAGCACGCCAACCGGCGACGTAAAAGCGCCATCCTGGCCGGATGACCCCAACCACCCGACCGGCAAGAAGGCAGCCTGGAGCCAGGGCGGCGGTGCGCCATGGCAGAGCGCCAGCTTCGATGCAGAGACCAATACCATCATCGTCGGTGCTGGTAACCCGGCCCCGTGGAACGGCTGGGCGCGGACCGCCGACGGTGGCGATCCGAAAGATTTCGACAGCCTCTATACCTCAGGGCAAGTCGGCGTCGACGCCACCACCGGCGAAGTGAAGTGGTTCTACCAGCACACGCCGAACGATGCCTGGGACTTCTCCGGCAACAACGAACTGGTGCTGTTCGACTACAAGGACAAGGATGGCAAGACCGTCAAGGCCACCGCCCACGCTGATCGCAACGGCTTCTTCTATGTGGTTGATCGCGCCAACGGCAAACTGCAAAACGCCTTCCCCTTCGTCGACAAGATCACCTGGGCCAGCCATATCGACCTGAAAACCGGCCGCCCGGTGGAAAATGAAGGTCAGCGTCCGCCCAAACCCGAGCCGGGCGAAACCAAAGGCAAATCGGTCGAAGTCTCGCCACCCTTCCTTGGTGGCAAGAACTGGAACCCGATGGCCTACAGCCAGGACACCGGCCTGTTCTACGTGCCTGCCAACCACTGGAAAGAGGACTACTGGGCCGAGGAAGCCGTCTACAAGCCAGGCTCCGCTTACCTGGGCATGGGCTTCAGGATCAAACGTCTATTCGACGACCACGTCGGCATCCTGCGCGCCATGAACCCCACCACCGGCAAGGTTGAATGGGAACACAAGGAACAACTGCCGCTGTGGGCCGGAGTGCTGGCAACCAAAGGCAACCTGGTGTTCACCGGCACCGGTGACGGCTACTTCAAGGCCTTCGACGCGAAGAACGGCAAGGAGCTGTGGAAGTTCCAGGTCGGCACCGGAATCATCTCCCCGCCGATCACCTGGGAACAGGATGGCGAGCAGTACATCGGCGTGACCTCAGGCTACGGCGGCGCAGTGCCGCTGTGGGGCGGCGACATGGCCGAACTGACCAAGCCAATCGCCCAAGGCGGTTCGTTCTGGGTGTTCAAGCTGCCGAGCTGGGACAAGAGCACGGCCAAGCGCTGAGCCCAGCCCGCAGGGTGCACCTCGTAGGGTGCGCCATGCGCACCGGCCCCTAGTTCCGGTGCCCTGCCGGGCACCCGCGTTCGTATACCTCGGTGCGCACGGCCTAAGCGGCCCCGCACCCCCTACCGAGCAATCGCCATGAACTACCTGACGTTGTTTTTACCCCTGATTTTACTGGTCATTGGCTGCAAGGTACTGGCCGCCAATGAGGTACTGACCGTCAACGGTTGCCGCATAGAAGCCGACAGCCAATGCCCCAACGCCGACCTGCGCAATGCCGACCTGAACAACCAGGACATGCGCCGAATGAACCTGGCCGGTGCCGATCTCTCCGGCGCCAACCTGCGTCACGCCCGCCTCGACCTGGCCAACCTGGAAAACGCCAGCCTGCAAGGCGCCAACCTGACCCGCGCCAGCCTGCAACAAAGCAACCTGCGCCTGGCCGACTTCACCGACAGCACCCTGGTGGCCATCCGCGGCTGGGGCCTGTTCGCCCAGGCTGCGCAGTTCCAGAATGCCAATATGCGCGCCGCCGACCTGGAATTCGCCCGCCTGTCCGGCGCTAAACTACACAACGTCGACCTGCGGGCAGCCAACCTGGAAATGACCTGGCTGAGCAAAGCCGACCTCAAGGGCGCGTCCTTGATCGATGCCAATTTGCAGGAAGTGAAACTGTCCGGCGCCAACCTGGAAAACGCCGACCTGAGCGGTACCCGCAGGCACTATGGCAATTTCCAGGGCGCAAATATGGCTGGTTGCACGGCGTGTCCGCTGGACTGGGATTGAAAGTCGATGCATGACAGCAGCACAGCATCGCGGCCAAGAACTCGGCGTCCCCTCCTAGCCAAGCCAGGCCTGAGGCTCAATTCACCACCATCCCCTTGTAGGAGGGGCCTTGGCCGCGAACAATTCGCTCAGGCACACACAGTCCAAACCCCTACAACCAAACCGCATCCCAATGCGGATAATCACCTAGCCGCTCGACCAAGCCTGCCCGTAACGGATTGGCCACGACATAGCGGGCGGCGACCTTTAGATCTTCGTCTCTGCGCAATGCTCGGTCGTGATAACCATCCTGCCAAAGCGGGCCTGCTCGTCCCAAGCGGCGATTGAGCAAACGACTGCTATTACTTTTGACGCGCCGCATCAGCTCATCCAACGAACGCTCATGCAACTCCACCAACCAATGCAGATGATCCGGCATCACCACCCACGCCAAGGAGGACACCCAGCCCTGATCATGAGCGGCACGCAACTCGGCCACCAGCAGGCGCCCGAGGCCAAAATCCCGGAACAGTGGCATGCGCTTGTGCACGGTGGTGGTCAGCAGGTAGATGCGGCCAGGCTCGGAGAAACGGCCGGTACGCAGACGCTGCACATGGGAAAGAACAGGGTTAGGCATTCCATCGCCTCGATATTATTGGTTCGCGTTGTGTATAGCAGGTAAGAGCGTTCGCGGCCAAGGCCCCTCCTACAGGGGATCGCGGCGAGTCAGTGAAACGGGCGCCAGGCCCGGTTTGGGCAGGAGTGGCGGGGACGCCGAGTTCTTGGCCGCGAAAGCACTTGCGAAAAAACACGCCCTACGCGCTCTCCATCCCCACCCGCAGTATCCCGGTATCGATGGCCAGGTGCACCAGCTCGGCTTGCGAGCCGACCTGCAGTTTGTTCTTCAACAGGGTCATGTAGTTGGAGACGGTCTTGCCGCTGATGCACAGTTTTTCCGCGATGATGCGCGTGGGTATGCCTTTGGCCAGCATCACGAATATCTCGAACTCGCGCTGGGTCATGTCGCGCAGACGCGGATCGGGGCTGCCTTGATGCACCGGGTTGCAGGCCAGGTGAGTGGCCAGCGGTTGTTCGATATAGGCATGCCCGGCCAGGGTGCGTTTGACTGCTTCGACCAGGACTTCCGGCGCCGAGCTTTTGGTCAGGTAACCAATCGCGCCGGCGTCCAGCGCCTGACGCACCAACGGTAATTCGTCATGCATGCTGAAGAACAAGACGCGCAGTTGCGGCAGGCGCTGGCGCAAACGCCGGGTGGTTTCCAGGCCGCTGATGCCCGGCAGACCAATGTCCATGATCACCAGGTTGGGAATTTCTTCCTGGACCCGTTGCAGGGCCTGCTCGCCATCGCAGGCCTCGCTGACCAGCACGTCCGGGAGCAAGGCGCGCAGCAGGCTGGCATAGCCCTGACGCACCACCGCGTGGTCGTCGACCAGCAGGATCTTCATCAGTCATTCCCCGTCAGTGGAATACTCAGACACAGCGCCCAACCGGCACCAGGCCGGCTATGCAGGCGTAACACGCCGCCAAGGCAGCGCGCCCGTTCGCGAATCGAGCGCAGGCCGATGCCTGCGCGCTGCGGCATCTGCGCGCCGATGCCGTTGTCGCGCACCAGCAGACGCAAACGGCCGCCCTGATGCTGCAAGCGCACGCGCACTTCGCTGGCCTGGGCATGCCGCGCCACATTGGTCAGGGCTTCCTGGATCAAGCGATACAAATGGGCTTTGCTCGGCAATGGCAGTTGCGGCAGGCCCTCACTCACCAACAGCCGGCACCGCACACCCTGGCTGGTTTGCCAGTCCTGCGTCAGTTGCTGCAAGGCCTCGCCCAACTCGAGACGCTCCAGTACCAGCGGATAGAGATCTCGGATCAGCGCCCGAAAACCATCCTGCAACTGCTGGCAGTTGGCTTCCAGGCACTGCGCGGTACTCCTTACCGCCTCAGGTTGATCGGCCACGGCACGCAGCAGGCAGGCCTGGGCGCGGATACCACTGAGGTATTGGCCAAGGTCATCATGCAGGGTCTGCCCCAGGCGGGTGCGCTCGCGCTCTTGCAGCGCCAGCAGAGCCTGGGTCAGTTCGGCGTTATCCAGTTGCACCTGCTGCAAGGTGGTGGCCATGGAGTTGAAATGCCCAGCCAAGCGCCGCGCCTCAGGCAGCGTGTGCGTTTGCAGGCGCGTATCCAGTTGCCCTTGGGTGACTTGCTGCAGACCACTGAACAACTCATCAAGCACTGCCAGCCCCTGGCCTACCGCCCAGCGAATGGTCAGCAAGCTCAAGATCAGCGCCAAGGTGCTGAGCACCAGGAGTTGCAGCAGGGAATCCCAGACTTCGTCGATTTCATCCGTGGGGTCGACGGCAATCTGGACCTGACGGCCGTCAGCCATCTGCAGTATCGGCGGCGGCTGTTGAGCACTCAGCAAGTGTTGGCCCAGCCAGCGATCCAGCCAGCCTGGGCCGCTCTCGACTGCGACTTGGCCGACTTCCAGCCATTGCACACGAATATGGCGCAGGCTGCCGGTCAGGCTCGGCTGCATGCTTGCAGGGTCGCGCAATGCGGCCTCGTGCAGGTATTCAACCACCGTTTCGGCGGCCTGCATTTCACGCTGCACGTCATGACTGGCCTGGCGCAGAAGTAACGCCAAGCCAGCAGCAGTCACCAGGGCAAAGAACAGGCTGACTAACAGGTTGATGCGCCAAAGCGCCGACATGCCTTACTTGACCACGAAGTGGCCGAGCATGCCCTTGCCTTCCAGGCCCTTGGCGAAGAAGGGGAATTTGCCGGGTTTGATCGGCACGAAGAAGATCTCTGCCTCGCCGGCATCCTCGAACTCAAGCTCGGTGAGGGTGATCGCCTTGATTTCCACGCCGCCGGCTTCGATCTTGCGCAGGAAGATCGAGGTGGAGAATTCCGGCGCCTGGAACGCGTATTCCTTCTGCCCGCTGGCGATGATTTTCAACTGGTAAGCCTTGCCGGTTTCCAGCTGGTATTCCTTCTGCGACATGCTGTAGTCGCTCTCTTCGCTGCCCAGGCGTAAATCCGGCAGTGCGGTGCCCCGCCGAGTCAGGTCACCCGCCGCATGCAAATTGTCGAAGCCAATCAGGCTGCCGATCAGCAGCAGGGGAAGAAACATCGCTTTGAGAGCACGCATGGGGATCACCGATTGTTGTTATGGGTTGATGCCGCCATGCTAAAACCCCTCGCCCTGCGCCGGTTTACTACCTTGGTACAGGCCGCCTGGTACTTTGTGCATATTTCCCCACCCGCCCACTGTTCCTATGCTGGCAACACCTACACAGGAGTTGTCCATGCGCCAGATCAGTCGTCACCTCTTGCTCTGTGCCGTCCTTGGTTATGCGGGCCTGGGCCAGGCCAACAACCCCGCGTCTGAACTGCAGGTGCGCATCGGCTACCTGGCCTACACCCCGAAAACCGGGCCATTGTTGTCCAATGTGATTGGCGAACCTGCGGACGCCGGCCTGCGCGGCGCCGAACTGGGGATTGCCGACAGCAACAGCACCGGGCGTTTTCTCAAGCACGCCTACAGCCTCGCTGTCGCCGAACATGCCGACAGCGACAGCCTGCTCCAAGCCGCCAGCGCGCTGCATGGCCAAGGCGTGCGCCTGTTCGTGGTCAACGCCCCCGCCGCAACCCTGCGTCAGCTCAGCCAATCACTCGACGACAGCCTGCTGATCAATGCCGGCAGCGGCGACGACAACCTGCGCCAGCGCGAATGCCTGGCCAACGTGCTGCACACCCTGCCCAGCCGGGCGATGCTGGCCGATGCCCTGGCGCAGTTCCTGACCGTGCGCAAATGGTCGCGCTGGCTGCTGATCACCGGGCCGACCGAAGACGATCAGGCCTATGCCGCGGCCTTGCGCCGGGCAGCCAAGCGCTTCGGCCACAGCATAGTCGCGGAGAAGGCCTGGAGTTTTGACAACGACCAGCGCCGCAGCGCCCAGGCCGAGATGCCGCTATTCACCCAGACCAAGGAGTACGACGTGGTGCTGGTGGCGGACGAGCGCGGCGACTTCGGCGAGTACCTGCCCTACCAGACCTGGTACCCACGTCCGGTGGCCGGCACCCAGGGTTTGACCCCGACCGGCTGGCACAAGACTGTCGAGACTTATGGCGCCGCGCAGTTGCAGAAGCGCTTCGAAGCCCACGCCCAGCGCTGGATGAACGACCGCGACTTCGCCGCCTGGATCGCGGTGCGCAGTATCGCCAGCGCGGTGAGCAAACTGCGCCAGAGCGACGCCGACGCAATCCGCACCCTGGCCCTTAGCGATCAACTGCCGCTGGACGGCTTCAAGGGTCGCAAGCTGAGTTTCCGCAGCTGGAACGGTCAACTGCGCCAACCAATCCCTCTGGTACATCCCCGCGCCCTGGTCAGCAACTCGCCGCAGGACGGTTTTCTGCATCCCAGCAGCGAGCTGGACAGCCTTGGCTTCGATCAACCGGAAGTCAGCTGTGATCTGGCTGGTAGTCGTACTTGATGGTGCGCACGGCGCACCCTACGGAGCCCGTGGCATAGCAACCCGAAGGGTGCGCCGCGCGCACCCATCCTCGCCCAAGAACAAAAAGGAGACACCACATGCGCAAGACCCTGCTCGCCACCCTGATCGGCGCAACGCTGCTGATCAGCACCGGGACCACAGTCGCCGCCACCGCCTACGTCTCCAACGAAAAGGACGACAGCATCAGCGTGATCGACCTCAAGACCATGGAGGTGACGGCCACCCTGGATGTCGGTCAGCGTCCTCGTGGCCTGCTGCTGTCCAGCGACAACAAGCTGCTGTACATCTGCGCCAGCGACTCGGATCGGGTCCAGGTGATGGACCTGGCCACGCGCACCATCATCAAGGAACTGCCCTCCGGCGCCGACCCCGAGCAGTTCGCTCTGCACCCCAATGACCGCTGGCTGTATATCTCCAACGAAGACGATGCGCTGGTCACCGTGGTCGATGTGCACAGTGATGAAGTGCTGGCGCAGATCGATGTCGGCGTAGAGCCCGAAGGCATGGCCGTCAGCCCGGACGGCAAGTGGGCGGTCAACACCAGCGAAACCACCAACATGCTGCACTGGATCGACACCAGCACCCAGACCCTGATTGACAACACCCTGGTCGACCAGCGCCCGCGCCATGTCGAGTTCGATGCTGACGGCAAGCGCCTGTGGGCCTCGGCGGAAATCGGCGGTACGGTCAGCGTGATCGACGTCGCCAGCCGGCAGATCGAGAAGGTTCTGACCTTCCAGATCAAGGGCGTACACCCGGACAAAGTGCAACCGGTTGGGGTCAAGCTCAGCGCCGACGGCAAGCTGGCCTTCGTCGCCCTCGGCCCGTCGAACCATGTGGCGGTGGTCGACGCCAAGACCTTTGAAGTACTCGATTATCTGCTGGTCGGCCGGCGCGTCTGGCACATGGCATTCACCCCGGACCAGAGCCAACTGCTGACCACCAACGGCGTCAGTGGCGACGTCTCGGTGATCGATGTGAAGTCGCTCAAGGTGACCAAGTCGATCAAGGTCGGCCGATACCCCTGGGGCGTGGTCGTCACGCCATGAATGCCCTCGAGGTCAGCGCCGTCGCTTTCGCCTACGGCGCGCGCCAGGCCTTGCAAGGCGTCGGTTTCAGCGTCGCGCCCGGCAGCTTCGCCGCGCTGCTGGGGCCGAACGGTGCCGGCAAATCGACCCTGATCGCCCTGCTCACCCGCCTCTACGACCTGCAACAGGGCGACATCCAGGTGATGGGTTGCAGCCTGCGCCAGCAGCCACGCCAGGCATTGCGCCAACTCGGCGTGGTGTTCCAGCAGAGCACCCTGGACCTGGACTTGAGCGTGGAGCAGAACCTGCGCTACCACGCCGCCCTGCACGGCATGGCCAAGCCATTGGCACGCGCGCGGATCGACGAGGAACTGGCGCGCCAGCAGCTCGGCGAACGGCGCGCCGAGAAGGTTCGCGACCTCAACGGTGGCCACCGCCGCCGCGTGGAAATCGCCCGCGCCCTGCTGCACCGGCCGCGCCTGCTGCTGCTCGACGAGGCCAGCGTCGGCCTCGACCCGGCCAGCCGCCTGGCGCTCAACCGGCATGTGCGCCAGCTCTGTCGTGACGACGGCCTGGCAGTGCTGTGGACCACCCACCTGCTCGATGAGGTACAGGCCAGCGACGAACTGTTGATTCTCAACCATGGTCGCCTGGTCGCCCAAGGCCTGGCCAGCCAGATCGGCGCCGACGATGCCAGCCTGGCCGCCACCTTCGAGCGCCTGACCGCCAGCGAGGCGGGAGCATGAACGCTGCGCGGCTGAAGCCGCTGCCACGGCGTGAGGTGTTGGTAGCCGCGGTTGTAACCGCGACTCTTCCAATCGATCACAAAAGCTTCGCGGTCAAGACCGCTCCCACCGGTTTAGCGGTGGCCTCGCGATTTGCTGAAGAAGCCTTCGTCGCAAGTTACCTGATGACTTGTGGGAGGGGCCTTGGCCGCGATGCTCTTCGCTTGGCACACCCACCCATGGAGACTCGCCCATGAACGCCTACTGGTACTGCCTGCAAGGCATCGTGCAACGCGAATGGCTGCGCTTCGTGCTGCAGCGCTCGCGTTTCTTCAGCGCCCTGGTGCGGCCGCTGCTATGGCTTCTGGTGTTCGCCGCCGGTTTTCGTGCGGCGCTGGGCATCGCCATCATTGCGCCCTACGACACCTACATCACCTACGAGACCTACATAGTCCCCGGGTTGGCTTGCATGATCCTGCTGTTCAACGGCATGCAGGGCTCACTGTCGATGGTCTATGACCGCGAGATGGGCAGCATGCGCGTGCTGCTGACCAGCCCACTGCCGCGCGCCTTCCTGCTCGCCAGCAAGCTACTGGCAATCGCCCTGATCTCGCTGCTGCAGGTCTATGCCTTTCTCGCCATTGCCTGGTTCTACGGGGTACAGCCACCGTTATGGGGGCTGCTCAGCGCCCTGCCCGCGTTGTTGCTGGTGGCGCTGATGCTCAGCGCCCTGGGTCTGCTACTGAGCAACGGCATCCGCCAGCTGGAGAACTTCGCCGGGGTGATGAATTTCGTGATCTTCCCGCTGTTCTTCCTCTCGTCTGCGCTGTACCCGCTGTGGAAGATGCGCGAGGCCAACGAGTGGCTGTACTGGCTGTGCGCACTTAACCCATTCACCCATGCGGTCGAGCTGGTGCGCTTCGCCCTCTACCAGCGTCTGAGCCTCAGCGCCCTGTTGATCTGCCTGGGCCTGACCGCGCTGTTCGCCGTGCTCGCCGTGGTCACCTTCAACCCGCAACACGCCGCCCTGCGCCGGGCCAGCTAGGTCCACGCGCGGCTAAAGCGGAACGCCGCGAATTCTTCGCTGCACAGCAAAGCTTCGCGGCTCCCCCTCTTGCCTGACGGGTTACTCCCCGGAGAAGCGGCTGTAGCTTCGAACGCTCCAATCACCCTTAAAATCTTCGCGGTCAAGACCGCTCCCACAGATTTAGCGGTGATCTGGTGACATGTGGGAGGGGCCTTGGCCGCGATGCTCTTTGCCGATCGCTGCCGTCGAACCACCCGCGTGCATGCAGCCCCAGACGCTCCGCGTCAGCCGTTCGCGGCTGAGCGTCGCCCGGCCAATCCACTCAAACAGTCTGGACGAACACCGCCAGCAACCGCTTGCGCCTCGATAAATCAGCCATTTGCGATCATCCACCTACTACTTTGGTACTGCTTTTACTCTCCAATGTAGAATTTCCAAAGCAGGAGTATTGCCCTGTAATACGCACACAAAAAGAAGTGAGACTTAAGGCGATGACGTTCTGCCTGCCCCTACCAACCGGTCTTTCATTGACCGCAAGCTTACCGCTGGCTAAGCCGCCAAGGGCCAAGCCAAGCCTGTTTTACACAGGCTGCAGCCGCGCGCCCAGCGTCGACACTCCGGCCACGCAACGCCTACCCGACAAACAACCGCAGGCCCGCCTGCTTGAGGTCTGTCAGCTCCCTGGCCTGCATGGCCCACTCATCGCGGGTGCCAGGTTCGGCCGCGCATGGTCAGCCAAAACCGACCACTGCAAGAGTCACAACACTCTTTTCCGCCACCGGCAGATCAGCCATGGCGACAAAGCCTCGCCGCTGGTGTTCTACTGCCGCCCCGACTGCTGGCGGGGCTGGAGTGCGCTCAAACGCGCCCAACCGCCCGTCTTGCTATAAACGTGCATCCATTTCCCTACGGCTAAAGCCACACCATAATCACAACAATGAGGTGAAAGGCCATGTACAAAATTCTGATTGCCGACGACCATCCGCTGTTTCGCGAAGCCATCCACAACGTGATCAGCGACGGCTTCCCCGGTAGCGAAATCATGGAAACCGCTGACCTCGACAGCGCCTTGGCCATGACCCTGGAAAATGACGACCTCGACCTGATCCTGCTCGACCTGAATATGCCAGGCATGCACGGGCTAAACGGTTTGATTACCCTGCGCAACGAGGCACCGACCATCCCGGTGGTGATCGTTTCCGCCGAGCAGGACAAGCAAATCGTGCTCCAGGCCATTACCTATGGCGCTGTCGGTTTCATCACCAAATCCTCGCCGCGGGCACAGATGACCGATGCCATCCAGCAGATCCTCAACGGCAACGTCTATCTGCCGCCAGACATCATTCGCTCGCAAAAAACCAGCGCGTATCGCAGCCACTCCGACCACCATGGCTTCCCCCAGGAACTGCTGCAAGCCCTGACCCGCAAGCAACTACTGGTGCTGGAGCGCATGACCAAAGGCGAGTCAAACAAGCAGATTGCCTACAGCCTGGACATCGCCGAAACCACGGTCAAAGCCCATGTCTCCGCCATCCTGCGCAAGCTCAACGTGCACAATCGGGTGCAGGCGATCCTGTCGGCGGGCGACATCGACTTCGCCGCCTATCTGCGGCGCTGAGTCTGCGCCAGAAGCGGTTAGCCAGCATCGCACTACCCCCGATGACGAGGTGCACCGGAGTGGGGCGCTGACGCCAGGCTTTCAGTCCGCGCTGCTATATCCGGGGTCGCCTGAGCACAATCAATCGAAACCGGCCTGTACATCCAGATAACTCAAAGACCGCTTATCTATAAAAATAAATCATTTAAAACAACAGGTTAACCAACTATCACACCACCCACTGGCGCGATTCATGCTTGCTATCGCAGGCATAGTCCCCTAGGGTAGTTCGCTATGTGGTCCCTGATTGCCCCTATCAGCTCATTGCTCGGTGGGGTTGCTTTACTCCTCCTCGGCAATGGCCTGCTCAACACCCTACTGACCCTGCGCGGCGTGGCCGAAGGCTACTCCACCGGGATGCTCGGACTGATTATGTCCGGGTACTTCGTCGGTTTTCTCCTTGGCACCTGGCTAGCGATTCCGCTGGTTCGTCGCGTTGGGCACATCCGTGCGTTTGCCTTTTGTGCCGCACTGGCTGCCATCACCGCCCTGATGCACATCCTGATCGTCGACCCCTGGGTCTGGCTCGGCCTGCGTGTGCTTTATGGTCTGGCGCTGGTCAGCCTGTACATGGTGATCGAGAGCTGGCTCAACGCCCGGGCACCCAACGATAAACGCGGCCAGGTATTCGCTGTATACATGGCGGTCAACCTCGGCGCCCTGGCAGCGGCGCAGCAGTTACTCAACCTGGCCGACCCCAGCGATTTTGTGCTGTTCGTGCTCGCCGCCATGTTGATCAGTGCTGCCTTGATGCCGATCACCCTGACCCGGCAGCCGCAGCCCAGCGTGCCGGAAACCCTGCACACCAACCTGCGCCAGCTGGTCGGCATTGCTCCGCTGGCGATTGCCGCGGCCGGCCTTTCCGGTCTGGCCCTCGGCGCGTTCTGGGGCATGGCCCCGGTGTATGCCACTCTCAGCGGTTTCGACGCCACCGGTGTTGGCCTGTTGATGAGCGGCGCGATTCTCGGCGGCGCCCTGCTGCAGTGGCCAATCGGTATCTATTCCGACAAGCACGACCGGCGCCTGGTGCTGTTCTGGGTGGTGGCGCTGTCGGTGGTGGTGGCCCTGCTGATGAGCGTGCTGCCCGCCGGGCGTCTGCTGCTCGCGGCGATCTTCGTCTGGGGTGGCCTGGCCTTCGCCATTTACCCGATTGCCGTGGCGCAGTTGATCGACCAATTGCACAGCGATGAAATTCTCGCCGGCTCCAGCAGCCTGCTAATGGTCAATGGCATCGGTTCGGTGTGCGGCCCTCTGCTGGCGGGCTTGCTCATGCAGCATCTGGGCGCTCAGGCACTGCCGCTGTACTTCGCCGCCACCCTGGGTTTGCTCGCCGCTTACACCCTCTACCGCTTGCGCCACGTCAGCGACCTGGTCAGCGAGCCGCACGGGCACTTCATGCCGATGCTGCGCACCAGCCATACCGTGCTGGAGTTGATGCCGGATGCGCCGCCGCCAGACGACAGCAGCGAAGAGCCGCTAACCGAATCAGCGCAGGAGCCGAACCAACCATCTGCTCCCGCATAACAAAAGAGGCGACCGCTGCAAAGCGAGTACGCCCGATACTTAGCACGTCGGCCCACGTCGGCGCGTCAACTGCATAAGGAGACTGCGCATGTTACTTGCCACCGATCTCGATGGAACCTTTCTCTTCGGCGATCCCGAGGATCGCCTGAGCCTTTATCAGACCATCGCCGCCCACCCGGAAATCCGCCTGGCCTATGTCACCGGCCGCAGCCTGGAGTCGGTACTGCCACTGCTGGCCGATCCGACCCTGCCACAGCCGGACTTCATCATTTCCGATGTCGGCGCCAGCTTCACCCACGGCGATACCCTGCAGCCAATCCAGGCGCTACAAAGCAAGGTCGATGCGCTCTGGCCCGGCGAGAGCCAGGTCGCCAGCGCCATCGAAGGCTTCGAACTGGAGCGCCAGGACGTACCGCAGATGCGCCGTTGCTCCTACTTCTGCAGCCCTGCGCAAGCTGCTAACCCGGCACTGCTGGCCGCCGCCCAGGCGCTGGGTTGCGACCTGCTCTACTCCGCCGAGCGCTACCTCGATTTTCTGCCTCAGGGCGTCAACAAGGGCAGCAGCCTGCAGGCACTGGCTGACTGGCTGGAGCTGGACAATGACCAGGTGCTGGCTGCAGGCCACAGCCTCAACGACCTGAGCATGCTCGAGGGCACCTTCAACAGCGTCTGCGTCGGCAACTCGGAAGTCGGCCTGCTGCAAGCCACCGAACACTCCTCGCGCACCTTGCATGCCAGCCGCCCGGGTTGCGGCGGGATTCTCCAGGGATTCGCCCACTTCGGCTTCCTCGGCGAGCACGGTATTGCCGCCGAACGGCGGATCGCCGCCGAACCCGGCAAATCCGAACTGGTGATGGTCTACCACCGCCTGCCCTATGAAGAACACCGGGTCAACGGCAAGCTGCAACGCCGCCGCCCGACCTCGCCGAACGGCATCATCCCCACCCTGCTGAGTTTCTTCGGCGACGGCCGCCCCGGTTCCTGGGTCGCCTGGGCAGTGCATGAAGACGGCGACGAGCCGTTCGACATCCACACCAGCGTGGATGCCGAGCGCTACCCCAAGCTCAAGGCCGCAAGGGTCAAGCTGAGCAAGGAAGAGGTCGATATCTTCTACAAGCGCTTCTCCAAGGAAGCCTTCTGGCCGACCCTGCACACCTTCTGGGAACGCGCCACCTTCAACGAGGACGACTGGCAGGTGTTCCTCAAGGTCAACCGCGCCTTCGCCGAGCGCACCGCCCTGGAAGCCGCCGAAGGCGCGATCGTCTGGCTGCATGACTACAACCTGTGGATGGTCCCTGGCTACCTGCGCGAATTGCGCCCGGATCTGCGCATCGCCTTCTTCCACCACACCTATTTCCCCTCGGCGGATGTATTCAACGTGCTGCCGTGGCGCAAGCAGATCATCGGCAGCCTGCTGCAATGCGACTACATCGGCTTTCACATCCCGCGCCAGGTGGAGAACTTCGTCGACGTGGCACGCGGCGTCACCCCACTGCAAACCGTCAGCCGGCAGAATTGCGCGCCGCGCTTCATCACCTATGGCTGCGCCGTGGGTCTGGAGCGCATGACCACCGCAGTTGACACCGGTAGCCGGATCGTCAAGCTCGGCGCCCACCCGGTCGGCCTGGACATTGGCCGGATCAGCAGCGCCCTGGAGCAACCGAAAATCCAGGAACTGATGGCCGACCTGCGCAAGGAGCTTAGCGGGCTGAAACTGATCCTCTCGGTGGAGCGCCTCGACTACACCAAGGGCATCCTGGAAAAACTCCAGGCCTTCGAGCGCCTGCTGGCGGACAACCCGGAACTGCTGGGCAAGGTCACCCTGGTCAGCATCTGCGTCCCGGCTGCCAGCGAAATGACCATCTACGACGAACTGCAAGCGCAGATCGAGCAAGCCGTGGGTCGCATCAACGGACGCTTCGCCCGCATCGGCTGGACGCCGGTGCAGTTCTTCTTCCGCAGTTTCCCCTTCGAGCAAGTGGTGGCCTGGTACGCCATGGCCGACGTGATGTGGATCACCCCACTGCGCGACGGTCTCAACCTGGTGGCCAAGGAGTTCGTCGCCGTCCAGGGCCTGCTGGAAGGCCCTGGTGTGCTGGTGCTCTCGGAATTCGCCGGCGCCGCCGCCGAACTCAAGGGCGCGCTGCTGACCAACCCACACGACACCGCCGATCTGGCGCAAGTCTGCTACCTGGCGCTGAACATGCCCAAGGCCGAAGCTCAGGCACGGCTGCGCGAACTGTTCGACATCGTCAACTACAACGACATCCGCCGTTGGGGTGATGAATTCCTCGCCGGAGTCGCCGAGCCGGAACAACAACCGCAGGTCGAACTGACCCTGGTCAGCTAAAGCAAAGCCTTTGCTGGCATCCGCACCGGGTCATGCCCGGTGCGCGCAGCGCACCCTACGGAACGCCGCAACACCGCGTAGGGTGCGCCGTGCGCACCGCGGCGGCCGCGGTTCTCCGGCCCATGCCCTCGCACCTCGACCGGACACCGCAGCAAGCGTTGGCCTCACACAGTGGCGGTTAACCCGGTGCGCGCAGCGCACCCTACGGCACCCCGCAACACCGCGTAGGGTGCGCCGTGCGCACCGCGGCAGCCGCGGTTCTCTGGCCCATGCCCTCGCAACAATTCGACCGGACACCGCAGCAGGCGTTGGCCTCACACAGTGGCGTTAACCCCGGTGCGCGCAGCGCACCCCACGAAACGCCGCAACACCACAACACCGCGTAGGGTGCGCCGTGCGCACCGCGGCGGCCGAGGTTCTCCGGCCCATGCCCTCGCACCTCGACCGGACACCGCAGCAAGCGCTGGCCTCACATAGTGGCGGTTAACCCGGTGCGCGCAGCGCACCCTACGGCACGGCCGCAACACCGCGTAGGGTGCGCCGTGCGCACCGCGGCGGCCGCGGTTCTCAGCCCCATGCCCTCGCAACAATTCGACCGGACACCAGGGCAAGCGCTGGCCTGACACATTCGCGCTAACCCCGGTGCGCGCGGCGCACCCTACGGAACGCCACAACACCGCGTAGGGTGCGCCGTGCGCACCGCGGCGGCCGCGGTTCTCCGGCCTATGCCCTCGCACCTCGACCGGACACCGCAGCAGGCGTTGGCCTCACACAGTGGCGATAACCCCGGTGCGCGCGGCGCACCCTACGGCACGCCACAACACCGCGTAGGGTGCGCCATGCGCACCGCGGCGACAGCGGTTCTCAGCCCCATGCCCTTGCACCTCGACCGGACACCGCAGCAGGCGCTGGCCTCACATAGTGGCGGTTAACCCGGTGCGCGCGGCGCACCCTACGGCACGGCCGCAACACCGCGTAGGGTGCGCCGTGCGCACCACGGCGACAGCGGTTCTCTACCCTGCTCCACCGCGTAGGGTGCGCCGTGCGCACCGCGGCAGCAGCGGTCATTCGCCAAAGCCGCCCTCCACGTCACCTGCTCCACCCCAATCCGCCGGATAAACGCCCTCACGCACCAGGCGGTGATAGCTCGACCAGGGCCAGTCGGCCACTCGTTCGACCAGGCCATGGCGTACCGGATTCCAATGCAGATAATCCAGGTGCTGGCGATAATCCTCGTCATCGCGGATGCGGTGCTCCCAGAAGCGCCGCTGCCACAACCCGGACTCACGGCGCAGGCAGCGGCTCAAGCTGATCACTCCCGGCGCGCGGGGCAGCGCCTGGCTGGTGAGGCGCTTGATCAGCGACCAGCGCAGGCCGAATTCGGCATCGCCCACGGGCATCTGCCACAGGCAATGCAGATGATCCGGCAGCAGCACCCAGCCGCGAATGTTGAAGGGGTAACGCTGACGCACCTGAACGATGGCCAGGTGCAAGGCTTCACGCAACCTCGGCTGGGTCAGCAAGGGCTGGCGCTGGTGAGTCACCAAGGTGAAGAAATAGCAGGCGCCCGGATCCTGGGCGCGGCGGTAGTCGGACATTCCCTGTCTCCTGAGCGCAGTTCACCTGCTCAGAATAGCTGCCGGTGCGCGCAGCGCACCCTACGTGGTAGTCGCAATCAATTGCATAGGATGCGCGACCCGCGCGCACCGCCCCATCGCCGTCAACCTCACAGGCCGCGCCGCGCTACACGTCCTCGGAAAAACCTGCTTAAGCGTATCCAGATCAAGTACGCGAATCCCTCAAAGGATGACTTCTGGCGCCTGGTTAGCGGGTCACTGGCGCGGGATCCGCCAGCAAGGCGCCCAGATCATCCAGGCCATCCTGCACGGCGGCCAACGCCTGGGCACAAAGTTCACGGTAGCGCTGCAGCACCTGCACACCCATCTCGGTCAGTTGGGTGCCACCACCATGGCGGCCGCCTGCCAGGGTAGTCACCAAGGGGGACGTAAAGCAGCGGTTCATGGTTTCGACCAGCAGCCAGGCACGCCGGTAGGACATGCCCAAACTGCGCGCGGCGGCGCTGATCGAGCCGGTTTGCTGGATGGCTTCGAGCAAGTCGGCCTTGCCGGGGCCAATAGCGATATCGGCGCCACAGTGCAGGCGAATTTTCAGGTCGAGTCGGTGCATGGGGCTCTTGCGCTGAATGGGAGAAGAGCAGTGGCTCACCGCACGCACTATACCTGCCAATCGGGCGATTCGCGGCTGGAGGCGGCTGCATCGATTAGCTGCCCGGGTTTACGAGACATGCGATAAAACGTATATTCGCCGAGCCATATATAAATCGAGACCCTGCAATGGCCTACCAAACCCGCGTACTGTTCGTCTGCGTCGCCAATGCCGCCCGCTCGCAACTCGCCGAGGCCCTGCTCAGGCACACCGACCGGGAAAACTTTGCCGCGTTCAGTGCCGGTAGTACACCCACTGCGGTCGACCCACGCACCCTCGATGCCTTACAGCACCTGGGCGTCGACACTCAGGGCTTGCACAGCAAGTCGATCGACGAGTTCCGCCCCGATGAATTCGAATACGTGATCAGCCTGTGCGATAAATCGGCCCAGGAGTGCGAGCACATCAATTTTGCTGGCGAAAAGCTGGCCTGGAACTTCGAAGATCCGGTAACCAGCGACAAGCCGGACGCCTTCCGTCACTGCCTGCATGAGATCCATGAGCGGATCAAGATGTTCGTCCTAGTGAAAACCAAACGGTGAGCACCGCCATGGCCGAGCCTCTGATCCCGACCAGCGTTTTCAAATGCCTGGCCGATGACACCCGCGTACGCCTGATGCTGTTGATCACGGCGCAGCAAGAACTCTGCGTCTGCGAGCTGACCTGTGCGCTGGACGAAAGCCAGCCCAAGGTCTCGCGTCACCTGGCGCAGTTGCGCACCTGCGGGTTGTTGGCGGATCGCCGCCAAGGCCAGTGGGTGTACTACCGCTTGCACCCGTCCCTGCCCGACTGGGTCAGCGCCGTACTGCAGACCACCCTTGATGCCAACAAGCATTGGCTCAGGCCCGATGCCAGACGCCTCGAAGGCATGGGCGGGCGCCCCGAACGCCTGGCTGCCTGCTGCTGAAGTATTACGCCACACCTGGAGTGAATTGATGGACGACGAGCACCTACCCAATCTGGATGCAGAACTGGTCGGACTGCCGAACCTGGAGAAACTCGGCGGCAAGCCGACGCTCACTCACAAGCCACGCATCCTGCTGCTCTATGGTTCGAACCGTGAACGTTCATTCAGCCGCCTGATGGTTGAAGAAGCGGCGCGCCTGCTGCAACGCTTCGGCGCCGAGACACGGGTGTTCGACCCTGCCGGTTTGCCCCTGCCAGATGACGCGCCTGACAGCCACCCCAAGGTGCAGGAGTTGCGCGACCTGATGCAGTGGTCGGAAGGCCAGGTGTGGTGCTCGCCAGAGCGTCACGGCTCGATGAGCGCGGTGTTCAAGGCGCAGATCGACTGGGTTCCCCTGGCAATCGGCGCGGTACGCCCGACCCGGGGCAAGACCCTGGCGGTGATGCAGGTCTGCGGCGGCTCGCAGTCGTTCAACGTGGTCAACCAGTTGCGCGTGCTGGGCCGCTGGATGCGCATGTTCACCATCCCCAACCAGTCCTCGGTGCCCAAGGCTTTTCTTGAGTTCGACGCAGAGGGACGAATGAAACCGTCATCTTTTTATGATCGGCTGGTAGATGTCATGGAGGAGCTGGTCAAGTTCACCTTGCTGCTGCGCGAACGCCAGGACTATCTGGTGGATCGTTACTCCGAGCGCAAGGAGTCCGCGCAAGCCTTGTCAAAACGCGTCAACCAGCACGCGCTATAAATTCATTGCACCGACACATTCATTGCATGAGGAAACCAGCATGACCATCAAAGTAGGCATCAACGGTTTTGGTCGCATCGGCCGCCTGGCATTGCGCGCCGCCTGGGGCTGGCCGGAGTTCGAGTTCGTGCAAATCAATGACCCGGCCGGTGACGCGGCAACCCATGCGCACCTGCTCAATTTCGACTCGGTACATGGCCGCTGGCAGCATGAGGCGAGCAGTGCTGACGACTGTATTGTGATCGACGGCAAGCGGATCAAGATCACCGCCAACAAGGCCATCGCCGATACTGACTGGAGCGGCTGCGACCTGGTGATCGAAGCCAGCGGCAAGATGAAAACCGTCGCGGTTCTGCAGGGCTACCTGGAGCAAGGGGTCAAGCGCGTGGTGGTCAGCGCCCCGGTGAAAGAAGCCGGCGCGCTGAATATCGTCATGGGCGTTAACCAGGACCTGTTCGACCCGGCCCTGCACCGCATCGTCACCGCCGCGTCCTGCACCACCAACTGCCTGGCGCCGGTGGTCAAGGTGATCCACGAACACCTGGGCATCCGCCACGGCTCGATCACCACCATCCACGACCTGACCAATAGCCAGAGCATCCTCGACCAGCCGCACAAGGATCTGCGCCGCGCACGCGCTGCGGGCATGAGTCTGATCCCCACCAGTACCGGCTCGGCCAGTGCAATTGCCGAGATATTCCCCGATCTCAAGGGCCGCTTGAACGGCTTGGCCGTGCGCGTGCCACTGGCCAACGCCTCACTGACCGACTGCGTATTCGAGGTCGAACGCGCCACCACCGTGGCGGAGGTCAATGCCCTGTTCAAGGCGGCAGCGGCCGGTTCCCTGAAAGACATCCTCGGTTACGAGGAACGTCCGCTGGTGTCGATCGACTACCGCACCGATCCGCGTTCCTCGATCATCGATGCGCTCTCGACCATGGTGATCAACGGCACCCAGGTCAAGCTGTACGCCTGGTACGACAACGAATGGGCCTACGCCAATCGCACCGTGGAACTGGCGCGACTGGTTGGTTTGGCGGACTGACACGCTGCCCTTACCAGAGCTATGTAGGGTGGATCGGGGCGCGTAGCTGACGCCTTTCTCATCAACCCTCGTTGTTTGGTGGATGGATAAAGCGTCATCCACCCTACGGTTTACCTCGTAGGTGACGCGGGGCCGCCTAGGCCGCGCGCACCAACCAGCGTGCCATGCGGCGTATGGCAAACCCTACGACCCGAAGCCTCGCTCACTGGATAACACCATGCCTGCCCTCTCCACGCTCTCGCCCGGTGTTCGTCAATACCTGCTGGTAACCGGCAACTACTGGGCCTTCACCCTCACCGACGGCGCCTTGCGCATGCTGGTGGTGCTGCATTTTCACAGCCTGGGCTATACGCCGTTGCAGATCGCCGCGCTGTTTTTGTTCTATGAGATTTTCGGTGTAATCACCAATCTGGTCGGCGGCTACCTGGGCGCACGCCTGGGTCTCAATCGCACCATGAACATCGGCCTGGGCCTGCAGGTGGCCGCCTTGCTGATGCTCACGGTACCGGCAGCCTGGCTGACGATCCCGTGGGTAATGGGCGCACAGGCTATGTCCGGGATCGCCAAAGACCTGAACAAGATGAGCGCCAAGAGCTCGATCAAGCTGCTGGTGCCGGACAGCCAGCAGGGCACGCTGTACAAGTGGGTGGCGATCCTCACCGGCTCGAAGAATGCCCTCAAGGGCGTCGGCTTTTTCCTCGGTGGTGCCCTGCTCGCCCTGCTCGGTTTTCGCGGTGCACTTCTGGTGATGGCGGCGCTGCTGGCGCTGGTCTGGCTGGCCAGCCTGATGCTGCTGAAAAAGGACCTGGGCAAGGCCAGCGCCAAGCCGAAGTTTCGCGACATCCTGTCGAAAAGCCGGGCGATCAACATCCTTTCGGCCGCGCGTTTATTCCTGTTCGGCGCGCGCGATGTCTGGTTCGTGGTGGCGCTACCGGTGTACCTGTCCAGTGTATTTGGCTGGGACTTCTGGATGGTCGGTGGCTTTCTGGCCGCCTGGGTGATCGGTTACGGCATCGTCCAGTCCTTCGCTCCGTCGATCACCGGCAATGCGCGCGGCGAGGTTCCCGATGGCCGCGCCGCCTTCGTCTGGGCCGCCTTGTTGGCGGGTCTGCCAGCAGCCATAGCCCTCGGCTTATACAGCGACTTGTCGGCGCACTGGGTACTGCTCGGCGGGCTGCTGGTGTTCGGCGCGCTGTTCGCGGTCAATTCCTCGCTGCACAGCTACCTGATCGTCAGCTACGCCAAGGAAGACGGCGTGTCACTGGACGTGGGGTTCTATTACATGTCCAACGCCATGGGCCGGCTGCTCGGCACCTTGCTCTCGGGTTGGGTCTATCAGGCTTACGGGCTGGAAGCCTGCCTGTGGATTTCCTCGGCCTTCGTCCTGCTCGCCGCGCTGATTTCCATCGGGCTGCCCAGGCACACTGAGCAGACGCCAGCGCGCTGATCAGTCGCAGTCCGCCCCACAACCGCCCTCCGGCACCGGGTAGACCGGCGCAAAACCGCCGCCGGGGGTGCGAAAGTTGGTGGTCTGGCCCTGGTACAGGCGCGCCGCCACCCATTGCACCGCACCGTCGTAGGCATAGTCACGCAGATCAAATTTCAACGCCGGAGTATCGCTGGCCATCACCCGTTGCCCCGGCAGCACCAGGGCCTGGGCCACGTAATCGCCGGCAAGAATCTCCTGCCAGACGCGCTGGGTCAGCTTGTCGCCACGGTAGGTGGCGCGACTGCCATAACCTGCGCAGGGCTTGAAGAACAACCGCTTGCGCTCGCGCCACAGGCGCTCGGCATTAGCCGGCTCGACCACCTCGGTATGCGGAATGGCCGCCAATAGCAGTTGCTGAATATCCTCGGATACACCGAGCGCCTGTAGCTGATCGGCATCGCACAGCAGCGCCAGGTTGCGCTTATCGGCATACAGGGCATGGGCTTGCGGGTGCGGCGTCAGCAGCGTGGCCCGCTCAAGATAAGCCTGGCGCAGCACGGCATTGGCGGGATCATCGAAGGCGAAGTCGGTCAAGCGGTTGTAGACCAGATCGATTGCCAGTTCGCCATGCCAGAGCTGACCGTCGC
>JAUSOF010000043.1 GCA_030656145.1 Pseudomonas sp.
GAAGGGTGATTAGCTCAGCTGGGAGAGCATCTGCCTTACAAGCAGAGGGTCGGCGGTTCGATCCCGTCATCACCCACCAACTCGCTTTTGAAGTTACGCGCAGCGGTAGTTCAGTCGGTTAGAATACCGGCCTGTCACGCCGGGGGTCGCGGGTTCGAGTCCCGTCCGCTGCGCCATATTTTCCATGTCAGGTTTGCTTGGCATGAGGTAGAACGGCTCGCACAGCGCTCTACCAGAGGAAGCAAGAGTTCTTTGGACGCAAGTCCATCCGACACGCAGCGGTAGTTCAGTCGGTTAGAATACCGGCCTGTCACGCCGGGGGTCGCGGGTTCGAGTCCCGTCCGCTGCGCCATTTTTTACCTCGCTCCATACCTGCTACGTCCTTTCCGCAACACTCGTTACATCCCTCCTGTAATTCGCTTAAACACTTGAACTAATACATATTTCTCCGTTCGTATCCCTGTAGCCAGTGATTGCGGCAGCCTGCTAAGCTCGCGCCTTCACTCGATTGCCCTAGGGCGCACCGAACAAGGAATAAGCATGAAACAGCATCGTTTAGCGGCGGCGGTTGCCCTGGTGGGTCTGGTTCTCGCAGGTTGCGATTCGCAAACCAGCGCAGAGCTTGAAACTCCGGCGCAGAAAGCCTCCTATGGTATCGGCCTGAACATGGGCAAGAGCCTGGCACAGGAAGGTATGGATGACCTGGACTCGAAAGCCGTAGCTCAGGGCATCGAAGATGCAATCGGCAAGAAAGAACAGCGCCTGAAAGATGATGAGCTGGTTGAAGCTTTCGCCTTTCTGCAGAAGCGTGCCGAAGAGCGCATGGCTGTCATTAGCGAGGAGTCTGCCCAGGCGGGCAAGAAATTCCTCGAAGAAAACGGCAAGCGTGAAGGCGTGGTCACCACCGAATCTGGCTTGCAGTACGAAGTACTGAAGAAAGCCGAAGGCAATCAGCCAAAAGCCAGTGACGTGGTGAGCGTGCACTATGAGGGCAAATTGACCGACGGTAGCGTGTTCGACAGTTCTATCGAGCGCGGTAGCCCAATCGAGTTGCCTGTCAGCGGTGTGATTCCGGGTTGGGTCGAAGGTCTGCAGTTGATGCACGTTGGTGAGAAGTACAAGCTCTATATCCCGAGTGAGCTGGCCTATGGCGAGCAGAGCCCGACCCCGGCGATCCCGGCCAACTCGGTACTGGTATTCGAGTTGGAGCTGCTGGAAATCAAGGCCGCCAGTGCTGAATAGCATGAGTTAGGCGTTTTACGAGCCTGGAAAACTCTCGGGCCCGGTAAGCCTTAACCGTTGCATATAACGCCTCGTTTCGACGGGGCGTTGTCGTTTTCGTCGATTGAAAAACGAACTTGAGCCTGACTGGCAGGTCGGAAAATAGACCTCAATGGAATTCTGGCGCCACGGTTATGCACATTTCACCCTGTGCGTAACATGGCCTTGCGAAGGGCTTGCTGAAAAACTCTTTGCAAAATTCAAGTTATTGATTTAAAACAAATTTATTGGCTGGATAAAAAGTGTCCGATCTGTAGCGAAGCCGCATGGGGTGGGCGTTTGATCGACTCATCTGGAATCTGTTCACAAGGTTATCCACAGCTTTAGTGGATAACCCAAGCCAGGCCAGTAGCCATGCGGGTTGACGGGGAATGCTTATGAAGCAGCCGTGGAATTTTTCCAGTTACCTGCGCTTGGCGCCGACTTTTTTGCGTCGTGGTCGGCTGCCTGCCTTGTTGTTGGCGGTGGCGCGCAAGAGTGGTGAGCAGGGCCGACGCCTTGGCGGTTTGAAAGATGATTTGCGGCTCCTGCAAGGGCTTTGCATGGCCTGGTGGCGGGGTGAGTATCGAGCCATCAGTTCCCAGGCGTTGCTGGCGGTAGTGGCGGCGCTGGTGTATTTCGTCACACCACTGGATGCGCTGCCAGACTGGTTGCCGGTGGTCGGGTTTATCGATGATCTTGCCGTACTGGCTTGGGTGCTGCGCACCTGGAGCGATGAGTTGGCTGCATTTCGAGCCTGGCGAGAAGCGCAGGCGCCTGAGGCGCTTGCGGTTATCGAGCGCTTGCCTGATGGGCAAGGTCCTGAACTGGAGAAGCCCAGGCCCTGAAAAAGGCTATGCCCCAGTACTGTGTTGCGTTCAGTCCTCAGCGCTTAAGAGCGATGGGCCTGATCTAGTAGGATGCGCCGTGCGCACCAGGGCCAGTTGTAGATTCGGCGCACCTGTGGAGTCTGACGACAGGCTACGGATGCAGGTAGGTTGGCGCTGAGCGCAGCGAAGCCCTACAGGCAGTGGCATGCTCGTTGGGCTTCGTCGCTTGGCTCCTCAGGCAGCGCGCCCCGCCCAGCCTGGGCACATATCTACGCACCGTTAGCAGGTGCGTAGCTCTGACAGCGCGTTTACATATATCTTCGCCCCGTCCCTGCACGCCTTGCGCGTCGATCCGTGACCTGGTGGGCGGCATGGCACTTGCCGTAGCTGGGTCAGCGTCGTTCACCGGCGCGGCGCAAGTCAGGCGGGAGGCGCGCTTACTGCGTCTTGCAACTCTGGCGGCGGCCTCGTGATGAGCGGCCATGCGGCGCCGTCAGTGGCTGAGGTCGGTCGCCAGGCTCGATATACTCGGCAGGTGAACCCGCGATAGGCCTCTGCGCCGCTCCTGGCGCAGCTCTTCAAGTCACCCAGGAACGTTGCTTTGGCAAGGCCAGGGCAGCATAGGTCGCACCCTTGGACTATCGGGCTGTTAACATGGCGCCCTGCAGGAAGGTGCTGAGGCTGTCGGTACTGCTTTCCACGGAGAGTCGAGAATGAAAGTGCAAGTAATCAAACGTGATGGCGAGCCCGAATATGCGGTACTGCCCTGGGCCGATTACCTGGCCCTGTTGCAGGCCTCTGGCCACACTGCGCAAGTGCCGCAAGTGGCTGCGGATGCAGTCAAGCCGGCGCTGAACGAGTTGACGCGTTTGCGTGAAGAGAAAGGCCTGTCGCTGCAAGAGTTGGCGCGTTCGGTGGGAGTCAGTCCGCATTACCTGGGCATGATAGAAAGCGCCGAGCGCCAGCCGGATGCTGCCATCAAACGGGCCTTGGCCTGGACGCTCGGCGTTGCTGGCTGGGAGGAGAAGCTTTGAGCGTAAGTATCAGTCGTCTGCACTGGCAAGCCTTGCTCGATGAGCTGGAGGATGCCCGGCGCCAACGTCATCTGCTGACTTATCGGGCATTGGTCGAGCGTTTGGCCTTGCCGACTCCGGCCATGCAAACACTGACTGCGGCGCTGGAGCACCTGGCGTCGATGGACGCCAAGGCTGAGCGGCCACTGCGCAGCGCCCTGGTGATTAGTCAGGGGGCCAGCCGGTTGCCACGCACCGGGTTCTTCGATTGTGTGACGCGCCTGGGGCGTTTCAATGGTGCTTCGGACGGCGTAGCCGCAGCATCCTGGCATGCGGCCGAAGTGGTGCGGGTGTTCGAGTTCGACTATTCCGAGGGGCTCTAGATGCTTTGGCGACTGCGTGCGCGGATCGGCTATGCCCTGGCTCGGCGATTGTTTCACTGGGCGTGGCTGGTCAAGCAGCCACGCGGTTGGCGCTGGCTGGAAGGGCAGTTCGCGCGCATGGCCAATCTTGGCGATGTTGTCGCGCAGAGCTTCTACGGGCATATCCTGCTGTTTCGTGGCCAGGGCTTGGCGGCTCGCGAAGAGGGCGTGCGCCTGTTGCGGCTGGCCGCCATTGGTGGTGACGCCAAGGCCGCATATCAGCTCGGTACGCTGAGCCTGGCAGGCGACACACGGCAAGCCCCCGATGCTGCCGAGGCGCTGCGCTGGTGGACGCTGGCGGCCACGGCTGGTCACCCCCTGGCAGCCCAGCGTTTGGCTGATCTATACCGTGTTGGCGGTCCTGGCGTGCCGGTCGACATCGAACAGGCGGCACGCTTTGTCCAGCGGGCGCAGGAACTGGGGCTGTAATCTACCGGTTAATTCCGCATGGGTTCAGACCTGTCCGGAGCCTTGTAGGCGTCGGCCCGCCGTCTTTACCGGACAGCCTCCTGGTCAAACCGACAGTTTTTGCGTATCGATGATATGCAGGCTGTAGCCGGGCACCGCCTTGGCGTGGCGTTTGGCTTCCGAGGCGAGACCTGCGAGCTGGCCAGCGTCCAGTTCCGCACACTGCTCCGGGTGCAAGTGCACCACGCCCAGTGACAGCGAGAGCAGCGCAAACTCCTGGCGCTGGCCCTGGCGACTATGAGCGACCAGGCAACCTGCTTGCAGATGCTCGTCGCTGTAGAAACGTCGACATTGACTTTGAAAGTCTTCCAACAGGCGATTGAGGCGCGCGCGCCAATCGTGCGAACCGAGTACCAGCAAGAAGTCGTCACCGCCAATATGGCCAACAAAGTCACGGGCCGGGTCGACCCGCTCGTTCAGGCATTGCGCCAGGCTCAGTAATACTTCATCGCCTTTGGCGTAACCGTAGAGGTCGTTGAAGGGCTTGAAATTGTCGATATCCACATAGCAGATAACGGCTTCGCGGGTTTGTTGCAGCAGGCGAGTCAGGCACTGCTGGATAGGGACATTGCCCGGCAGCAGGGTCAGCGGGTTGGCGTAGCGAGCCTGCTGAATCTTCTGTTCGGTGATCAGCTTGAGCACGTCGATCACCCGGCCAAGTCCTAGGTAGCTGCCGTCCTGGGTGATGATGAAGTCTTCCTCGATGCGCTGCCGGGCTCGGCTGGTGAGCAGGCGGCTGACTTTTTGCAGCGATTGCTTCAGTTCGACGGCGAGGAAGTCACTGCTCATCAGGCGGCTGATCGGTTTGCGTGCGAACAGGTCGCTGGCGAAGGGCTTGAGCAGCGCTTCGGACAGCGCGTGGCGGTTGACGATACCGACCGGTTGGCCGTGCTCATCAACGACAGCCAGGGAGTTCAGATTGGCTTGGGCGCGGAAGGCTTCCAGTACCTCGGCGATCAGCGTGTGTTGGGCCACGGCAGGTTGTTCGTTGAGCAGGGCGCTGAGGTTGCTGCCTTCCTCACTCAAGACCAGCGCGTTGCCATCAAGCTTCGGCAACAGCTCTTGTGCGTCGTGTGGAGGCTGTTCTTGCGGGCGACAGAGTAGATAGCCTTGCAGCAGGTCAATACCCATCTCTGCCAGGACGACGAGCTCTTCTTCCAGCTCGATACCTTCAGCGATCACCTGTGCCCGCGACGCCTTGGCCATCTTCAGGATTGAGCCGACGAACTCGCGCTTGACCGCATCCTGATGAATGCCGTCGATGAAATGCCGATCAATTTTCACGTAATCGGGGCGCAATTCTGACCACAGACGCAGGCTTGAATAGCCAGCGCCCAAGTCGTCCAGGGCAATCGAGAAGCCCATGGCTCGGTAGTGGTGCAGAGCCGTGTCGAGTAGGGCGAAGTCGTCGGTGGGCGACTGTTCAGTCAGTTCGATCACCACCTGACTGGGCGGGATGCCATAGGCTTGCAGCAGTTGCAGGGTGCGGCCGGGCTGATGGCCGGGTTCCAGTAGCGAGTCCGGGGAGACGTTGAGAAACAGCTTGCCCGGCAGTTTTAGTTCGCTAAAGCGCCGACAGGCACTTTTGCGACAAGCCACTTCCAGCTCGGCCAGCCGCCCTGCATTGCGTGCCACGGCGAACAGGTTGATGGGCGAGTGCAGTGGGCTGTTGGACGGGCCGCGCGTCAGGGCTTCGTAGCCAAGGATGCGTCGTTGGCAAAGGCTGACGATCGGCTGGAACAAACTATGCAGGTCGCCGTGAGCGAGAATATGGTCCAGCGCGCTCAGTTGCTCGGTGACGGTCATGACGGGTCTCGATATGCAGAAAAAGCGAAGGGGCTGATATCGCTATCAGCCCCTTCATTTCACGACAGATTGATGACCCTTTGATGACAGCCGCAAGCGGCAGGTCGTTACTGCTTGGCCAGCCTAGAGCTCAAGCCCAGGAAGTCCAACAGGATGTGCCCGCTTTCGGCGAGGAAGGCATCATCTTCCGGTTTGGTTTTTTCCGGCTCGACCGGTGTGGCGTCTTCATCTTCTTTCTTCAGTTCGCTGAGCAGGGTTTCACCCTTGGCCGTGCGGCGGCTGTTTTCGATCACCAGCTGTTGCGCTTCTATATCAGCCTGTTGCGCGCGGCGTTTGCTTTCATTGAGGCTGACGCTGGTTTCATCCATCAGTTTCTTTGCCAGCGCGAGACGCTCGCGGGTGAAAGTGAAGTCTGGGTTCTTCGCCGTGCGGGTATCGTAGCGGGATTGCAGCTCTTCCAGGAATGGCTTGATCGGATCCAGTTCCGGGGTGATTGCCGCCTTGATACTGTCCCACGGTAGTGCCTCAGGCAGGGCGCTTTCGCCGATTTCCTTGGTGTCCATTACGTCGGGGTACTGGATGTCCGGGATCACGCCCTGATGCTGGGTGCTTTGCCCGGAAACCCGGTAGAACTTGGCCAGGGTCAGCTTCAGTTCACCGTGATTGAGCGGCTGAATGGACTGAACCGTGCCTTTGCCGAAGGTCTGCCCGCCGAGGATCAGAGCGCGGTGGTAGTCCTGCATCGCGCCGGCGAAAATCTCCGAGGCCGAGGCCGACAAGCGATTGACCAGTACCGCCAGCGGTCCTTTGTAGTAGATGCCGATATTTTCATCGGCCAGTACATCAACTCGGCCGTCGCTGTTGCGTACCAGTACGGTTGGACCCTTATCGATAAACAGCCCAGTCAGTTCGGTGGCTTCCTGCAAAGAGCCGCCGCCGTTGTTGCGCAGGTCGATAACCACGCCGTCGACTTTTTCCTGTTCCAGCTCGGTGAGCAGGCGTTTGACGTCGCGGGTTGTGCTCTTGTAATTCGGATCGCCGGCGCGAAATGCCTTGAAGTCCAGGTAGAACGCGGGGATTTCAATGATGCCCAGTTTGTAGTCGCGCCCCTCATGGTTGAGCTGCAGCACGGATTTCTTCGCCGCCTGCTCTTCCAGTTTGACCGCTTCGCGCGTGATGTTGACCACCCTGCTGGTATCGTCATTCGGCGCATTGCTTGCCGGAATCACTTCCAGGCGCACCAGCGAGCCTTTCGGGCCGCGGATCAGCTTGACCACTTCGTCCAGGCGCCAGCCGATCACGTCGACCATCTCGTCGCCGCCCTGGGCCACGCCAATGATCTTGTCTGCGGGTGCAATCTGCTTGCTCTTGTCGGCTGGGCCTGCGGGTACCAGGCGCACAACCTTGACGTGGTCATTGTCGCTTTGCAGCACCGCCCCAATGCCTTCCAGCGACAGGCTCATATTGATGTCGAAGTTCTCCGCGCTGTCGGGGGAGAGGTAAGTGGTATGCGGGTCGTAGGACATGGCAAAGGCGTTGATGTAGGCCTGGAATATATCCTCGCCGCGAGTCTGGCGCAGACGTGCCTGCTGACTCTTGTAGCGCTTGACCAGCAACTCCTGAATAGCCTTGGGTTCTTTGCCGGCGATTTTCAGGCGCAAGACTTCATCTTTGACGCGCTTGCGCCATAGCTCGTCCAGTTCGGCCAAGTTCTTGGCCCAGGGGGCTTCCTCACGATCGATCAGCAGACTTTCGTCGATAGTGAAGTCAATCTTGTCGACGCCTTGCTCAAGCATGTTGAGGGCGAACTGCAAGCGGCTTTGCAGGCGCTCCAAGTGGCGCTTGTATATAAGGAAGCCGGGACCCAGGTTGCCGTTTTTCAGCAGGTCGTCGAACTGGGTACGCCACTGGTCGAACTCGCTGATGTCGCCCGCGGTGAAGTAACTGCGCGAGGGATCGAGCATCTTCAGGTAACCCTGATAAATCTTCAGCGAACGCTCATCGTTGAGCGGCGGCTTGTTGTAGTGGTGCCTATTGAGCAGTTCTACGACATTCAGGCTGGCGATGACTTGCTCGCGATTGGGCTGCAAGTATTCCCACGGGTCAGCACTGGTGGTTTTCGCAGACAACGGCAAAGCGCTTAAGCCAAGGCTCAAGGCGAGGAGGGTGCTAAGCAGTGATCGCTTCATGCTGACTCGACGTGGGGACAATTGATAACGCATATTAGGCCATCTATCAGGGCGCCAGGTTCCATCGGCGCAATGCAAAAGTCCGACATTGAACTGTCGGACTCGGTTCAAATGCACTATGGAGGCAGCGTGAAGGCATTGCAAGGCGTTGAAGGGCGTGTGGAGTGGGCACAGCAGCCCGCCCCGGTCTGTGACATTGGGCAGATTCGTATTCAAGTAGCGGCCGCCGGGCTGAACCGGGCTGACCTGTTGCAGTGTGCGGGCTTGTATCCGCCGCCGCCGGGAGTCAGCGAGATTTTGGGTTTGGAGTGCGCCGGTGTGGTCAGTGAGGTCGGCGCCGGCAGTGACTGGAAGGTTGGCGATCGGGTGTGCGCGCTGTTGGCCGGTGGCGGCATGGCCGAAGAGGTAGTAGTTGATGCACGGCATGCCTTGCCGGTGCCCGAGGGGGTGACACTGCATGAGGCGGCTGCCTTACCAGAGGTGTATGCCACGGCCTGGCTTAATCTGTTCCAGTTGGCTGGCTTGAAGCCTGGCGAAAAAGTCTTGCTGCATGCGGGGGCCAGTGGTGTGGGCTCGGCAGCGATCCAGTTGTGCAAGGCATTTGGCAACCCGTGCTGGGTCAGTGTCGGTTCGGCTGAGCGCCTGGCCTATTGCGCAACCCTGGGTGCCCAGGCAGGGGTCTTGCGTGACGACGACAACCTACAGGCACTGCGCGATTTCGCTCCATTTGATGTCATTCTCGACCCGGTCGGCGGTCATTACGCCGCGCTCAACCTGGCGTTGCTGGCACTCGATGGTCGTTGGGTGAATATCGGCCTGATGGGCGGGCGCAAGGCCGAGCTGGATCTGGGTTTGCTGTTGGGCAAGCGCATTAACTTGATCGGTTCAACCCTGCGCAGCCGCGATGATCAGTTCAAGGCCGATCTGCTGCGTGATCTGCAACAACAGGTGTGGCCGTTGTTTGCTGAGGGCCGGCTCAGGCCGCAACTGGCGCGCAGCTTTGCAGTGGCTGACGCACAACTGGCCTTTGCCGAACTGGCGAGTAACCGAGTTAACGGCAAACTGGTGCTGGTAATAGACCCGACCCTGGTGTGACAGCAGGCTGATTGAGTTAGTCAATCGATACCATGGTGTCAATTAATAAGCTTTTTTCGAATAAGGGGCTAAAATGGCCCCTGTAAATTTCTCATCCCTCATCTAACCCTCACAAGGAATCAGAGATGTCCCTTATCAATACCCAGGTTCAACCGTTCAAGGCCAACGCTTTCCACAACGGCAAGTTCATCGAAGTGACTGAGCAGTCCCTGAAAGGCCAGTGGTCGGTACTGATCTTCATGCCTGCTGCCTTTACCTTCAACTGCCCGACCGAGATCGAAGACGCTGCCAACAACTACGCCGCGTTCCGTGATGCTGGTACTGAAGTGTATATCGTCACCACCGACACTCACTTCTCGCACAAAGTCTGGCACGAAACTTCGCCTGCTGTAGGCAAGGCTCAGTTCCCGCTGGTTGGTGATCCGACTCACGCGCTGACTCGTGCTTTCGGTGTGCACATCGAAGAAGAAGGCCTGGCCCTGCGCGGCACCTTCCTGATCAATCCGGAAGGCATGATCAAGACTGTTGAAATTCACTCGAACGAAATCGCGCGTGACGTTTCGGAAACACTGCGCAAGCTGAAAGCTGCCCAGTACACCGCGGCTCATCCGGGTGAAGTGTGCCCAGCCAAGTGGAAAGAAGGCGAGAAGACTCTGGCTCCTTCGCTGGACCTGGTTGGCAAGATCTAAAAAACGCTCGCAAAGCTGCTGCGCTCACGCTGGCGGCGCTTTGCAACCCGTTTACTGCTGATACACGCGCTTAAGGCTGTTACCCAGCCTTCCAGTGTGGAACGCCCGGGCGCGATCCGCCCGGGCGTTTTAGTTTCTGAATTTTGTTAAAGGGATACCTGACTCATGTTGGACGCCACGCTTAAAGCCCAATTGAAGGCCTATCTGGAAAAGGTCACTCAACCGTTCGAGATCGTTGCGTCCCTTGATGACAGCGACAAATCCCGTGAACTGAGTGCTCTGTTGCACGACATCGTCAGCCTGACTGACAAGATTTCTTTGCGTGAAGACGGCAGCGATAGCCGCGTACCGTCATTCTCGCTGGATCGCCCCGGGGCCGGTATCAGCCTGCGCTTTGCCGGCATTCCCATGGGCCACGAGTTCACCTCGCTGGTGCTGGCGTTGCTTCACGTTGGCGGTCATCCGTCCAAGACTGCAGCTGACGTGATTGAGCAGATCAAAGGCATCGAAGGCGAGTTCAATTTCGAAACCTATTACTCATTGTCCTGCCAGAACTGCCCGGACGTGGTTCAGGCGCTGAACCTGATGGCGGTGCTCAATCCCAATATCCGCCACGTCGCCATCGACGGCGCGTTGTTCCAGGCCGAAGTCGAAGCGCGGCAGATCATGTCGGTTCCCAGCCTTTATCTGAACGGCGAACTGTTTGGTCAGGGCCGTATGGGCGTGGAAGAAATCATCGCCAAGATCGACACCAATGCCGGTGCCCGCGATGCCGACAAGCTCAATAGTAAAGAAGCTTTCGACGTACTGGTGGTCGGTGGCGGCCCGGCTGGCGCTGCTGCGGCTATTTACGCGGCGCGTAAAGGCATTCGTACCGGCGTCGCGGCAGAGCGTTTCGGTGGTCAGGTGCTCGATACCATGTCCATCGAGAACTTCATCTCGGTACAGGAAACCGAAGGGCCGAAGCTGGCCCGCGCTCTGGAGGAGCACGTCAAGCAGTACCACGTGGACATCATGAACCTGCAGCGTGCCAGCGCCATCATTCCCGCCACGCAAGCCGGCGGCCTGCATGAAGTGCGGTTTGACAGCGGCGCGTCGCTCAAGGCCAAGACCCTGATCCTCGCTACCGGTGCACGCTGGAGGGAGATGAACGTACCCGGCGAGCAGCAATACCGTGGCAAGGGCGTGGCCTACTGCCCGCACTGCGATGGCCCGCTGTTCAAGGGCAAGCGGGTAGCGGTTATCGGCGGCGGTAATTCTGGCGTCGAGGCGGCTATTGACCTGGCGGGCATCGTCGCCCATGTCACCCTGATCGAGTTCGACAGTCAGTTGCGCGCCGATGCCGTGCTGCAGAACAAGCTCAACAGCATGCCCAACGTGACCATCCTCAAGAGCGCCTTGACCAGCGAAGTGCTGGGCGATGGACAAAAGGTCAAGGCACTGGTCTACAAGGATCGCATCACCGACGACCTGCATACCGTCGAGCTGGAAGGCATCTTCGTGCAGATCGGCCTGCTGCCCAATAGCGATTGGCTCAAGGGCGTGATCGAGTTGTCACCGCGCGGCGAGATCATCGTCGATGCCAAAGGCGGTACTAACGTGCCGGGTATATTCGCGGCTGGCGACGTCACCACCGTGCCATATAAGCAGATCGTGATCGCCGTCGGTGAGGGCGCCAAGGCATCCCTCAGCGCCTTCGATCACCTGATCCGCAGCGTATGATCGACTGATAGCGCTCGCCTACTGCGGCCGCGCGCCCGCGGAGGTGAACGCTGACGACGACGAGCGATATGCTTGCAGCCCCTGGGTGTTGCAACAGGCGGGCAACCCTTATCGGTTGCCCGCTTTTTTGTGGGCAGTTGCTGGCGGTTGAATGCCTCGGCGTAAGCTGATTACCGCCTCAGTGCGTCCGCACATTGGCGTCGGGCAGCTATCGGTAGCTTCAGCGCATCGTTCGCGCTTTCCCAGCAGGGCCAAGCTGCGGTCAGTCTGCGCCGCGCCCAACCCCAGCGGTTGAGCATGCGTCTGCAGGCTTAGCGACTGCGCTGCGTGTAGCGCTGGGCAAGCGTGCAGAAGAACGTCACGTATTGCGCATGCCCATCGCAGAAGACCACATCCAGGCTGAGTGGGTCGGCAGGGTCGCTGATTCCTTCGGCGGCTGGCCAGGCCTGCAGCTCCGCATCGGATGCTCGGCGCTGCAGGTGCGCTGCATTGAGGCCAGGGCGAGCGACTTCATCGCCGCTGCTGTCGATGTAGAGCACGCAGTTGTTGCTGTCGAAGGCTTGGCCCAGCTCCTGCACCAGGGTCAGAAAACCGCGGTCGCTGCCGCCGCGCAGTTGCTGGGGCTGGCCATCCAGAGTGGCGGTAACCGAGGTCACCGTATCGCCTACGCCGACGATGCGCGGCATATGGGCCGGGTCGAAGTGTTCTCGCGCCAGTTGCAGCAGGGCGCTCTGTTCGCGTGGAGCCTGGCGGGCGTTGAAGTCGGCACCCAACGGGTAGTGCCCGGTGTGTTGGTGGTAGTAGTGATTGAGGATCAGCAGTACGCCGACTTCCTTGATCGCGCCTTTGAGCATGAACTGAAAATCGGTGGTGCCGGCATTCTCGCCAGTGCTGTGCTTGAGTCGTTCCTGGCCTAGATCGTCGCTGCCGAGGTTGGGTGCGTAGTGGACGAAAAAGGACTCTGGCAGTCGGCAGGCGCTGGCCTGTTGCTGCAGTTGCTCCATGAAGCCTGCGACTGCGTGCTGCAACTGCTGATAGAGCGCCGGCTGGTTGCTGAAGTGCTGGTAGAGGCTGTTGATATTGATAGTCGGCGAGGCGAGGTTGTCCAGCACGCTGGCGTCAACCAGCGGTGTGATCGCGCAGGCGGCGAGGGCGTAGGGCGGTGCAGCCAGTAACTGGCGAAGAAAGTGCTCGGCCTTGCCCGGTATCGTCCGTAAAAAGGTCAGTTCCGCCTCGCTTACGCCTGGGTGGGAAACCTCACCGTGGCGGTCCTGCAGTTGCACGCCGCCCGCGGCCAGTCCGGGTAAGTAGAGGCCTTGTTCGCCGGCCTGGCTGGGTGCATCGAGGGCGTTGTCGACGATGTTGTTTACCCCGCGCCTGCCGATGTGTTCGCCATTGGTCAGGACGAAGAAATGCCCTGCCAACTGGCTGGCTGCATGCACATAGCGCCGCTCGATGGTCCGGGTCAGCGGGTCGCGCACCAGCCCCATGCAGACACCGTCCAGATCCTGAATGATCAGCAGTTTGTCGGTGGCGATGAGGGAGTCGAGCAGGCGGGAATGATCGAGTGAAAAGTGCGGGCTGTTCTTAGTCATGCCTTCATCTTACCCACAGTACCCGGCTGGACCAACTTTGCGCGGCTGTAGAACTGCCTTGGCCACGGTTCGCGGGCATGGCCCGTTCCTACGGATTTGCGGTGCTCTTGTGGGAGGGGACTTGTCCGCGAATGGATGTTGCCTTGGCCTTGGTTCGCGGGCATGGCCCGCTCCTACGGATTTGCGCTGCTCCTGTGGGAGCCCGTTGGTCGGGTCGATTGGTGGCGGGCGCCGCAAGTCAGGGTGGATAGCGCGTGGTGTATCCACTTTTTTATGGTGACGTGGCACTATCCACGTTGATTTTCGATGCATTGGCAGCATCCATCCTCGCCACAGCACTTTTGCGCAATATTGTTCTTTGCCGTGCTGCTCAATAACGCCACATCATTAATGTAATAGGGTTCTAGCTTGACCGAAACCAACCTCTCAGAAGGCGAGATGCGCCGCGCCCTTGGCCTCGACCCGGCTCCACTTAAACAACAGCAGCCACAGACCAAACCCCCATCCAGTTACACGCTCGTCGAACTGAGCGTGCGCAACAACGGTGGTCCGCCTTTCCGCTTCGAGCATCGCTCGCGCTCGATCAGCACCCTCACCGCTCAACTCGAAGCCGAAAAAGCCGCGCGTGCCAAGGGCTATGAAGTCTGGGTGCTGCTGGATATCCGGCAAATTTCCGAGTAGTGGCTGGTTGCTGTACTGGTGACTAAGCGGTGTTGAGTCGAGGTTGATCTGCCTGCCCATGGCGTTGCCTGCGCGGTCTTGAACCCGCACCGGCAGCGCTCTTTGGCACTGGCGCGACTGGTATTGGCAGGCAAGCGCTGCGCGCGAGTCGCCATTGGCGGTGCTGTGCAGTGTTGCCGTCAAACAACGCTCGAACTCCTTGAGGCAGGTGCTGTCTAAGCGGCATCGGTGGTCTAGTGTTATCCGTAGATAGCGAGGTGACAGCACAACGCTTCACCCCTGCGGACTCTCTTGCAAGCACCTGTTTTGCGCCGCATCACCAGCCCGCCGAGGATTCCCATGTCGCCAACTGCAACGCTGTCCCGTCAACCGGCTATCGGCGTCGTCAATTCGAGCACCACACGCAGGGCATTGCTGCTCATTTCAGCCTTGCTGCTGGTGTTGTTTGTCGTGGCCAGTGCCGCGTTGGTGCAGATTGCACTGCGGCAAAACACCCAGGCGCTCGAACAAAGTCATTTCTACGTAGGAAAAGCCACCGAGGCCAGGCAGAAATCGATTCTGGCGATCATCGGCGACTACGCCTTTTGGGGTGATGCCTACCATCATCTGCATGCCACGGTCGATCTTGACTGGGCCTATACGCGGCAGAACATGGGGCCCAGCCTGTTTGAGGATTTCGCCCTTGAGGGCGTGTTTGTCATCGCTGCCAATGGCTCTACCACTTATGCGGTGGTCGACGGCCAGCTTGTGGCGACCCAGGCGCAGCAATGGCTTGAGCACGATATCGCGCAGCTGCTCGCGCAGGCGCGGGAGCAGGCCGGCGAACAAGAGCCGGTTGTGGGTTTTGTGCAAATAGCCGGTCAGCCGGCGCTGGTCGCCGCCGCGGGCTTTACCCCCGGCGGAGATTCGCAGGTAGCCGAAGTGCCGGGCCCGACCTCCGTTTTGCTGTTCGTTGATTTGCTCGGGCCGAATAAACTGCAGGCGCTTGGGGATGATTTCGGCGTCGACCAGCTGCGTGTGATCAACGCTGCAGCCGATGCGCCAGACGCGTCGCTGTTGCGGCTGGCAACCCTCAACGGCGAGCCGCTGCTGTTGGCTTGGCAGCCGGCCCGCCCTGGCGATCAGTTGCTGTACCTGATCTTGCCGCTGCTGGCCTTGGCCGGAAGCATTGTGGCGCTGGTCACCTGGTTGACCCTGCGGCGGGCCATGGCCTCCGCACGTGAGATGGATGCCAGCTATGCCTCCCTGTATGCGAGTCAGCAGGCTCTGGCGACCAGTGAAGCGCGCTTTCGCGATGTGGCCGAGGCCGCCTCGGACTGGATTTGGGAAGTTGATGGCGAGTTGCGTCTGACCTATTTGTCCACGCGTTTTCAGGCGGTGACCGGGCATGCCGAGAGTGACTGGCTGGGGCGTCCGCTCGATGAGTTCATCGAGTGCCCCGGCGGCCTGTCCACCTGGCTCAGTACGCGCAAGAACCGGGCAGCCAATGGCACTCGGCAATGTCATTACCGCGCCCAGGACGGGCGCCTGCGGACCTGTCGACTGTCTATGCGCACCGTTGCAGAGGCGCCGCTTAGTGGTGGTTACCGCGGCACCGTCAGCGACATTACCGAAGAGGTCGAGGCGCGGGCCCGCATCGAACATCTATCGCTGCATGATGCACTGACCGGTTTGCCGAACCGCAACCGCATGCAGGAATTTCTCGACGGCAAGCTCAAGGCCCGGCCGACCAAGGATAAGCCGCTGCTAATGCTGAGTCTCGACCTCGACCGGTTCAAGAAGGTCAACGATTCTTTCGGCCACGAGGTTGGCGACCAGGTACTCAACGAGGTTTCCCGGCGCTTGCGCCTGTGCCTGCGCGATGGCGATCTGGTCGCCCGTATGGGCGGTGACGAGTTCATCCTTATCGTCAGCGGCATATTCGCCCAGGAGGAGGTGGAGCGCTTGTGCGAGCGCTTGATCGCCAGCATCGAGCGACCATTCGAGATCGACAACCACAGTATCTTTATCGGCACCAGCATTGGTATCGCCATGGCGCCCGCAGATGCCTGCGTGGCAGACGAGTTGCTTCGCTATGCGGATATCGCCCTTTACGAGGCCAAGGGGGGCGGGCGCAATACCTGGCGCTTTTATGCCAGCGATATGAATGAGCGGGCTGTTGAGCAGCGCCAGTTGGAAAGCGACCTGCGCCACGCCTTGAAGCACGACCAGCTGCGCCTGCTCCTGCAACCCCGTTACAGCGTCAGCAGCAAGCGCATGGTCGCGGCTGAGGCGCTGGTTCGCTGGGAGCATCCGGAGCGCGGACTGCTGGCCCCGGATACCTTTATTTCTATTGCCGAGAGCACTGGCTTGATCGTACCCCTGAGTTCCTGGGTGCTGCATACAGCGTGCACGGAAGCCATGAGTTGGGACGAGGAATTGATTGTTTCGGTCAACCTTTCGTCAGTGGAGTTCCAGCGCGGGCAGCTGGTTGAACGGGTGCAAAATGTGCTCGATGCAACCGGCTTGCCGCCGTCCAGGCTGGAACTGGAACTCACCGAGAGTGTCCTGCTGGAGGATGCCGCAGGTGCGCTGGTGATCATGCAGGCGCTCAAGGATTTGGGCGTCAGGCTGGCCATGGATGACTTTGGCACGGGCTATTCTTCCCTCGGCTATCTGCGCACATTCCCTTTCGATGGGCTGAAGATCGATCGCAGTTTTGTCTCTGATCTGGACGGTTGCGAGAGCAGCGAGGCCATCATCAAGGCGATCATTGGTCTTGGTCGCGCGCTCTCCCTGACGGTGACGGCTGAAGGCGTAGAGACGCAAGCGCAGCTCGATATTCTGCAGCGCCACGACTGTGAGGAAGCCCAGGGCTACTTCCTCGACCGGCCGATGCAGCCGGCTCTGCTGCGCAGTGCGCTGGAGCGGCTGGAGCAAGGTGTATGAGTTGGGCTGTCTGGCTGCCCGGTTGTCGCCGCGCCTGGTAGCCTCCCGGTTGGCCCCCAGGAGGGTCTGCCACGTCTTCGACACCGCGCTGTCGCGCAGCAAACTGTGTAGGAGTCCGGGGGGCGCCTAGTCCTTGCTGCGGTTCGGCGCTCCGACGATGCTTTGGATCTGCAAAGATCGCCAGCAAGCTGGCTCCTACAGAAAGTGTCATAACTCATAACATCAATGACATGCGGGTTGGCCTTGAGGCCGGATTGCGTCGCCTGGATAAGCCCGGGCTATGGGGTTGCGCCAATGCGCGAGAGGCCGGCCTTCTCGTGAGGCGCCCCGGCTAAACCGCCTCCGCCACATCCTCGCTGCTGTCCAGCGCTACCTGGCGAATTGACAGGCGAATCTCCGCCGGCAGTACGCGCTTGGCCGCGCCTTCGGCGAGTTCGCCGAGCAGCGGGTGATGGCTGAGCTTGCCCGTCGCATCACGGTGCAGCACGCCCTGGTCGAGCAGGGTCTGGATGAAGTGGCGGAACAGGCTCTTGTCGAAAAACTCCGGAGCGTTGAGGCCGTGGAGGATCGACAGGCGCTGGGCCATCACGGTACACAGATCCTCCAGTTCTTCGGCGCTGATCGCATGCTGACCGGCGTTGAGCAGCAGCGCAGTGGCCATATAGAAGCGTTGCAGGGTCTGGGCGATGGTGCGCGAAAGCAGGGTCAGCAGGACGAAGTGGCGCGAACTGGGCACCGGGCGCACATAGACGTCAGCCTCGAAGCTGAGCAGGCCCTGCTCGACGAAGGCATCCAGCCATTGGTCGACCACCGCATCCAGTTGCTCCAGGTTCCAGCGGATGAACAGTTCGGCCTGCAGGTAGGGATAAAGCGCACGGGTATAGCGCAGGATCTGTTCGCGGCTCATCCGCGCGCTGCTCTGAAAGAAGCTGGTCAGCAGAGCAGGCAGGGCGAAGATGTGCAGCACATTGTTGCGGTAGTAGGTCATCAGGACGGCGTTGTGTTCGTCCAGATAGAGAATCTTGCCCAGTGCATCGCGTTGTTCGGCGAGGAGGTCCATGCCCTGCACGTATTCGATCAGCGCCTGGCCGTCGCCTTCTGGCAGGGTGGTGTGCGGCGAGTAGGGCACGCGGCGCAACAGCGCCAGGTAGAGGTCAAGCACCCGCGCCAGTGCGCGTTCGTCGAGGGCCAGCTTGCTGGTGGAGAGCAGCGCCAGGGCCACCAGGTTGACCGGATTGATTGCTGCCGCCTCGTTGAGGTGTTGCGCCACACGTTGGCCAAGGTGGCTGGTCACTTCATTCAGCCAGGCTGGGCGGTAATGTGTGCCGTAATCCTGGGCCCGCCAGTCCGGTTGCTGTTGGTCGAGGAATTCGGCCAGCTTGATCGGCTCGCCGAAGTTGACCCAGACCTGGCCAAAACGCTGCTTGAGCGCACCGATGACCTTGAAAATGTCGAAGATCGATTCCTTCTTCTTGCTCGCCCCGCGCAACTCGCCGAGGTAGGTACGGCCTTCGAGCACTCGCTCATAGCCGACATACACCGGCACGAACACCACCGGCAGGCGGTGGCTGCGCAGGAAACTGCGCAGGGTGATGGCGAGCATGCCGGTCTTCGGCTGCAGCATGCGTCCGGTGCGCGAGCGTCCGCCCTCGACGAAATACTCAACCGGGAAGCCCTTGCTGAACAAGGTATGCAGGTATTCATTGAATACGGCGGTGTACAGCGGATTGCCCTTGAAGGTGCGGCGCATGAAGAAGGCGCCGCCCCGGCGGAGCAGACCGCCGATGATCGGCATGTTGAGATTGATCCCGGCGGCGATATGCGGTGGCGTCAGGCCGTTGCGAAACAGCAGGTAGGACAGCAGCAGGTAGTCGATATGGCTGCGGTGGCAGGGCACGTAAACCACCTCGTGGCCCTGGGCAACCTCCTGCACACCTTCTATGTGGTTGACCTTGATACCGTCGTAGATCTTGTTCCAGAACCAGCTGAGCACCAGTTCCAGAAAACGGATCACGGTGTAGGTGTAATCCGAGGCGATTTCGTTGCCATAGCGCAGCGCCATGGTTTCGGCTTTGTGCAGGGTGATATTTTCGCGCTCGGCTTCTTCGATGATCGCCTGGCGCACCTGTGGGCCGTGGATCAGCCCCTTGACCAGGTTGCGCCGGTGCGACACGTCCGGGCCGATGACCGCAGCCTTCTGGTTGCGAAAGTGCACCCGCAGGATACGTTGCACCATGCGCAGGGTGCGCTCGTTGCCCTTGTTCTGTTCCACCAGTTCGCGCATGTGAATCGGCGTGGAGAATTGCACGCGGGTCTTGCGTCCCAGAATCAGGATGCTGGCCAGTCGGCGCAGGCGCCCGGTGACTGCCCAGCTATCGGCAAACAGCAGCTTCCAGGCGCTGGTTTCCCGATCCGGCGACTGGCCCCAGAACACGCTGACCGGAACGATCTGTGCGTCGTCCACGGCATGCTGGCTAAGGGCGCTGACCAGGCGCTGCAGGGTCGGCGAAATACCGCGCTTGTCCTGGCGGCCTAGCCAGTCTGGCTCCAGCGTTAGATAGAAGAACGCCGCCGGCTCCAGCAATTCGCCCACTGCCACCGGCAATACCGGGCGCGGCAAGCCAGCCTTGCGACACTCGGTATCGACCACCGCCAGATCACTCCAGGATGGCAATTGCAGCACATAGAACACCGGCTTGCTGCGGTCGAGCTTGAGAGTGAAGGCCGACTGATTGATGGTTTCCGAGCGCACCCAGAGGTACAGCAGGCGACGCAGGGTACCGAACACGAGGCGGTGAAACGGGGAGCGGGTCATACGAAGTCTGCTGGCTGTGCAAACGAGCGATTGCTCGGGGCGGCTAGTGTGCCGGATCGGCGGGCTGCCGGCAAAAGCTTGTAACCACTTGATTCTCTAAGCGCGTGGGTTGGCGGCGGGGCATATGCATGAGCCAAACCCACGTTTAAGACGCGCGTAACCCACCACTGCGTTTGCCGCCGCCGCAGCAGCCCTGCCGGGTTACGGCCCATCAAGCATTGCGCGGTGATCAATATGCTCACAAGCGCCTAACCCAGCCTGCTACGTAGTTGGCATGCCCGGCAATCAAGGGCTGGCAGGGTAACCTCCCCGGTGTTCCTGGCTTGCATTGACCATGGCCGACTCCTTATAGTCCGCCGGCACTTAAACACCCGGCTTGCGCCTGCACGGGAAGCGAGCTGGGCCTGTTACCGCAATGGTGAAAGGTCATGATTGAAATAACAAACCTAACCAAGCGTTTTGCGCAGCACACCGTAGTGGACGACCTGTCCTTCAGCGTCGCGCAGGGCGAAGTGCTGGGGTTCCTCGGGCCGAACGGTGCCGGCAAGTCCACCACCATGAAAATGCTCACCGGTTTTCTTGCGCCAACCTCCGGCACGGCGAGCATTCTCGGTTTCGATATCCAGAAAGACACCCTCAAGGTTCAGCGCCAGATCGGCTACTTGCCGGAAGGTGCGCCCTGTTACGGCGACATGACGGTGCGCGGTTTCCTCGAGTTCATTGCCGAGATACGTGGTTTCAAGGGCGCGGAGAAACGTGAGCGGGTGGCCAAGGCTGTCAGCCAGGTTGAACTGGAACAGGTGCTGGAACAGTCGATCGAGACCCTGTCCAAGGGCTTCAAACGCCGCGTCGGCCTGGCCCAGGCCATCGTGCATGACCCCAAGGTGCTGATCCTCGACGAGCCCACCGATGGCCTCGACCCGAACCAGAAGCACCAGGTACGCAAGCTGATCCAGAGCCTGGCCCACGACAAGATCGTGATCATCTCCACCCACATTCTCGAAGAAGTCTCTGCCGTGTGTACCCGTGCGGTGGTAATCGCCAACGGCAAACTGCTCGCCGATGGTACGCCGCTGGAGCTGGAAAGCCGCTCGCGCTATCACCAAGCGGTAACCCTGGTGGCCGAAGAACCGCTGGATAAAGCGGCGCTGGCAGCATTGCCGGGCGTCAGCGGGGTGGAAGAGAACGCGCGCGAGCACAGCCTGAGTGTGCTGGCCAAGCCGGGCGAGGTGATCTTCCCGCAGGTCAATGCACTGATCGTGCAGCGCGGTTGGCGGGTTAAAGAATTGAATGTCGAGCGCGGTCGGCTGGACGAAGTGTTCCGCAGCCTGACCCGTGGGGAGGTGCTATGAGACAGTTACCGGTACTGTTCAAGCGCGAGCTGGCGAGCTACTTCAGCACGCCGCTGGCCTATGTGTTTATTGTGATTTTCCTGGTGCTGTCCGGGGTATTCACCTTCTATATGGGCGGTTTCTTCGAGAGTGGCCAGGCCAATCTGGCGCCGTTCTTCGGCTTTCATCCCTGGTTGTACCTGTTTCTGGTGCCGGCGATTGCCATGCGCCTGTGGGCTGAGGAGCGCAAATCCGGCACCATCGAACTGCTGATGACCCTGCCGATCACCCGCTTCGAGGCGGTCACCGGCAAGTTCCTCGCCGCTTGGGCCTTCGCCGGCCTGGCGTTGCTGCTGACCTTCCCGATGATCATCACCGTCAACTACCTGGGCGAGCCGGACAACGGCGCCATCGTCACCGGCTACATCGGCAGCTGGCTGCTGGCCGGGGCCTATCTGGCCATTGGCTCGTGCATGTCGGCGCTGGCGAAGAACCAGGTGATTGCCTTTATCCTCGCGGTCAGCGTGTGCTTCCTGTTCATCGTCAGCGGTTTTCCCATGGTGCTCGACGGCTTCAGTGGCTGGGCGCCGCAATGGCTGATCGATGCAGTGGCTTCGCTGAGCTTCCTGACCCGTTTCGATGCCATCAGCAAGGGCGTGATCGATCTGCGCGACCTGCTGTATTTCCTCACCCTGATCGCCGCCTGGTTGGCTGCGACAGCGGTGGTCATCGATCTTAAGAAAGCCGACTGAGGGTGCCCATGAAAAAGCTGATGGTTTCCGGCGCCGGGCTCGTCCTTATCGCCCTGGCGTTTCTCGCCTTCAACCTGTTTTCCAGCCTGAGCCTGACCGGTGCACGACTGGACCTGACCGAACAGAAGCTCTACACCATCTCCGCAGGCACTCGGCAGATTCTTGCCGATCTGGACGAGCCGGTAGCGCTGAACTTCTTCTACTCCGACACCGCCTCCAAGAACCTGCCGGCGCTGCGCACCTATGCCAAGCGCGTCGAGGAAATGCTCAAGGCCTACCAGCGCGAGGCGGGCGGCAAGCTCAAGCTGAAGGTCATCGACCCGGCGCCGTTCTCCGAGGAGGAGGATCAGGCAGCCGAGTTCGGCCTGCAGGCAATTCCCTTGCAGCAGGGCGGCGATTCGCTGTACTTCGGCCTGGCCGGCAAGAATGCCGAGGGCATGACCCAGGTGATTCCATTCTTCGCCCTGGACCAGGAGGAGTTTCTCGAGTACGAGCTCAGCCGTCTGGTGCAGAGTCTGGCCAAGCCCGAGCGGCCGGTGGTCGGCGTGCTGTCCGGGCTGCAGATCAATGGTGGTTTCGACATGGCCTCCCGCCAGCCGACGCCGCCATGGATGCTGATGGAGGAAGTCCGCCAGCTGTTCCAGATCGAGAGCCTCAAGGCCGACGTCGACCTGATCCCGGAGCATGTTTCGGTGCTGCTGTTGGTGCACCCCAAGCAGTTACCGGAACAGACCCTCTACGCCATCGACCAGTTCGTGCTGCGCGGCGGCAAGTTGCTGGCCTTCGTCGACCCGTTCAGCGAGGCCGATACCCAGGCCGAGATGCCCGGCGAAAGGGTCATCGACAAATCCTCCGACCTGCCTGAACTGTTCAAGGCCTGGGGCCTGCGCATGGTGCCGGACCAGGTGCTCGGCGATGGCTCTTATGCCATGTCCGTGAGCATGGGCCAGGATCGCCGGCCGGTGCGCCATGCGGCCTGGCTGAGCCTGCCGAAGAACGCTCTGGATCAGGACGATATCAGCACCGCTGCGCTGGAAACCATCACCGTGGCCACCGCCGGCATACTCGAACCGCTGGAGGGCGCCAAGACCCGTTTCATGCCGCTGATCCAGAGTTCGCAGTACGCCATGCCCTTCGACGTGAAGCGCTTCGGCATGCTGCAGAACCCCGAAGAGCTGATCCGCGAACTGGAGCCGACCGGCGAGCGTTACACCCTTGCTGCACGCCTCGACGGCCCGGCGCTATCGGCCTATCCAGACGGCATCGAAGGGCGCAAGGACGGGCTCAAGCAGACGGACAACATCAACGTCATCGTCGTCGCCGATACCGACATGCTCACCGACCGCATGTGGGTGCAGGTGCAGGACTTCTTCGGCCAGCGCATTCCGCAGCCGTGGGCGGACAACGCCGGTTTCGCGATCAACGCCCTGGACAACCTGACCGGCTCCGAGGCGCTGATCAGCGTGCGCTCGCGCGGACGCTTTACCCGTCCGTTCGAGGTGGTCGAGTCGATCCAGCGCGAGGCCGAGGTACGTTTTCGCGAGAAGGAGCAAGTGCTGCAGGCGCAACTGGCAGACACCGAGCAAAAGCTCGCTGCGCTGCAGAGCAGTGACGACCCGAGCCAGGCGCTGGAGTTGACCTCCGAGCAGCAGGCCGCGCTGCAACAGTTCCTTCAGGAAAAGCTGAAAATCCGCAAGGAACTGCGCGAGGTGCGCTACCAGCTAAACGCCGATATCGAGGCGCTGGGTCGCACCCTGAAGTTGGTCAATATCGCCCTGGTGCCCTTGTTGCTGACCCTTGGCGTGTTGGCGCTGTGGCTATGGCGGCGGCGCAAGCACGGCTGACCGGGCAAAGGCCCGCCGGGATTACGGCTTGCGCGCGATCAGCACGGCGCGAGTCGGAGCCGGCAGGCCTTCGAGGGTGCGGCTGTGATCCGCCGGGTCGAGGAACTCCGGCAGCGACTGAAAGCGCATCCAGTCAGTGGCGCGCTGTTCCTGCACCGAGGTGGTGTTGACATCCACGCAGCGCACATCGACAAAGCCGGCACGCCGCAGCCATAGCTCCAGTGCCGGCACCGATGGCAGAAACCAGACGTTACGCATCTGCGCGTAGCGGTCTTCTGGTACCAGCACCTGCTGGGCATCGCCTTCCACCACCAGGGTTTCCAGCACCAGTTCGCCGCCTTTGACCAGGCAATCCTTCAAGTCCAGCAAGTGGTCGATCGGCGAGCGCCGGTGGTAGAGCACGCCCATGGAAAACACCGTATCGAAACCCTGCAGCTTGCCGGGCAGTTCCTCGAAGGCCAGCGGCAGGTGCCAGGCCGGCAGGTCGGGCAGGTAATTCTTGATCGCCAGGAACTGGCAGAGGAACAGCCAGTTGGGATCGATGCCAACCACGCTGTCGGCGCCGGCACCGAGCATGCGCCACATGTAGTAGCCGTTACCGCAGCCGACATCCAGTACGCGTTTGCCCTTGAGGTCGAGGTAGGGCGCCACGCGCTGCCACTTCCAGTCCGAGCGCCATTCGGTATCCACCTGCACGCCGAATAGATCGAACGGGCCTTTGCGCCACGGGATCAACCCCTGCAGTGCGCTCTTCAGCTCAGCTCGGGTGTTTTCGTCGCATGCCCCGCCGAAGGTAAAGGCCGTCAACAGCTGCAATTGTTCGACATTCAGTTTTGGCAGTGCCTGAACGGCGCCATACCAGCGCTGCAGGTCGCCATGACCGATGGCCAGCTTGGCGTCGATCTGACCGGGCAGGCCGGCTGACCAGTCTTGTAGTGGGGTGCCCGCTAGGGCGGCTTGCAGGGCGTCGAGGTCTAGGCGGCTGATCATGGCAGGGCAATCAATGAGGCGAAGTTAAGGCACTGGAACCACGGCACCACCTTGCTGAAGCCGGCGGCCAGCAAGCGTTCGCGGTGCTGTTCCAGGCTGTCCGGGAGCATGACTTTCTCGATGGCGCTGCGCTTCTGCGCTATTTCCAGTTCGCTGTAACCGTTGGCGCGTTTGAACGCGATATGCAGGTCGCCGAGCAGCTGCTGTTGCTCGGCATCCTCGAAGCGCAGTTTCTCCGAGAGAATCAGCGCACCGCCGGGCAGCAAGGCCTGGCGAATCCGTGTCAGCAGGGCCAGGCGCTGTTCGGGCTGGATAAACTGCAGGGTGAAATTCAGCGCCACCAGCGAGGCCGGCTGGAACGTCAGGCTGAGAATATCAGCCTCGATCACCTCGACGGGCAGCAGCTCCTGGAACATCGAGTCCTGGGCATGCAGGTATTCGCGGCAGCGTTCGACCATGGCGCTGGAATTGTCCACCGCGATCACCCGGCAGTCTTCGACCTGGACATGGCGGCGCAGGGCCTGGGTCACCGCGCCCAGGGAGCTACCGAGGTCGTAGAGCACGCTGTGCGGCTGGGCGAACTGGCCGGCGAGTACGCCGATGTTCTCGACGATGGTCGGGTAACCGGGCACCGAGCGCTTGATCATGTCCGGGAACACCCGCACCACGTCCTCGTTGAAGGCGAAGTCCGGCACCTGGGCCAGGGGCTGGGCGAAGAGACGGTCGGGCTGTTTTTTCACGGTGGTTCCGCACAAGGTCGAGAAAGCCGGCGATTTTAGCGTGAAAGTCGCGCAGCGACGACGCCCATGTGAACGGTTGGTCTGCAGCACGCTGCCGCCGCTCATGCATGGGACGGGTTAGCGGCGCTGGCATACCGGAGCAAGCCGCAGCCCCAGCCGCCGTGCGCTAGCAGGTTCACCGCCATGCCAGGCACGCGGGCAAGCTTCACTGCATGCGCATCTTGACGTGGTGTCGCGGTGGCTTACTGAACCCTGATCGGGCAATCGAAGGTTTTTGCCGGGGCGACCTCGGTTTCCCAGGGCCGTTGATAGGTCAGCAGCAGGTGGCCTTCGCCGGCCTGTCGGGCCAGGAAACGCCAGGTCGACTGGCCGGCACTGCCGATCAGTCCGGCGTCCTCCGGGTTGCTGTAAACCTCGGGGCCGAGGCTGTCGAGCAGGCTGCTGGCGCCGTCACGCAGCACCCAGCGAAAACCGGTGGTGGGGTTGCTCGGCAGGGTCAGGATCATCTGCTGGCCGCTGCGCAGGCTCAGTGGACACTGACTTTGCTGGTGCACATTGAGGCTACCGGCTTGGTGAGCACAGCCGCTCAACAAGACGAAGCCGAGCGGCAGTAACAGGCGATGGGCGTTGGGCATGGTGAACTCCTCGGTCGGCAAACGCCTGCCAGCATAGCCGCTGTACAGGACAAGACGTAAGCCGGTGGAGGCTGTTGTAGCCGAGATTCATGGAGGCGGCGCAGCGTAATGCCAGGCCGCCGCCCTCCTGGGTTGCGCCGGGACTTATCAGGCTGCGAGGGCTGGTTAGGGTGGATGACGCTGTTTTCATCCACCACCGCTTGGTGGATGGATAAAGCGTCATCCAGCCTACGATCTTGTAGCGCCTGCACATGCACATGGGAGCTAGTCGAACAACACCTTGGCCACATCGCTATAGCGTTTGGCGAAGTGCACGGTCAGGCCTTCCTTGAGGTAGTCCGGCAGTTCCTCGTAGGAGCCGCGGTTGGCCTCCGGCAGGATCAGCTCGAAGATCTTCTGCCGGCGCGCGGCGATGACTTTTTCGCGCACCCCGCCAATTGGCAGCACCTGGCCGGTGAGGGTCAGTTCGCCGGTCATGGCCACGCCTTTTTTCGGCGCCTGGTTACGGGCGATCGAGAGCAGGGCGCTGGCCATGGTCACGCCGGCGCTGGGGCCGTCCTTGGGTGTGGCACCTTCGGGAACGTGCAGGTGGACGAAGGCCTGGTCGAAGAACCCCGGCTCGCCGCCGAACTGCTTGAGGTGCGAGCTGATGTAGCTGTGAGCGATTTCTGCCGACTCCTTCATCACCTCGCCCAGTTGGCCGGTGAGCTTGAAACCGCGGTTCAGCGTGTGGACGCGGGTCGCCTCGATCGGCAGCGTCGCGCCACCCATGCTGGTCCAGGCCAGGCCGGTAATCACGCCGACGCCGGACAACACCTGCTCGCGGCGGAACACCGGCATGCCGAGGTAGGCTTCCAGATCCTTGGGGCCGATTTTTACCTTGCTGGCGGGGTCGTCGAGCAGCTTGACCACCGCCTTGCGCACCAGCTTGCCGAGCTGTTTTTCCAACTGGCGTACGCCGGCTTCCCGAGCGTAACCCTCGATCAACGCCCTGAGCGCAGTATCGCTGACGCTCAGGCGGTTCTTCGGCACGCCGGCCTTGGCCAGTTGCTTGGGCCACAGGTGGCGCTTGGCGATGGCCAGCTTCTCCTCGGTGATGTAGCCGGACAGGCGTATCACCTCCATGCGGTCGAGCAGCGGGCCGGGAATCGAGTCCAGGGTGTTGGCGGTACAGATGAACAGCACCTTGGACAGGTCCAGGCGCAGGTCCAGGTAATGGTCGAGGAATTCGACGTTCTGCTCCGGGTCGAGGGTCTCCAGCAACGCCGAAGCCGGGTCGCCCTGGTAGCTGCTGCTGAGCTTGTCGATCTCGTCGAGCATGATCACCGGGTTCATCACCTCGACCTCTTTCAGCGCCTGCACCAGCTTGCCGGGCAGGGCGCCGATGTAGGTGCGGCGGTGGCCCTTGATCTCGGCCTCGTCGCGCATGCCGCCGACGCTGAAACGGTAGAACGGCCGACCGAGGGATTCGGCAATCGACTTGCCGATGCTGGTCTTGCCCACGCCGGGCGGGCCGACCAGCAGGACGATGGAGCCGGCGATCTCGCCCTTGAAGGCGCCGACGGCGAGGAATTCGGTGATCCGTTCCTTGATGTCGTCCATCCCGGCATGGTGCTGATCGAGCACCTGGCGGGCGTGCTTGAGGTCGAGCTTGTCCTTGCCGACGATGCCCCAGGGCAGCGCGCTGGCCCAGTCCAGGTAGTTGCGGGTGACCGCGTATTCCGGCGAGCCGGTTTCCAGGATCGACAGCTTGTTGAGTTCTTCATCGATGCGTTTGCGCGCCTGCTCGGGCAGGGTCTTGCCCTGCAGGCGCAACTCGAACTGCTCGATGTCGGCGCTGCGGTCGTCTTTGCTCAGGCCCAGCTCCTGCTGGATGATCTTCAGCTGTTCCTTGAGGAAAAACTCACGCTGACTGCTGCCGATTTTGCGGTTGACCTCCGCCGACAGCTCTTTCTGCAGGCGCCCGACTTCCACTTCCTTGCGCAGCAGCAGCAGGACTTTCTCCATGCGCTTGAGCATCGGCACGGTATCCAGCACTTCCTGCAATTGGTTGCCGGGTGCACTGGTCAGGGCTGCGGCGAAATCGGTCAGTGGCGAAGGGTCGTTGGGGCTGAAGCGGTTCAGGTAATTCTTCAGCTCTTCGCTGTACAGCGGGTTGAGCGGCAACAGCTCCTTGATCGCGTTGATCAGCGCCATGCCGTAGGCCTTGATCTCGTCGCGCGGGTCGGCCGGGCTTTTCGGGTATTCGACTTCTGCCAGGTATGGCGGCTTGCGGCTGAGCCAGCTGCGGATGCGCACGCGGGTCAGGCCCTGGGCGACGAATTGCAGTTTGCCGCCTTCTTCGCTGGCGTGGTGCACCCGAACCAGGGTGCCGTGTTTCGGCAGGCTGTCGGGGTCGAAGCTGGCACCGTCGGCTGGCGGGTTGTCCATATAGAACAACGCCAGGCACTTGTGCGCGGTATTGGAGACGCGCTCCAGGGTTTTGCCCCAGGGTTCCTGGTTGACGACCACCGGCAACACCTGGGCCGGGAAGAAGGGCCGGTTATGAACCGGGATCACATACAACGTGTCCGGTAATTGCTGATCGGGCAACGCAAGGCCATGGCTATTCTGGTCGGTTTCGCTGGCTTGCTCTGCGACGATATCGATGTCCTGTGGCTCGTTCATGCGGCACCTTTATTTGCACGTTACATGCTACATGGGGCGGCGCGGCGCGCTTTTCAATCAAACCACAGCAATACGCGCCACAAGCTATCCCCCGTCGTCCAGCGCGCCGCGCTGTCGCGCAGCAGCCAACCTGCGGCGCAAAGCCCCGTGCGCCCGCTAGCGGATGCCCGCAGCCGTCAACCAATCCATCAACAGGGTCGGCCACTGCGCCTGCCGCTGGTCGCCGGGGATGACGGTTGCCCATGCAACTGGTTAAAGTGCCAGCACTCTCTGCGGAATTATCGTTGCAATGCTCAAAGCACGCCTACTGCGCCTGGATGACCAGGCCCACGAACACACCCACGATCACCACCAGTTGGTGCTGTCGTTGATTGGCCGTGCGGAGTTCGAAGTCAACGGCCGTGGTGGTGAGGTGTGTCGCATGCGTGCCTGCCTGGTACCCGGCGATGCCGATCACCAGTTCGCGGGCATGGGCGACAACCGCATGCTGATCATCGACCTGAATGAGCAGGACACCTCCAGCGAAGACCTAGCACTGCTCACCCATCTGTTCGAGACGCCGCGTTACCCGCAGCTGGATGCCGATTTCCAGAACCTGCTGAGCTACGCCGGTGCCGAACTCGAGCGCTATGGCAGCGATCCGCTGCTGGCGCGCGCCCTGGGTGGTGTGCTGCTGCGTGCGTTGCACCTGCGCCTGTTCGGCGAGCAATCCGCTCGGCTGCCGGGGGCGCTGAATCTGGAGCGGCTGGACGGCTACATCATCGAACACCTGGCGCGGCGCATCAGCGTCGCCGAGTTGGCCCAGGTCGCGTGCCTCAGTCCGAGTCATTTCCATGCGCAGTTCAAGGACAGCGTCGGCCTGACGCCCCATCAATACCTGCTGAAAACCCGCCTCGACAGTGCGTCTCGTTTGTTGCGCGAGAGTCATTTGCCGTTGATTCGGATCGCCGAAGAGTGTGGCTTCTCCAGCCAGAGCGCGTTGACCACCGCCATGCGTCGCTACCTAGGCCTGACCCCCAAGCGCCTGCGCGGCGCCGAATAGCGTCGTCGCTCACTGTCCTACGGCTTTCGCCAGCGCAAATGCGTGATCTTCTGCACACGTCCAGCTAGTCTTGTGCGCATTCGATCTACGAGTCGCCAGGAAGGCGAAAATCTCAGTGCGGTGCGGATGGCGCCAATCACAAGTGAGCCGTATGAACAGACCTTTCCTCAATTCGTTTCACGCCGTGTTGCTTGGCCTGCTTGGTGCGATCAGCCCAGCACTGTGGGCCGCCAGTTTGCATGCCGAACTGGTAGACGCCCAAGGCCAGCCACTGGCCAATGCGGTGTTGAGCTTGCGCGGCCCCTTGGGCGCGAATGCTGCGCCTGCGCCGGCACTGATGGATCAACAGGCCCAGCAGTTCGTGCCAAACGTGCTGGCGGTGCGCAGCGGCACCACGGTGTCGTTCCCCAATAGCGACAATATTCGCCACCATGTGTATTCCTTCTCGCCGGCCAAGCGCTTCGAGCTGCGCCTGTACCAAGGCACGCCCAGCGAGCCGGTGCTGTTCGACACGCCTGGTGTCGTGGTGCTCGGCTGTAATATCCACGACTGGATGGTCGGCTATGTCTACGTCACCGACGACCCCTGGTTTGCCGTGAGTGACGCGCAGGGCAGGGTGCAATTCGAGACCTTACCGACGGGCAATTACAGCGTCAGCCTGTGGCACCCGCAGGCCCCCGACATGCTGCCGCAAGCTGCTGGCGAGCTGGTAGTGAGCGAGCAGCCCAGCCAGCAGCGCTTTACCCTGGCCATGCAGGCGCCCGCGGTTGCCACACCGGCGGCGCCGTCGAGTGCCTTTGGCGATGCCTTTAAAAAAGCGGCGCATGATGCTGCCCACTAGTTTTCAGGCGCGCATCACCAGTGTGCTGATCCTGCTGCTGCTGGTGGTGGTCGGTGCGCTGTATGTCGCCGTGCAGACCGCCACCAACGTGGCGGTGCGCAGCCAGGCTCGGGAACAACTGGATGTCGGTACGCGGGTTTTCGAGCAACTGCTCGATGTGCGCGGTCGGCAATTGCACGATGCGGTGCAGGTGCTGGCCGCCGACTTCGGCTTCAAAGCGGCGGCGGCCAGTGACGACAGCGCCACCATTCGCTCGGCGCTGGCCAACCATGGCGCCCGGATCAATGCCAGCGCAGTGATGATGCTCGGCCTCGATGGCAGCCTTGAAGTGAGCACCGACCCGCGCATCAGCGGGAAGGTCGCCGCGCGCCTGAGCGACCAGGTGATGGCGCAACAGCGTGCAGGTGCGCAGATATTCCTGATGCCGATTGGCGACAGTATCTACCTGCTGGTCCAGGCCACGGTCAACGCCCCCCTGCCGATCGCGCGGGTGATGATGGGTTTTAAAGTCGACGTAGCCTTTGCCCGCGAACTGCGCGAACTGACCCTGCTAGAGCTGACCCTGGTCGCCAGCCAGGCTGACCAGCCAGCGGTCTGGATCAGCACCCTGTCGGCCGCCACCCAAGCGTTGCTGCAGGACGACATGCAGGTTGAGCTGGCCGCTGCCGACGACATGATGCTGGTCGGTGCAGAGCGCTACCTTGGCCAGCGCCTGGTACTCGCCAGTGGCGATGGCTTCCAGGTTCAGGCCCTGCTGCACAAATCCATGACCCAGGCGCAGCAGGCCTTTGCCCCGCTTGATCGGAATATTTTATTGATCGCCCTGGCGGCACTGCTGGCCTCACTGGGCGGTGCCTTGCTGCTGGCGCGCACCATTTCGCAACCAGTGCGGCGCCTGGCCGCCGTGGCCGAGCGCGTGGGGCAGGGCGATTACCAGATGCCCCTCGAACTGCACCGCAGCGATGAGCTGGGCAGCCTGGCCAAGGCGTTCCACCGCATGCAACTGAGTATTGCCGAGCGCGAGCGCCAGCTGGCGCATAACGCGCTGCATGATCCACTGACCGGCTTGCCCAATCGCACCCTGGCGCTGGAGCGGCTCGGCAGCGCGATTGCCGCCGGCCGCACAACCGCGCTGTTGTATGTGGGCGTAAGCAACCTGCGTGCGGTCAACGACAGCTGCGGGCCGGGCGCCAGCGACCTGGCCCTGCAACAGCTCAGTCAACGCCTGCAAGGCAGTCTGCGCCCCGGCGACAGCCTGGCTCAGCTGATGACCAGCGAGCTGCTGCTGTTGCTGGAAAACAGCGACGGCGACAGTGCGGTGGTAGTCGGCGACCGCTTGCAGCAATTACTCAGCCAGCCCCTGCGCATCGGCACTCAGGACGTGGTGCTGGATTGCTGCGTCGGCATCGCCGCTTACCCGGCCGACGGAGAAACCCCGGATGACCTGCTGCGTCGCGCCAGTATCGCCATGCAAGACGCCGCGCAACTGCCCGGCCGCCTGCACATGTACGAGCGTGGCCGCGACGCCGCGCACCAGCGGCAGATCCGCCTGATCCGCGACCTGCGCCTGGCCCCGGACAACGCCGAACTGCTGCTGCATTACCAGCCAAAACTGGATATCGCCGCCGGCCAGGTACGCCAGGCCGAAGCCCTGCTGCGCTGGCAGCATCCGCAGCTGGGGATGATTTCGCCGGGTGAATTTATCCCCCTGGCCGAGCGCACCGGCAGCATCCAGAGCCTCACCTCCTGGGTGATCGAAGAGTCCTTGCGCCAGTTGCGCGAATGGAATGGTCGCGGCCTGCATATACAACTGTCGCTGAACATCTCTACCGAAGATCTGGTCGACCCCAAGCTACCGACCCGCGTCGGCCAATTGCTGGCGCGCTACCAGGTGCCGGGCGAACAGCTGATATTCGAAATCACCGAGAGCGGGGTGATGGTCAACCCCACCCTGGCCTTGCAGGTGCTGCATGACCTGCGCGACCTCGGCATCAGCCTGTCGGTGGACGATTTCGGCACCGGCTATTCCTCGCTGACCCAGCTCAAACGCATGCCGGTACAAGAGCTGAAAATCGACCAGTCCTTCATCCGCGACCTCGACGACGACAGCGAAGATGCAGTAATCGTCCGCTCGACCATCGACATGAGCCACAGCCTGGGCCTCAAGGTAGTTGCCGAGGGCGTCGAACTGGCCTGCAGCCTGCGTTTGCTCGAACGCTGGCAGTGCGATGCCGCCCAGGGTTACCTGATCAGCCGCCCACTGCCGGCCGCCGCCTTCGAAGCCTGGATCGCCCAACCGCTACAACCCCCCGTGTGTAAACCATCCTGAGCCGGCTCCCCCCGGCGTCAGTTATCCGCAGACCACGTGTCTACCTGCAAATACACCTGTAGGCGCAGCCCACGCTCGCGAACCCAGCCCATACCCTAGTCCCCCGTAGGAGCGCAATGCTGTTCACTGAAGCGGCCATCTCTGGGCGCTTGTCGTAGCCATGCACCCACCCGTAGCCCGGATACAATCCGGGAGCGATTTTCAAGCGCCAGACTTCCCCCGGATTTCATCCAGGCTACAAAAAATACTGCCCACTTGGCTTAAGTGAACAGCATTGCCGTAGGAGCGGGCCGTGCCCGCGAAGCCAGGCACGACTCCCCATACGGCCTGGCGGTTTTTGCACAACCCACGCTCGATACCAGGCTTGATCACAACCACGTCGAGCCTGCGCTGTCAGGCCGCAGGAACCTCTGCTTGGCGCGTAAGGCTCACTGCACTATGCTCGGCCGAGCCAAGGGAATGCCAGCCAACCCCGCCTATGCGGCAAGGACCGCCGTTATTCCCTGTCTTTTGCCATGCAGTCGCCAGCCTCGTCGTGCGCAGGGGAGGGCGGTAGCGTGCCTGCCCCGAGCAATGGGAGGGCAGGCCGCGATTAATGTTTCTTGATTCGTCAGACCACCGACCGCAGCCAGCCCCCGAACACCGCTCAAGTAGCCCGGGTTGAGCGCAGCGATACCCGGGAGAAGATGCCCTGGGTGTCGCTTCGCTCGACCCAGGCTACCCGCCAATACTTGGGGCGTAGCCGCAAGTCCGCTGGATAGGCGCCGCGCTGCCAGAAAATGACCGGAATAATCAGGGAGCGGAGTCGACTTTCAAATCATTCAACGCCGACCTTGATTGCTCTGCAAACCGTGGTCTACCCCCTACTACCTGCTAGGTAGCCCGGGTTGAGCGCAGCGATACCCGGGAGAAAATGTCCCAGGCTACCCGCTAATACGTGGGGCGTAGCCGCGAGCCCGCTGGATGGATGCCGAGCTGTCAGGACAGTTACCGGGATAATCAGGGTCGGAGTAAGCAATGGGGTGGGGATATACCACGATTACTTGTTCTTGATTTGTCAGGCTAAAACCGTAGTCTGCCCCCTAATACCGCCTTTTGATGAACATGGCCCCCATTTATTCCTGCATACTGACTTGTATAGTTAGCCTTATAGAGAAGAACTGATGAATAAAAAATTATATTTAACGCCCTGTTTTTTGCTTATGGCCAGCTGTTCTTCAGGAATTATACCCATAGGGCCTGATACATATATGATGTCAGACACCGGGGCGTGGTCCTGGTCTTCCGGTGGGAATTTAAAAGCTGGAATTTATAAAAATGCTTATGCATTTTGCCTTAAAGAAGGCAAGCAAATGATGCCTGTGAGTACACATCAAACTGATGCTGATTTCTCAACTTTTGCTCGCGCAGAAGTCCAGTTCAGATGTTTAGATAAAGGTGATCCTGAATTACGTCGACCAACAATGCAAAAGTCACCCGACATAATTATTAAAAACGAATAATTAGCCTCATGCAAGATTTTTCATGAAAGTTATGTAATTCGCGCCCAGTGCTGGTGCCAAAATATCAGCGCTGGGTAGTACTGAGGACGAGGGCCTATGATTGACTTGTTTTTATTGGACAGGTTGATATTGTGGTCGCCATACGAATCCTGCTTTAGTTTTTATGTAGTATTATTTGCACTGTGGTACACTCATAGGTCGGCCTATTTACACGTAAGATCTGATAAAATATTACTATCGTTCAGTATTTGTTGAATTACGGGATATTAAAATAGATGATAATAGTGTCTCGGCGCTTCGCGTTGTGATGTTAGAAAGTCTGTCAGCGTCTCCATATGAGAATGGTACGATTATTATGGGTTCTGCGTGCCGGCATGGTTTCTCATCGCCAGATATATATAGTGATGGCCATATCGATTGAAAGGATGCCGTAGTGCTAAAAAACCTCTTTGCGCTTGGAGTACTAGGGCTCTCGTTTGTGAGCCTTCCATCTCAGGCAATGGACTTCCGGCCCGGAGGTTCAGCTTTTGCCTGTCGTGACCCACAGGCGTGCAAAGCCTGGATCATGGCAGATGGTGAGATTACGCCCGACTCTCCCAAAGCATTCGCCAAGTACCTGCAAGCCAACCCGCACGCTCCAAAACTGGTGCGGTTCAATTCCCCTGGCGGTGATTTGGGAGCGGGGCTGACACTGGGCCTGATACTGAGAGAGATGGGTTTTTCCACGGAAGCGATGGAGTGCGCATCGGCATGCACCTACGCGTTTTTAGGGGGTATTGAGCGTAGGCTTGCAGGCCCTGAATCGAAAATCGGGGTCCATCGTTTCTACCGTGCAAACGCCGCCCTGGAGCCCGATGCCAGGCATTACAGGGGACAAGACCTAGACGACACACAGCAGATCATGGCGGGCCTTATGCTTTATGTCATGGATATGGGCGTAGATCTTCACCTAATTGCGCTCACAGCGGAAGCTGGACCCGGTGAGATGCGCTGGCTTACTGAGGCCGAAGCCATTGAACTCAAAGCTGTTTTCGAACCCTATAAGTGGCTCCCGTGGACGCTGGAGGGTGATTTTCAAAATGATCGCCTTCTAGCAGTCTCCACTACCCAATCGGGGAGTCAGTCCATGCAGATAGGCTGCTCGGATCAAGGTGTCTATTTGGTTTTGACAGATGATGAGGCTGAGCCTGCATGGTTTGAGCAATGCAGTAATTTTGGTAAGTATCACCCTGTTCTAGGTCTGCGCTCCCCTATGAGTTCCACTCAGATTAGGTCTTGGCATGACTCAGGCTCTGTTGTGCTATTCGCGTTGCCTGAAGGACGGCTCGACCTCACAATACCTCCAGCCTTGTTTGCCGATACGAGCGTCTACCCAATGGCATGCATTGACATAGATAACAGGTACAAAGGTACGACTGAGAGGTTGAGGGCGCTGGCTCAAGTAGTCCTCTCTTCCTGCCCCTCCCCAGCGGAGTAAGGTAATAATGGGGGTACAAAAAATGACTAATTACTCTTGATTTTTCAGTATCAAGTCGTGGTCAGTCTTCTAATAATCTGCCTAATTAAAAGCAGCGGCGTGTCAATGCTTGGCGCATCGTTCCAAAATCAAGGTGTGCAAAATTCAATACCGCGGGTTTCTGCTTTTCACCACTGCCCGCGTTGCCATGATTGCAATGCCTGATAGGCCAGTTCTAACAAGTGGTATATGGACTCTCCCCACAAGTAGTGAGCAAAGCGTTGCTTTTGCACCTGTCGTCAGCGCGGTTGCATTCGTATATCCGGCCTGTTTTGGGCTTTTCCGCCCTGGCCATTCTGTAGTTCGCGCAGCGGGG
>JAUSOF010000046.1 GCA_030656145.1 Pseudomonas sp.
ATGGCGAAGCGCTGCCGACGAATGTCGCGGTGCTGGTGCCGCGCTTCGCCGACAGCAGCGACGAAGACCTCGCCACAGCGGACGAGCAGGTCAATCGGCAACTTCCCGATTACGCCCGCGTGCACCACTGGCTGCGCGCCGAGCAACCCTTCAGCAGCACCAACCAGTTGGCCACCGCCAACGGCCGCCTGCGCCGCACCGCTCTTTATCAGCACTACCAAAGCGCCATCGACGGGTTGATGGCGCTCGATACTTTCAAAACCCCAGAACCCTGCCCCGGAGATGCCCAATGAGTTTCTACGACAGCCTGCTCGAACAGACCAGCACCGAGCGCGATTACCTGCTCACCGCGCCGATCATCCAGCAAGCCATGCGCGGCCAGGTCAGCCTGCCCAGCTACCTGGCTTTCCTCACCGAAGCCTATCACCACGTCAAACACACCGTGCCCTTGCTGATGGCCTGCGGCGCGCGCTTGCCCGAGCGCCTGGAATGGCTGCGCGAGGCAATTGCCGAATACATCGAGGAGGAATACGGCCACCAGGAATGGATCCTCAACGACATCCGCGCCTGTGACGGCGATGCCGAAGCGGTGCGACGCGGCACACCCAGGCTGGCCACCGAGCTGCTGGTCAGCTACGTCTACGACCGCATCGCCCGGCATAACCCGGTGAGCTTCTTCGGCATGGTCACTGTATTGGAAGGCACCAGCATCGCCCTGGCCACCCAGGTCGCTGGCGTAATCCAGGACAAGCTGCAGCTGCCGAACAAGGCCTTCAGCTACCTGACCTCCCACGGCAGCCTCGACCTCGAGCACATCGAACTGCTGAAGACCCTGATGAACCGCCTGGACAACGACGATGACAAGGCCGCCGTGGTGCACACCGCCAAGGTGGTTTACCGCCTGTATGGCGATGTATTCCGCAGCCTGCCGCTGTCCAGCGAGGCGTGAACATGCACCTGAAAGATTGCCGAGCCCTGATCACCGGCGCCAGCGGCGGGATCGGCCAGGCGTTGGTCACTGAACTGCTGGCCAGTGGCGCGCACCTGATTTTGGTGGGGCGTAACGTAGATCCCATGCAGAGCCTGGCGCAACGCTACCCAAGCCAGGTCGTGGTGGTAAAAGCCGATATCAGCGAACGCGACGGCCGAGAAACCGCGCTCGCCGCCGCCCAACGTTTCGGCGGGGTCAACACCCTGATCAACGCCGCCGGGATCAATTGCTTCAGCCTGCTCGAACAACATGATGAGCAGGGCATCGCCGAACTGATAGGCCTCAATGTCACCGCCACCCTGCAACTGACTCACCGTCTGCTGCCGCTCTTGCGCCAGCAAGGCCGAGCGCTAGTGATCAATCTGGGCTCGACCTTCGGCTCCATCGGCTACCCCGGTTTCACCGCCTACTGCGCCAGCAAGTTCGCCCTGCGAGGCTTTTCCGAAGCGCTACGCCGCGAGCTGGCAGACACCCGGATCAAGGTTCTCTACTTCGCTCCGCGCGCCACCCGTACCACGATGAACGCGGCCAACGTGGTGGCGATGAACGACGAACTCAACGTCGCCATGGACGATCCACAGCGCGTCGCCGCGAAACTGGTCGAGGCGATTCGCCGCGAGCACGAGGAGAGCTACCTGGGCTGGCCGGAAAAACTCTTCATACGTCTTAACAGTCTGCTGCCACGCCTGGTCGACCAGGCTCTGCGCAAGCAATTGCCGATCATTCAACGCTTCGCCCGTTCCAAGCCCTGAAGGAGTTACAGCATGAAGTTTGCCCGCCCCCTCGTCTGCACCCTGCTCTGTCTGGGCAGCCTGCCCGCCTTCGCTCTCAGCGAACAAGGCCAGCAGCAACTGCAGCAACTGCAAAGCCGCTGGGCCGAGATCAACTACCAACTGCCGGAGAAACAGCGCGGGGCGGCCTTCGCCACACTCGCCGAGCAGGCGCAACAGGCGGTCAAGGCCGAACCAGAAGCCGCCGAATTGCTGATCTGGCGCGGCATCATCCTCAGCACCCAGGCTGGCGCCAAGGGCGGATTGGGCGCACTGGGTCTGGTCAAGCAGGCCAAGACCAGCCTCGAACAGGCCCTGGCCGCTGACCCCCTGGCGCTGGCCGGCTCTGCCTACACCAGCCTCGGCAGCCTCTACTACCAGGTGCCGGGCTGGCCGATCGGTTTCGGCGACGAGGAGAAAGCCGAAGCCATGCTCAAGCAGGCTCTTGCGCTGAACCCGGACGGTATCGACCCGAACTACTTTTATGGCGACTTCCTCCAGCGCAACCAGCGCTACGCCGAGGCCAAGGTCGCCCTGGAAAAAGCCCTGCAGGCGCCCGACCGACCCGGCCGCGCCAGTGCCGATACGGGTCGCCTCGCCGAGACACGGCAACTGCTCATTGAAGTTACCAAGAAGCTGGAATAAGTCGGCCAAGCGGAGTTGAATGAGCACAGATCACCCGCCGCCCATGAGCGCATGGTGCAGCCTAACCAAGGAATCCCCATGCGCATTTTGCTGGTCGAAGACGATACTGCCCTCGGTGAAGGCATCCGTACCGCTCTCAAGCCCGAGGGCTACACCGTCGACTGGGTGCAGGACGGCAGCAGCGCCCTGCATGCCCTGACCCATGAAAGCTTCGAGCTGGCGATCCTCGACCTCGGACTGCCGCGCATGGACGGCCTGCAGGTGCTGAAACACCTGCGCGCCGCCGCCAACCCGGTGCCGGTATTGGTGCTCACCGCGCGCGACTCTACCAGCGACCGCATTGCCGGACTGGATGCCGGCGCCGACGATTACCTTATCAAGCCGTTCGACGTCGACGAGCTCAAGGCGCGTTTGCGCGCCCTGCTACGGCGCAGCTTCAACCGCCCGCAGCCGGTCCTGGAGTACCGCGGCATCAGCCTCGACCCGATCAGCCAGGCCGTGAGCTTCCAGGGCCAGGTGGTCAACCTGCCGCGCAAGGAATTTCTCCTGTTACATGAACTGCTCGCCCAGCCCGGCCGCGTACTAACCCGCGACAAACTGCAACAGGCGCTCTACGGCTGGGACGAGGAACTGGAAAGCAACGCCTTGGAAGTGCACGTGCACCACCTGCGCAAGAAGTTCTTCGCCGATCTGATCCGCACCGTGCGCGGTGTCGGCTACCTGGTGGACAAAGCCTGATGCTGTCGATTCGCGCCCGCACCCTGCTACTGGTTCTCGGCTTGCTCAGCCTGTCGATGACTCTGATTTCCTATAAAAGCTACCGCGATGCCCAGCATGAGATCGAAGAGCTGTTCGATGCCCAACTGGCACAGACCGCCCGCCTGCTGCAAGGCATGCTTAGCCGCGATATGCCCTCGAGCGCGCGCCAGAGCCTGCAAAGCGCTCTGAACCAGGCAATCCTGGCGCAACATGATGACAGCGATGATGGCACAGCTAGCGGCCACCCCTACGAAGGCAAACTGGCCTTCCAGGTGCTCGATGAACAAGGCCAGGTGCTGCTGCAGTCAGCCAGCGCACCGACCGGCGTACTGGAAAAAATGGTCGCAGACCTAAAGCCAACAGCGTCCCTTCCCCCCACACTGGCAACGGAAGAGCTCCTGAAGCACATTACCGAGCATCTGGCCGGCTACCACACAGTGTCCCTTGGAAACTATCACTGGCGCCTGTTCATCCTGCACGACCGACTCGATAGTCACTGGATTGTGGTTGGCGAGCGCGAAGATGTGCGTGGCGAACTGGTGGGCAAAGTCGCCCTGCGCAGCCTGTTACCCGATCTGGTCGGCCTGCCCCTGCTCGCCCTGCTGGTCTGGCTCGCGGTGGGCTGGGGGCTGCGCCCGCTGCAGCGCATGGCTGAGTTGATCAAGGCCCGCGCGCCGAACAACCTGGCGCCGTTGCTGCTGTCGCCACTGCCCAGCGAACTGGAACCGATGGGCGCCGCACTCAACCGCCTGCTGCTGCAGGTCAACCAACTGCTCAACCAGGAGAAACGCTTTATCGCCGACGCCGCCCATGAGCTGCGTACACCGCTGGCAGTGCTGCGTATCCACGCGCAAAACGCCCTGCAAGCTCCTGACCCGGTCGACCGCAACGAAGCGTTGCACCAACTCGGCAGCGGCGTCGAGCGTGCGACCCGCGTAATCACCCAGCTGCTGACCCTGGCCCGCCTCGAACCCAGCGTGGTGCAACTGGCGATGGTCAACCTCGACCTGCTCGGCTTCGTGCGCAACGAACTGGCCGAACTCACCCCCCTGGCCCTCGACCGCCAGCAGGATCTTAACCTCGACGCCGATGAAAACAGCGACTACCACCTACTCGCCGACGGCCCAAGCTTGGGGACTCTGCTGCAAAACCTGATTGGCAACGCCGTGCAATACACCCCAACCGGCGGACGCATCCAGGTGCAACTGCACGCGCAAGCCGATGCCCTGACTCTGCGCATCCAGGACAGCGGGCCCGGCGTCGAACCCGCCCTGCGGGAAAAACTGTTCGAGCGCTTCTACCGCCAGGGCGACGGCCAAGGTGCCGGCCTGGGCCTGTCGATCGTACTGCGGGTCGTCGAACTGCACCGCGGCAGCATCCGCCTCAATGCATCACCGCTGGGCGGGCTGGAGGTGTGTGTACGTTTGCCGAGGGATGTCTGTGGATAGCAGCATTATCGGTGAACGGAAATCGCCCAGGCGCGGTCATCCGCACACGACACATGCAACCGGCTTTAGAGCTTCAGGTTTACCGACAAGCAGGCCGAACGCCCAGGCGCGGCAAATAACATCGGCGGGAGACTGGCGAAAGGTTGTACCTCAGGCTGGCATCGAGCTGCACAAAGCCGCCATATTTGCCTTGCTCGTTCAACTCATCGGTGTAGCAGTCGCTTTGGGCTCGCGCCTGTACGCCAAACTGCCAACCCTGATGGGGCTCACAGAAATACCTGACAACTGCCGCTGACGCGATCAGCCGCAAAATTACCAGCCAGGCGATTGCCAGCAAACCAAGCATCGATGACAGCAGCGCTAGATAAATTGCTCGACACTTGCGCGAAAGTATCGGTGCATTAGCCGAACCACTGCACGCTGAAGCGGTGGCCGACACAACCAAAAAACACCCTCACGTGAATCACAACGCGGCCCCGTTCAAGAGACCACAATTGGAACCGGATCAGCCTTTGCGCTGCAGGCGCCGTTACTGGAACAGAGAGTCACTCGACAGACCGTTCTTTTCCATAATCTCGCGCAAGCGTTTGAGCGCCTCGACCTGAATCTGCCGGACTCGCTCACGGGTCAGGCCAATTTCCTGGCCGACCTCCTCCAGGGTGCAGCTCTCGTGACCACGCAGACCAAAGCGGCGAATCACCACTTCCCGCTGCTTGTCGGTCAACTCGGACAGCCACTGGTCGATGCTTTGCGAAAGGTCGTCGTCCTGCAGCAATTCGCATGGATCGGTTGGCCGGTCATCGGTCAGGGTATCGAGCAGGGTCTTGTCAGAGTCCGGGCCGAGCGACACATCCACCGAAGAAACCCGCTCATTCAAGCCAAGCATGCGCTTGACTTCACCCACAGGTTTTTCCAGCAGGTTGGCGATCTCTTCAGCCGAAGGCTCGTGGTCGAGCTTCTGGGTCAGTTCGCGCGCCGCTCGCAGGTAGACATTAAGTTCTTTGACCACATGGATCGGCAAACGAATGGTACGGGTCTGGTTCATGATCGCCCGCTCGATGGTCTGGCGGATCCACCAGGTCGCGTAAGTCGAGAAGCGGAAACCACGCTCCGGGTCGAACTTCTCGACCGCACGGATCAAACCAAGGTTCCCTTCTTCGATCAGGTCGAGCAGCGACAAACCACGATTGACGTAGCGGCGAGCGATTTTTACTACAAGGCGCAGGTTGCTTTCGATCATGCGCTTGCGCCCAGCCGGATCGCCCTTCTGCGCCAGGCGCGCAAAGAACACCTCTTCTTCAGGGCTAAGCAGAGGGGAAAAACCAATTTCGTTAAGGTAAAGCTGAGTGGCGTCTAGCGCGCGGGTGTAATCAATGTATTTGTGTTGCTTAGTGCCGGACTGTTTGGCTTTGCTACGCGTGACTGGCGTTTCAGCCTGCTCATTCGGTGAATCTGTCAGTACGATGCCTGGCTCCATCAAGAGCATTTCATCGTCGACGTCAAACTCCGGCGCTTCTTTTGGATTGAGTGCCATTATTGTTTTCCCTTGCTGAGTTCGACAGCAAGCTCGGGTGGCACCTATCTCTGCGGCAACACCTGAGCCCGTCCCTCCCACGTGATGGAACAGACGAGCGACAGATCAAAGACGTGGCAAATATTGCATCGGGTCTACAGGTTTCCCCTGCCGGCGAATTTCAAAATGAAGCTTCACCCGGTCGGCTCCTGTGGAACCCATTTCGGCAATCGTTTGCCCAACTTTGACCTGTTGTCCCTCCTGAACCAACAGCCTACGATTATGCCCATAGGCGCTTACATAGGTATCACTATGTTTGATGATCACCAACTCACCGTAGCCCCGTAAACCACTCCCGGCGTACACCACTGACCCATCAGACGCAGCCAAAACAGGCTGTCCCAAATCACCAGCGATATCAATTCCTTTATTCAAACTGCCGTTTGATGAAAAACGTCCGATTACCACGCCGCGAGTAGGCCATGCCCAGCCAGCCGCTGAACGCTGTACCGGCTGCACTGGTGTGGTTGCCGGAGTGGCCTTGACGGGCGCTTGAGCTTGCGGCCGCGCTGCAGGGGACGGCGCAATCGGACGAGCGGCGGAAACTGGTCGATTGGCGGCAGGCGCGACGGCCACTACAGCGCCGGCTCCCGACTGGCGGCCGTCGAAGCGAATGGCCTGACCAACCCGAATCAGGTAAGGCGCAGCAATGCCATTGCGCGCCGCCAGGGCTTTCCAGTCCCAACCGAAGCGAAAGGCAATCGAATAGAGGGTGTCGCCGCGCTGCACAATATATTGGCCGCTGGTTACCGGTTGACGTTGCTGGACCGCAGCCCCCCGATTATTACGATCGACGACCTGAACCCCTCCCGACTGCGAACTGACACAGCCGGCCAGCAGGGCAGCAGTAAGCAGGCCACCCAACAGACTCCGAGCACCGCGGCTGCATATTCGCGATTGAATGGCACTGAAACTCACCCGTATCTCCCTTTGTGGCCAATGGTGGCGACTGATTGACGCGTATTGTGCCGCAATTATTCGGCGCAGCCAGTGCTTTGCTGGCGGCGACTGGCCAGCCGCTCCAGTCCAAGTACCAGCAGTACCCCGCCCAATGCCAAAAGAATGGCCAATAGTAGCTGTGGATCCTGACCGCTGATCTCGGCGAAACGCCCCGGCAAGAGGTTGACCTGCAGCAGCGGTATTGCCTCGCCATGGCGGTCGGTCTGCCAGGTGAGGGTCTCCTTCCACGGCCAGAGCTTGTTCAGCGAGCCCAGCATCAACCCCGTCAACAACGCCAAGGTCAGGTCGCGCCAACGCACCAGCAGCCAACGCAGCAACCCGGCGAAGCTGACGATACCAACCAGGCAACCACTGGCAAACAACATCAACACATTGATATCCAGGCCCTTCACCGCCCCGAGAATGAAGGGGTAAAGGCCCAGCAGCAGCAGGATGAAGCTGCCGGAAATACCCGGCAGGATCATCGCGCAGATGGCAATCGAGCCGGCAAAGAAAATGCTCAACGAGTCTGTGCCCCACTGCACAGGCGAGGCTACGGTGATCCAGTAGGCAAAAGCCGCTCCCAGCGCAAAACTGACGAAGCGGCTCCAGTTCCAACGCTGGATTTCTCGCGCAACCAAGTGCGACGACACCAGAATCAAGCCAAAGAAGAACGACCACACAGGAATCGGATGCTCAGCCAGCAGGAAGGTGATCACCCGCGCCAAACTGAGCACACTGGTCAGAATGCCCGCCAACAGCACCAGCAGGAAGGTCGCGTTGGCCGCCTGCCACGCGGCAAGGATACGCCCGCGCACCAGCAAGCCGAGAGCCGCAGGCACACTGGATATCGAGCGCAGCAACTCATCGTAGATACCACTGATAAAGGCGACGGTACCGCCGGAAACGCCAGGTACAACATCGGCCGCGCCCATGGCAATGCCTTTGGCAAACAGCAAAATATGCTTTTTCATGGATCCTTCCAGGAAACGATAGAAATCAGGCCAAGGGCCCATTGAGCAAGGGGACGAAACGCACTGAATCCAGGGTATGCCTGGCAAAGCCCTGCTCTTCACGGACAATCAGCAGCAGCTCTTGTTCATCGCCCGCACCGACCGGAATCACCAGTCGCCCACCTGGTGCCAGCTGATCGAGCAAGGCCTGAGGCACCACACTGGCAGCGGCGGTAACGATAATGCCGTTGTAGGGCGCCAATGCCGGCCAGCCTTCCCAACCATCGCCCCAGCGGAACACCACGTTGCGCAGGTTCAGTTCGCTCATGCGCTCCTTGGCGCGATCTTGCAGACTTTGGATCCGCTCGACACTGAAAACCCGCTCGACCAGTTGCGCGAGAATTGCCGTCTGATAACCGGAGCCGGTACCAATTTCCAGCACCTTATCCAAGGGGCCGGCGGCCAGCAGCAACTCACTCATACGCGCAACCATATAAGGCTGCGAGATGGTCTGGTTGTGGCCGATCGGCAGTGCGGTATCTTCGTAAGCGCGATGGGCCAAGGCCTCATCGACGAACAAATGCCGCGGCGTGCGGCGGATCGTCTCCAGCACCCGAGCGTTGGACAACCCCTCCTCGTACAGTCGCTGGATCAGCCGTTCGCGCGTACGCTGCGAGGTCATGCCGATGCCGCGGTGATGCAACTCGTCTTGCTCACGCCTCATCAGAGCAGCCCCTCCAGCCAGGGTTGCAGGCTGCTGAGGCCGTCCTGAAAGGTACGATCCAGCTGCAAAGGCGTAACAGAGACGAAGCCCTGCATCACCGCGTGGAAATCCGTGCCGGGCCCACCGTCCTCGGCATCGCCGGCGACCGAAATCCAGTAGCCTTCCTTGCCGCGTGGATTGGTCACCTTGACCGGGGCCGCTGCGCGGGCGCGATGGCCCAGGCGAGTCAGCTGGATACCACGAATATGCTCCAGCGGCAGGTTAGGGATGTTTACGTTGAGCACGGTGCGCGGCGGCAAATCCAGCTGCTCATGTGCCTCGACCAGCTTGCGCGCGAAATAGGCGGCGGTCGCCAGATTATCCGGCTGCCGCGACAGCAGCGAGAAGGCAAACGCCGGACGCGCCAGAAAACGCCCTTCCAACGCCGCCGCCACCGTGCCGGAGTAGAGCACGTCATCACCCAGATTGGCGCCCAGGTTGATGCCGGCCACCACCAGGTCAGCCACATGCGGTAGCAGCCCGTTCAAGCCCAGGTGCACGCAATCGGTAGGCGTACCGTTGAGGCTGATAAAACCATTGGGCAAGGTGCAGGGGTGCAGCGGACGGTCGAGGGTCAGCGAGCTGCTGGCGCCACTCTTGTCCTGGTCCGGCGCGATCACCGCACACTCGGCATAATCGGCCAGAGCAGCATGCAGCGCGGCAAGGCCCGGCGCGGCAACACCGTCATCGTTGGAAATCAGAATACGCATGGGTTGTCCGTTTGCCCTGCAGGCAACAGGTCGACAAGCTCGCGCACCAAGACGGTGGCAAAGCATCCAGCCGGCAGGACGAATTCCAGTTGCAGAATGTCAGGCTCGGGATAATGCCACGTCAAACCGCCAATGGGGAGGCGCAGGATTCGCCGTTCGTGCGTCATGCCCGCTTCTGCCAACCAGTCGACCAGTGCACGCTCGTCCTCGGCAACTTTCTGCTCTATGGCCTGGGCGACACCGGCGGCCGTTGAATCACCAGCGCCCCACAAGGGTCCGGTTGGGTGCAGGTCGAGAATCGCCAGGCGCGGGTCGGTGCACTCAGCCTCTCCTGCCGGGAAAAAACTGCGGCTATCGGTAAAAGCCAGCAGATCGCCAGGCAACGCCTGGTTCCAGGTGCCCGCTGCGACCCGCGCAGCCAGCACCCGATTGAACAGCACACTGCGCGCCGCCGAGAGCACGCGCGAACGCACGTTACGCTGTTCGGGCAAACTCTGGCGCTCGGCAAAGTGTCGCGCGTGAGCGACATTACCGCCCTCGAAACCAAAGCGTTGCAGACCGAAGTAATTGGGAATGCCCTGCGCAGCAATCTGCGTCAAGCGCCGCTCCAACACGTCGCGATCCGCATCCAGCTGGGTCAGGCGTAACGTGAAACCGTTGGCCGCGTGTGCGCCACGCTGCAGCTTGCGCGAGTGGCGCACCTGCTTGAGGATGCACAGGCTGGCATCCTCGGCAGCGCCAAGAGCTGGATCGGCCTTGCCAGGCAGATGCAGACTGAACCATTGGCGGGTCAACGCCTGGCGATCCTTGAGTCCGGCGTAACTGATCATGCGCAACGACACACCCGCCGCACGGGCAATCCGCTTGGCTGCTTCCTCGGTATTCAGACCGCGTTTTTCCACCCATAGCCAGAGGTGTTCACCTTCGCCAGCCAGGGGGATATCCAGCACCTCGTCGACCTGAAAGTCTTCCGCCACGGCCTTGAGCACCGCCGTACCGCAGGGTTCACCATGGCCGCGCGGGCCAAGCAGTTCGAGCTCGTTCATCGGGCCACCAACAACGCAACCGCGTGCACCGCAATGCCTTCTTCGCGACCAGTGAAACCGAGCTTCTCGGTAGTGGTGGCCTTGACGTTGACCTGATCCAGCGCGACCTGCAGGTCTTCGGCGATCAGAACGCGCATAGCCTCGATATGCGGCGCCATCTTCGGCGCCTGGGCGACTATGGTGGCGTCGACATTAGCCACCTGCCAGCCTTTAGCCTGCAGCAAACCCAGCACATGGCGCAGCAGCACACGGCTATCGACGCCCCTGAAGGTCGGATCGGTATCGGGGAAGTGCTGGCCGATGTCACCCAATGCGGCGGCGCCGAGCAGGGCATCGGCGAGCGCATGCAGCAGCACATCGCCATCGGAGTGAGCCAACAATGCAAGCGTGTGAGGAATTTGCACGCCACCCAGGGTAATAAAAGCGCCCTCGGTAAAACGATGCACATCATAGCCGTGGCCAATACGCATAAAACGACGCCCTGAAAAAGTCTGGCGGTGATTCTACATGCACCAGACTGTATGTAGGGTTCGCTGTGCACACCGACAATCGGCTCGCGGCCTTTTAACAGCCGCGAAACAGTGCGCACGGAGCGTCCTATGACAGTGCTTGGGCGTGATGGCGCAGGTGGTCTTCGATAAAGCTGGCGATGAAATAGTAGCTGTGGTCATAGCCGGGCTGCAGGCGCAGGGTCAGTGGATGCCCCGCTGCTTGCGCGGCGCTCGTCAACGCGTTCGGCTTGAGCTGGCTCTCGAGAAAATCATCGCGATCGCCCTGATCGATCAGAATCGGCAAGCGCTCGGTCGCTTCGGCGATCAGCGCACAGGCATCCCATTCGCGCCAGCGCGAACGCTCTTCGCCAAGGTAGCGAGAAAACGCCTTCTCGCCCCAGGGGCAGTTGGACGGATTGCCGATTGGCGCAAAGGCCGACAACGACTGGTAACGCCCGGGATTGCGCAAGGCGCAGACCAGCGCGCCGTGCCCCCCCATGGAATGGCCGCTGATGCCGCGCTTGGCCGATACCGGGAAATTAGCCTCGATCAGCGCCGGCAACTCCTGCACCACGTAGTCGTGCATGCGGTAGTTGCGCGCCCAGGGCTCCTGGGTGGCGTTCAGATAGAAGCCGGCACCCAGACCAAAATCCCAGACGCCATCCGGGTCGCCCGGCACATCAGGCCCGCGCGGACTGGTATCCGGCGCAACTATGATCAGCCCTAATTCGGCCGCCAGCCGGTGCGCACCGGCCTTGTGCATGAAGTTCTCATCATTACAGGTCAGCCCGCTCAACCAGTAGAGCACCGGCAACTTGGCACCCTGCTCGGCCTGCGGCGGCAGGTAGACGGCGAACTGCATGTCGCAGTTGAGCGTGTTCGAACGATGCCGGTAACGCTTGTGCCAGCCGCCGAAGCTTTTCTGGCAGGACAGATTTTCCAGAGTCATAACGTCCCCGTAGGGTGCGCCGCGCGCACCGCAACATTTCACTAGAAGTGGATCACCGTACGAATGCTTTTGCCTTCATGCATCAAATCGAAGGCCTTATTGATATCTTCCAGCGGCATGTTGTGGGTAATGAAGGTATCCAGCGGAATTTCACCCGTCTGCGCCTTCTCCACGTAGTTTGGCAGTTCGGTACGACCTTTTACCCCACCGAACGCCGAACCGCGCCAGACTCGGCCGGTGACCAGCTGGAACGGACGGGTCGAGATTTCCTGGCCGGCCCCGGCCACGCCGATAATGGTCGACTCACCCCACCCCTTATGGCAGCACTCAAGTGCGGCACGCATCAACTGCACATTGCCGACGCACTCGAAGCTGTAATCCACCCCACCATCGGTCATTTCGACGATGACGTCCTGGATCGGCTTGACGAAATCCTTGGGGTTTACGCAATCGGTTGCCCCCAGCTGCCGGGCAATCTCGAACTTGCTCGGGTTAATGTCGACAGCGATGATCCGCGAGGCCTTGGCCATCTTCGCACCGATGATCGCCGCCAGGCCGATGCCGCCCAGGCCGAAGATCGCCACAGTGGCGCCCTCCTCAACCTTGGCAGTATTCAGTACCGCACCGATCCCAGTGGTCACGCCGCAGCCGAGCAGGCAGACCTTTTCCAGCGGCGCATCCTTGGGGATCTTGGCCAGGGAAATTTCCGGCAATACGGTGTATTCGGAGAAGGTCGAGCAACCCATGTAGTGGTAGATCGGCTGCCCCTGATAGGAAAAGCGGCTGGTACCGTCCGGCATCAGGCCTTTGCCCTGAGTGGTGCGCACCGCCTGACAAAGGTTGGTCTTGCCAGACTTGCAGAATTTGCACTCGCGGCATTCGGCGGTGTACAGCGGGATCACGTGATCGCCAATGGCCAGCGAGGTCACACCTTCGCCTATCGCCTCGACGATACCGCCCCCCTCATGACCCAGGATGCAGGGAAACACGCCTTCCGAGTCTTCACCGGACAGGGTGTAGGCGTCGGTGTGGCACACGCCCGTAGCGACAATGCGCACCAATACTTCACCCGCCTTCGGCGGCTCGACATCCACTTCGACGATTTGCAGCGGTTGGTTAGGGGCAAAAGCTACTGCAGCACGTGACTTGATCATGATCGTTCTCCGACGGGATATAACAGTGGGAAGAGTGTAGATCACCCTCTAAAGGGAGATAATCGGCGTTATGGAAAAACATTATTGCTATAGAGGGACAATCAACCACAGCCGGATTAGAATCCGTCGATCGCCAGGCAGCAGCCATTCTCGAAAACGCTCCCGGCGTTTTTCCTAACGCCTCCATCCATGGAGTCGCCTACGGCTTGCTGCACTTCCCACATCCATGTGGGTCGCAAGCTGGCGCCTACCAAGGAGCAGAACGATGAATCGCTGGGAAGGCCTGGATGAATTTGTTGCGGTGGCCGAGTGCGGGCAATTCACCGCCGCCGCCGAGCGCCTGGGGCTGTCCTCCTCCCAGGTCAGTCGCCAGGTCGCGCGCCTGGAAGAGCGCCTGCAAACCCGCCTGTTCTATCGCAGCACCCGACGTGTGGCGCTGACCGAGGCCGGACAGACCTTTCTGCAGCATTGTCAGCGCTTGCAGGACGCTCGCGAGGAAGCGCTGCGGGCAGTAGGCGATCTAGGCAGTGAACCCAAGGGCCTGCTGCGCATGACCTGTGCGGTGGCCTACGGTGAACGTTTTATCGTACCCCTGGTAACAGACTTCATGATGCGTCACCCGCAGCTGCGCGTGGACATTGAGCTGAGTAACCGCAACCTGGATCTGGTTCATGAAGGCATGGATCTGGCCATTCGCCTCGGCCGCCTGCAAGACTCGCGACTGATAGCCACCCGCTTGGCGCCCCGGCGCATGTACCTGTGTGCGGCGCCAGACTATCTGCAGCATTACGGCCGCCCGCACAGCCTGTCCGAACTGAGCCGGCACAACTGCCTGGTCGGCAGTTCGGATACCTGGAGCTTCCAGCTCGATGGCCGGGAAGCCTCGCAACGCGTGCAAGGCAACTGGCGCTGCAACAGTGGTCAAGCGGTACTCGATGCGGCGTTAAGCGGCCTGGGGTTGTGCCAGCTGCCGGACTACTACGTACGGGAACACCTGCGCAGCGGCGCACTGGTGTCCCTGCTGGACAATCAACAGCCGCCCAACACCGCGGTCTGGGCGCTCTACCCCCAGCAACGGCATCTATCGCCGAAAGTGCGGCAACTGGTCGATGCTCTCAAGGCAGGGCTGGCGCAGCGCAGCGAGTATCGCCCGCTCCCCTGAGGCCTGTTGCACAGCGGCAACAGAATGTCACAGCCAGGCAGACAACTCCCTGGAGACCTTGCGGCATACTCAAGACACGTCCAAGAGGCATGATCGGGCAGCGCCACGGTCATGTTCGTTCAGTGCAACCGGAGGAAAACGCTATGCAAATACTGGTCAACAGTGACAACCATATCGAGACTTCACTCGCCCAGATGACCGAAATTCGCGAGCATATAGGGCAAAAGATGCAGCGCTTCGAGGACCATCTGACCCGTATCGAAATTCATTTGAGTGACGAGAATAGCCATAAAGGCGGCACTCTGGATAAGCGCTGCCAGATCGAAGCACGCCCCAAAGGCCGAGACCCGATCTCCGTCTCGCACAATGCCGACACCCTGAATCAGGCGATTGATGGCTCACTCGACAAGCTCGCTACCGTGCTGGAGCGCACGATCAGTAAAGCGCGGATCAACTAGAAACAGGCTAATCTGCCGGTGCATTCACGCGCTGGCAGACTAGCGCCCGGTGTGCCAGAGCCTGGCTAACCCCTGCAAGTCTTCGGGGCGGGTCACTTTAAGATTATCCGCACGCCCCTCGATCAAGCGCGGCGCTTGCCCCAGCCATTCGATAGCCGATGCCTCGTCAGTGATCGCCACCTCTGCAGCCAGCGCCTGCGCCAGCGCGCGACGCAGCAGGCCAAGACGGAACATCTGCGGCGTATAAGCTTGCCAGATAAGCGCCCGATCAACAGTTTCCAGCACCCGCCCATCAGGCCCGGTACGCTTCAAGGTGTCGCGCGCCGGCACCGCGAGCAGACCACCTACCGGATCATCGGCCAGCTCCGCGAGCAGCAGATCCAGATCCGAACGCGCCAGATTGGGCCGCGCCGCATCATGCACCAACACCCAGTCGCCATCCTGAGCACCCAACTCACCCAGACGTTGCAAACCATTAAGCACCGAATCCGCACGTTCACGACCTCCCTCTGCACGAACGACTCGCGAGTCGTGGGCACACACCAGGGTCGGCCAGTAGGGATCATCGGGCGCCAGACTGACCACCACACCCTGCAACTGCGGGTGATCGAGAAAGCAGGCCAGTGTGTGTTCCAAAATGGTCTGACCAGCCAACTCCAGGTACTGCTTGGGCCGGTCGGCACGCATGCGGCTGCCAACCCCGGCGGCGGGGATCAAGGCCCAGAAGTGTGGCAATGTGCAGGTAGTCATTCGGTTAACTGCTTGTCACTCGGTCAGCGGATGGTTATTCGGTCGGTTGCTTTTTATTCGGTCAATTGGTAGAGCGTCTCGCCCTCTTTGACCATGCCTAGCTCATGACGCGCACGCTCTTCGACGGTTTCCATACCTTTTTTCAACTCCATGACTTCCGCCTCGAGAATACGATTGCGCTCCAGCAGGCGCTGATTTTCACCTTGCTGTTCGGCAATCTGATGCTTCAGGTCGGTGACCTGCGCCAGGCTGCCATCACCCACCCACAGGCGATACTGCAAGCCAACCAGCAGCAGGATCAGGACGACTAACAACCAATAAGGACTACGCATGACAGTAAAAGCATCCGAACAAAAAGAGGGGCGACTCGCGCCGCCCCTCTTTTACCATGACTAGACCGCTCAGCGAAAATGCCGCGAGCGGAGCCCGCGGTAGTTTTCAGAGGCTGAGAAAATATCGAGCGCAGCAGTTTTCAGCCGCGGAACTCGCCACGGCCGCGATACGGCGCCTTGCCGGCCAACTGCTCTTCAATGCGCAGCAGTTGGTTGTACTTGGAAACCCGATCAGAGCGGCACAGCGAGCCGGTCTTGATCTGGCCGGCAGCAGTGCCCACAGCCAGGTCGGCGATAGTCGAGTCTTCGGTTTCGCCGCTGCGGTGCGAAATCACAACACTGTAGCCGGCAGCCTTGGCCATCTGGATCGCTTCAAGGGTCTCGGTCAGGGTGCCGATCTGGTTGAACTTGATCAGGATCGAGTTGGCGATGCCCTTGTCGATACCCTCCTTGAGGATCTTGGTGTTGGTCACGAACAGGTCGTCGCCGACCAGTTGCATCTTGCTGCCAAGCTTGTCGGTGTGGACCTTCCAGCCAGCCCAGTCGGACTCGTCCATGCCATCTTCGATGGAGATGATCGGATAGCGCTCAGCCAAGCCGGCCAGGTAATCGCTAAACCCTGCGGCATCGAACACCTTGCCTTCACCGGCCAGGTCGTACTTGCCATCGGCGAAGAACTCGCTGGAAGCACAATCCAATGCCAAGGTGACGTCATCACCCAACTTGTAGCCGGCATTGGCCACGGCTTCGACAATCGCTGCCAGGGCGTCTTCGTTGGAGGTCAGGTTCGGCGCAAAGCCACCTTCATCACCCACCGAGGTGCTCAAACCACGGGCCTTGAGCACAGCCTTGAGGTGATGGAAGATCTCGGTGCCCATACGCAGCGCTTCGGCGAAGGTTTTGGCGCCTACCGGCTGAACCATGAACTCCTGGATGTCGACATTGTTGTCGGCATGCTCGCCACCATTGATGATGTTCATCATCGGCACTGGCATGGAGTAAACGCCCGGCGTGCCATTGAGGTTGGCAATGTGCGCGTACAGCGGCAGGTCGTTGTCCTGGGCGGCAGCTTTGGCAGCGGCCAGGGACACCGCGAGAATGGCGTTGGCGCCTAGGGTGGCTTTGTTCTCAGTACCGTCGAGGGCGATCATCGCGCGGTCTAGGGCTTGCTGATCGAGCGGATCAGTGCCCAGCAGCAGCTCACGAATCGGACCGTTAATGTTGGCCACGGCCTTGAGTACACCCTTGCCCATATAACGGCTCTTGTCGCCATCACGCAGTTCCAGCGCTTCGCGCGAACCGGTGGAAGCACCGGACGGCGCGCAAGCACTGCCGATGATACCGTTATCGAGAATCACATCGGCTTCCACTGTCGGGTTGCCACGGGAGTCGAGAACCTCACGGCCTTTGATGTCGACGATCTTTGCCATTGCGTGTAGCACTCCAAAAAGTTGACGAGAAAGCGAGCACCGGGTTGTTCACCCAGCGCGCGCCAGCACGTATTCAGACGCAGAACTTGTAGCAAATTTAAAGCAGGATTGTATACAAAATTCACCTTACCGCAGCATTTACGCGTCAGGCAGTCTCAATCGGCGCAAAACTCTTGATCAGGTCATCCAGCTGCTTGAGCTGAGTAAGGAAGGGTTCCAGCTTGTCCAGGCGCAGGGCACAAGGGCCATCGCACTTGGCATTATCCGGGTCCGGATGGGCCTCAAGAAACAGACCCGCCAGGCCCTGGCTCATGCCAGCCTTGGCCAGGTCAGTGACCTGAGCCCGCCGGCCACCGGCCGAGTCGGCACGCCCACCCGGCATCTGCAAGGCATGGGTGACATCGAAGAACACCGGGTAGCCGGTCTGCTTCATGATGCCGAAACCGAGCATGTCCACCACCAGATTGTTGTACCCGAAGGAGCTGCCGCGCTCGCAGAGGATTAACTGATCGTTGCCGGCCTCGACGCACTTGGCCAGGATATGCTTCATCTCATGAGGCGCGAGGAACTGGGCTTTTTTGATATTGATCACCGCACCGGTCTTGGCCATGGCCACCACCAGGTCGGTCTGCCGCGAGAGAAACGCCGGCAACTGGATGATGTCGCACACCTGCGCCACTGGCGCAGCCTGCTGCGGCTCGTGGACGTCGGTAATCAGTGGCACGCCGAAAGTTTTCTTCACTTCCTCGAAGATCTTCATACCCTCTTCCAGGCCGGGGCCGCGGAAGGAGCTGATCGAGGAGCGGTTGGCCTTGTCGAAACTGGCCTTGAATACGAAGGGAATACCCAGCTTCTCGGTAACCCGCACATATTCTTCACACGCACGCATGGCAAGGTCGCGCGATTCGATGACATTGATGCCACCGAACAATACGAATGGCTTGTCATTGGCGATCTCGATGCCACCGACTCTGATGGTCTTCTGACTCACGATCTTCTGGGTCATGTCCTTATGCCTTCTTCGCGTGCTGCGCCAGTGCGGCACTCACGAAACCACTAAACAACGGGTGACCGTCGCGCGGGGTAGACGTAAATTCAGGGTGGAATTGGCAAGCAACGAACCATGGATGATCAGCCGCCTCCACCACTTCGACCAGAGCGCCGTCAGCGGAACGCCCGGTGACCTTGAGGCCAGCCTCGATCAGCTGCGGTAGCAGGTTGTTGTTCACTTCATAGCGATGGCGATGACGCTCGACGATAACGTCTTTGCCGTAACACTGATGCACTTGCGAGCCGCTGAGCAACTGACAATCCTGCGCCCCTAGACGCATGGTGCCACCCAGGTCGGAGGCATTGCTGCGCTGTTCGGTGACCCCGGCGGCGTCCTGCCATTCGGTGATCAAACCCACTACCGGATGAGTGCTGGCGGTGTCGAACTCGGTGGAGTTGGCATCACTCCAGCCCAATACGTTGCGGGCGAACTCGATCACCGCAACCTGCATGCCGAGGCAAATACCCAGGTAGGGAATCTTGTTCTCACGGGCGTACTGCACAGTCTGGATCTTGCCTTCCACGCCGCGCAGGCCGAAGCCGCCAGGCACCAGAATGGCATCCACACCGTCGAGCAGTGCAGTGCCTTTGTTCTCGATGTCTTCGGAGTCGATATAACGCAGGTTGACCTTGGTGCGGTTCTGGATGCCGGCATGGCTCATCGCTTCGATCAGCGACTTGTAGGCATCCAGCAGCTCCATGTACTTGCCGACCATGGCGATGGTGACTTCGTGCTCCGGATTCAGCTTGGCGTCGACCACCCGCTCCCACTCGGACAGATCGGCACCGCCGCACTCCAGACCGAAGCGCTCGATGACGAAGTCATCCAGACCCTGGGCATGCAACACACCCGGGATCTTGTAAATGGTATCGACATCTTCGAGGGAAATAACCGCACGCTCTTCAACGTTGGTGAACAGAGCGATCTTGCGCCGCGAAGAGATATCCACCGGATGGTCGGAGCGGCAAATCAGCACGTCTGGCTGCAAGCCAATGGAGCGCAATTCCTTGACCGAATGCTGGGTCGGCTTGGTCTTGGTCTCGCCGGCTGTGGCGATGTAAGGCACCAGGGTCAAGTGCATGAGCATGGCGCGCTTGGCGCCTACTTCAACACGCAACTGACGGATGGCCTCGAGGAACGGCTGCGACTCGATGTCACCCACCGTGCCGCCGATCTCGACCATCGCCACGTCGGCATTGCCGGCACCCTTGATGATGCGGCGCTTGATTTCATCGGTGATGTGCGGGATGACCTGAATGGTCGCGCCCAGGTAATCACCACGGCGCTCTTTGCGCAGCACATGCTCGTAAACACGGCCTGTGGTGAAGTTATTGTCCTGGGTCATGGTCGTACGAATGAAGCGCTCGTAATGGCCCAAATCAAGGTCGGTCTCAGCACCGTCGTGGGTGACGAACACCTCACCGTGCTGGAACGGGCTCATGGTGCCCGGATCGACGTTGATATAGGGATCCAGCTTGAGCATCGTGACCTTCAGGCCCCGCGCCTCCAGGATAGCCGCCAATGAAGCCGAGGCAATGCCTTTCCCCAATGAAGAAACAACACCACCCGTGACGAAGATGAAGCGCGTCATGAAAAACCCTAGAAGTCTGCGTTTAGGCGGTCAGCGCCGCCGGGAAAAGCGAAGGAAGGCCGAAGCCACAATCACGAACAAGCCGTAATTGGCAAGCTGTTGCCGACTCCATTCTCTTGACGAAAAGGGGTCTGCAAAAGCTCTAGTAAGACGGGAGCGTAGTCTACCGGAAAGGCCTTAGCAGCTCAAACCTTGATCATTGATTGGTGGCTGCCAACTCAGCTGCCACTGCCCGGCACCTGAACCGTCCAGCCCAGGAAGATTGGCCACACCCCGCAACTCGCCATTGCACAGCAGCAAGGGCAGGCGCGAACGGACAAATGCCGGCACCTGCCGCTCATTGAGCAAACGCTTCAAATCGCGATGACCGCGCCCGGGCAGGCTCATCACCTCGCCGCCCTGACGATAAGCCAAGCGCCAGTCGCCGCCAGGCAACTGGCCATCGATGCGCGCATAACCATTGCCTGCCAACGGTAACCAGCACCCTGGGCTGAGCCGAACCGCAGGGGCTTGTGGCACGCACAACCAGTCACCACTGAGCCACCACAACCGTTGGTCGGATCGGCGCAGCTCACCTGCCGCCAAGCGCCAGATCGGGACGGCGTTACCCGCCGCATCGCGCAGCGCCTGCCAGCCCGCCCAATGCTCGCTGTCCGGCATCGGGGTCAGATTACGCAACCAGTAGCGCAAGGCATTGCGTTGACGGGCATCGCTCAACCCCAACAACGGTGTCAGTGCCAGGCTCGGCAGCGTGAGCCAGGAAAACTCGCCAGGCACCTGCGCCGCCTGCAGGTCCTGCTGCGCCAGCTCATCGAGCAACTGCCCTGCCTCGCCCAAGTGCTCGGCGGCCCGGGCAAGACTGGCCGTCGCCTGCGGCCAGCGCTCGGCTAGAAGCGGCAAGACCTCATGGCGCAGGTAATTGCGCGAAAAGCGGCTATCGGCATTCGACGGGTCCTCTACCCAGCGCAGCTGGTGCTCGTCGGCATAGGCCTGCAACTCGGCGCGAGAACACCGCAGTAACGGCCGTAGCAGGAAACCAGCACCCAGCGGACGACTCGATCGCATCGCCGCCAGGCCCTGCACACCAGCACCGCGCAACAGGCGAAACAGCAAGGTTTCTGCCTGATCATCGCGGTGCTGCGCTGCCAGCAAAACCTCACCAGAAGCAAGCCGTGCACTAAAAGCCGCATAGCGTGCCTGCCGCGCAGCGCGCTCGATACTGGCGCCCGGCTGCACCTGCACATAATCCACCTGCAGCGGCACACCCAGCTCATCACACAAACGACGGCAAGCCGCCGGCCAGCTATCGGCAAGCGCTTGCAGGCCATGATGAATATGAATAGCGCAAAGCGGCGGTAACGCTTCGCGTTGCGCGAGGCGGGCCAGGAGATGCAGCAGCACAGTTGAATCCAGGCCACCGGAAAGCGCAATGCGCCAAGCCGGTGCATTGCGCCAGGGGAGCAACGCTTTCAACACGCGGGATTCGAGAGACATAGGCACACTTTCAAACTGGACGGGGCAGGCGGCGATCCACCCGCCCCAACACAGACCCAGGACAGGCGAAATACTCGCCCATCCTAGCGCAGCCGTCAGGCGATGCCGTAGCTCATCAGTCGCTCGTAGCGACGGGCCAGCAGTTCAGCCGTGTCGAACTTGCGCAGCATGGCCAATTGCGCAGCCAGTTCTTGACGAACCGATTCAGCCGCAGCGACCGGATCACGATGGGCACCGCCCAATGGTTCACCAATCACCTGATCGACAATGCCCAGGCCTTTCAAGCGCTCAGCCGTAATACCCATGGCCTCTGCGGCATCCGGGGCCTTGTCTGCAGTTTTCCACAGAATCGAGGCGCAACCTTCCGGCGAGATCACCGCGTAGGTCGAGTACTGCAGCATATTCAGCTGATCGCACACACCGATCGCCAGCGCGCCGCCGGAACCACCCTCACCAATCACGGTGGCGATGATCGGGGTTTTCAGACGCGCCATGACCCGCAGGTTCCAGGCAATCGCCTCACTCTGCCCGCGCTCTTCAGCGTCAATCCCCGGGTAGGCACCCGGGGTGTCGATAAAGGTCAGGATCGGCATTTTGAAGCGCTCGGCCATTTCCATCAGGCGACAGGCTTTGCGGTAGCCTTCCGGACGCGGCATGCCGAAGTTGCGGCGAACTTTCTCGCGCACCTCGCGGCCCTTCTGGTGACCGATGACCATCACCGGCTCACCGTCCAGGCGCGCTACGCCGCCAACTATCGCTGGGTCGTCGGAGAAATGCCGATCACCGTGCAGCTCGTCGAACTCGGTGAAAATATGCTGCAGGTAATCCAGGGTATAAGGCCGGCGCGGGTGACGGGCGAGTTGGGCAATCTGCCAGCTGCTCAGGTTACCGAAAATGCTTTCGGTCAGAGCACTGCTCTTGTCCTGCAGGCGGGCGATCTCATCGCCTAGGTTCAGCGAGTTGTCGTTACCGACCAGGCGAAGCTCTTCGATCTTGGCTTGCAGGTCGGCGATCGGCTGTTCGAAATCGAGAAAATTCGGGTTCATAGTCATCCGTCTTGCGTCGACGGCCATGCGGCCGGGGAGCTGTATCCGTTTCGCGCCTACCTTATAGGAACAGGCGCATTCAGGTCGACACTTGGACGTGGATAAAAGTCACCGAAACCCGGTGATTCACTCACAATTTCCGCCACAAGTGCCGCAACCAACACATGAAGCCAGGGGCCTCACAAATCAGCGGTAATGCAGAAAGACGTTGTCTCGCCCGAACTGGTCACGCAATGCCTGAATCAGACTGTCCGCCGGATCGATTCTCCAGCCTTCGCCGAACTGCAACATGGCACGCGCCTCTTCACCGGTGTACTCCAGGGTAATCGGGCAGGCGCCGCGATGGCGCTTGCACAGATCCGCCAGCCAGCGCAGACGATCGCCCTTCAAGGCGCTGCTGGAAATCTTCAGACGCAGGCTATCGGCCAGCCCGGTGCGCGCTTCCTCCAGGCTCATCACCCGCTTGGCCCGCAAGCGCAGACCACCGGAAAAATCATCGTTGCTCACCTCGCCCTCGACCACCACCAGCGCATCGCTCTGCAACAGCGCCTGATTGCTGGCAAAGGCTTCGGCGAACAGCGATGCCTCGATGCGACCAGAGCGGTCGTCCAGGGTGATAAACCCCATCTTGTCGCCCTTCTTGTTCTTCATCACCCGCAGGTTAACGATCAAGCCGGCAATCGTCTGATCGCCACGCGCCGGTTTGAGATCGATAATGCGCTGACGGGCAAAACGCCGCACCTCGCCCTCATACTCGTCGATCGGGTGCCCGGTCAGGTACAGGCCGAGGGTGTCTTTCTCACCCTTGAGGCGCTCTTTAAGCGACAGCTCACGGGCCTTCAGGTGATTGACGTAGACATCAGCCTCGGTATCGGCGAACACCCCGCCGAACAGGTCCATATGGCCACTGTCATGGCTGCGCGCAGTCTGCTCAGCCGCCTGCACCGCCTCCTCCATCGCCGCCAATAGCACCGCGCGGTTACGATCGATATTGGCCTTGTAGGCTTTTATTTCTTCGTGGAAGTACGGCCCCAGGCGATCCAGGGCACCGCCACGAATCAGCGCGTCCAGGGTGCGCTTGTTGATGCGCTTGAGGTCGACGCGCGAACAGAAGTCGAACAGATCCTTGAACGGACCCTCTTTGCGCGACTCGACGATGGCCTCGACGGGCCCCTCACCGACGCCCTTGATCGCCCCCAGGCCGTAGACGATCCAGCCGCCACCGGTAACCGTGAACTTGAATTCGGAAATGTTCACATCTGGCGCATCGAGACGCAGCTTCATGCTGCGGCACTCCTCGATCAAGGTCACGACCTTGTCGGTGTTGTGCATATCCGCGGACAGAACTGCGGCCATGAAGGCCGCTGAGTGGTGCGCCTTGAGCCAGGCAGTCTGGTAAGAGAGCAGCCCATAGGCCGCCGAGTGCGACTTGTTGAAACCATAACCGGCGAATTTCTCCACCAGATCGAAGATGTTGCCCGACAGGTTCGCATCGATGCCGTTATTGGTGCAGCCTTCGATAAAGCCGCCGCGCTGCTTGGCCATCTCTTCGGGCTTTTTCTTACCCATGGCGCGGCGCAGCATGTCCGCACCGCCGAGGGTGTAGCCGGCCATCACCTGGGCGATCTGCATCACCTGTTCCTGATACAGGATGATGCCGTAGGTCGGCTTGAGTACCGGTTCCAGCCCCGCGTATTGATAGTCCTGATGCGGGTAGGAAATCGGCTCGCGACCGTGCTTGCGGTTGATGAAGTCGTCCACCATGCCCGACTGCAGCGGACCCGGACGGAACAACGCCACCAGAGCGATCATGTCCTCCAGGCAGTCCGGCTTGAGCTTCTTGATCAGCTCTTTCATGCCGCGCGACTCGAGCTGGAACACCGCAGTGGTCTCGGCCTTCTGCAGCATCTGGTAGGTCGGCTTGTCGTCCAGCGGAATAAAGTCGATGTTCAGATCCGGCAGACCCTGCTTGGCCTGCTCGCGGTTGATCGTCTCCATCGCCCATTTGATGATGGTCAGGGTGCGCAGGCCGAGGAAGTCGAACTTCACCAGACCCGCGGTTTCCACATCGTCCTTGTCGAACTGAGTGACCAGGCCGCCGCCCTCTTCATCGCAGGCAATCGGCGAGAAGTCAGTGAGCTTGGTCGGCGCGATGACCACCCCGCCGGCGTGCTTGCCGGTGCCACGGGTGATGCCCTCGAGCTTGCGCGACATTTCCCAGATTTCCCGGGCGTCTTCGTCGACCTTGAGGAAGTCGCGCAGCGGTTCCTCCATCTCGTAGGCTTTTTCAAGGGTCATGCCGACTTCGAAGGGAATCATCTTCGACAGGCGGTCGGCCAGGCCGTAGGACTTGCCCTGGGCCCGCGCCACATCGCGCACCACCGCCTTGGCCGCCATGGTGCCGAAGGTGATGATCTGGCTGACCGCGTTGCGTCCGTATTTCTCGGCCACGTAATCGATGACCCGGTCGCGGCCATCCATACAGAAGTCGACATCGAAGTCGGGCATGGACACCCGTTCCGGATTGAGGAAGCGCTCAAACAGCAAGTCATAGGCCAGCGGGTCGAGGTCGGTGATCTTCTGCACATAGGCCACCAACGAACCGGCACCCGACCCACGACCAGGGCCGACCGGTACGCCGTTGCTTTTCGCCCACTTGATAAAGTCCATTACGATCAGGAAGTAACCGGGGAAGCCCATCTGGATGATGATATCCAGCTCGAAATTCAACCGGTCAATGTAAACCTGCTTCTTCGCGTCGTAGTCCGGCGTGTCCTTGGGTAGCAGTACGGCCAAGCGCTCATCAAGACCATCGAAGGAGACCTTGCGAAAGTACTCATCCATGGTCATGCCGGCCGGCACCGGGAAATCGGGCAGGAAGTATTTACCCATCTGCACTTCGATATTGCAGCGCCGGGCGATCTCCACGGTGTTTTCCAGCGCCTCCGGCAAGTCGCTGAACAGCTCGGCCATTTCTTCCGGGGTCTTCAGGTACTGCTGATCGGAGTAAGTGCGCAGACGCCGCGGATCGTCCAGGCTGCGACCTTCGCCGATGCACACCCGGGTTTCGTGGGCGGCGAAATCATCCTGCTTGAGGAAACGTACATCGTTGGTCGCCACCAGCGACGCCCCAACCTTGGCGGCTAATGCGACGGCCAGGTGAAGATGCTCTTCGTCGTTGACCCGGTTGGTGCGCTGCACTTCCAGGTAGAAGCGCTGGGGAAACACCTCGAGCCATTCACGCAGCAACGCCTCGGCTTCGGCCGGTTCGCCGTTGAGCAGGGCATGGCCGACTTCGCCTTCCTTGGAGCCGGACAGCGCGATCAAACCTTCAGCGGCGGCCTTGACCCAGTCACGCTGAATAATGACCTGATCGTTGCTTTGCCCTTCGGTCCAGCCGCGCGAGACCAGCTCGGTCAGGTTGCGGTAACCCTTGGCATTGGTGGCCAGCAAGGTCAGGCGCGAAAGCGGGCCGTCTTCGTCGGCACTGGCCAGCCAGATGTCGGCGCCACAGATGGGTTTGATACCGCCGCCCATGGCCGCCTTGTAGAACTTCACCAGCGAGCACATGTTGCTCATGTCGGTGACCGCCACCGCCGGCATACCTGCGCTCGTCACAGCCTTGATCAACGGCTTGACCCGCACCAGACCATCGACCAGGGAGAATTCGGTGTGCAGACGCAGGTGGACGAACGAAGCAGTCATGGCAGTTCCATACAAAACACAAAATCGACAGGGCGCTGATTGTACAGCCTTCGCGGCGCCAAGCTGCAAGCGCAGAGCCGACTGCCCACCGCGAGCCGTTCGCAGCGATAACTGGCGGAGTTCAAGTGCTGGCTATTACCAGCGCTCTTGAACCTGACAGGGATTCGTCAGCAGCTCAGCAACCTCTGCGACACTGACTGGGGGTTGACCCTTATCGATGAGCACAGCAGCGAGCGCAATGAGTCGGCGCTGGGAATGAGATGCTGCAGGGGGCCGTCGACCTGACCAGCGACCAACTGACCACTCAGTTAGCGGGCCCGGCCGGCGTCTGTTTACGCACAGTTTTGTAGCCGCGCGCCAGCCTCGACACGCGGCTAGAGGGCCGCGACGGCGGTCGCCTGGATGCGCTGGACCATGGCCCGCAGGCCATTGCCGCGGGTGACGCTGAGGTGCTTGATCAGGTTTAACTGCTCGAAATAGTGCTCGATATCGAAATCGCGGATGTCGGCCGCGCGCTTGCCGTTATAGGCAGCCAACACCACGGCCAGCAGGCCCTTGACGATAAAAGCATCGCTATCTGCATCGAAGAACAACCGATCATCGCGCTGCTGGCTGACCAGCCAGACCTGGCTCTGGCAGCCGCGCACCAGATGCTCATCGGTGCGCTGGGCAGCATCCAGCGGCGGCAGCTCGCGGCCCAGGTCGATGATGTATTTGTAGCGATCTTCCCAGTCATCGAAAAAAGACAGTGTCTCGATAATGTCATCGCTACTGATCTGGGTGCCGAACTGACTCATACCCTTGGCCCTCGCAAACTGTACGCCTGCAACCCTGGCATCTTCAAAAGAACATCCCGGTTTCGAGCTGCGCTTCCTCGCTCATCATTTCGCGATTCCAGGCCGGATCGAAGACCAGCTCGACCTTGACCGTTGCGACATTGGGCACCAGGCGCACCCGATACTCGACATCACCGACCAGCACCGGGCCCATGCCACAGGCCGGGGCCGTCAGGGTCATGCGGATATCAACGCGTTTGGCAGGCTGATCGATTTCAACCGCATAGATCAACCCGAGGTTGACCAGATCCACCGGTATTTCCGGGTCGAACACGGTGCGCAAGGCTTCCCACACCTGCTCTTCACGGATCAGTTCATCGGTCGGCGCGGGGAAACTCAGCAGTTCCGGCTCCAGACCTATATTGGCCGCGTCGGTGCCATCAATCCGAACCATCTGGCCCTTATAAGTCACCGTGTAGTTACCGCCCAGCGACTGGGTGATGGTCACAAAGGTGTCTTTAGGAATGGTCAGCGGTGTGCCATCGGGGACCCGGCGCCCAGGGCAATCGGCCTGCGCAACCACCATACGTCGTTCCATTTCTTAACTCACACTGAAGCTTTCGCCGCAACCACATTGGTCTTTGACGTTAGGGTTGATGAACCTGATCTGGTTATTGACGCCTTCCCTGACCAGATCAATTTGCGTGCCGGAGAGCACCGGCAAGCTGTCGCGATCAATGAGCAATTCGATCTGCTCATCCAGACGGTAATGCAGGTCATGCTCGCCGGCCTGCTCGACCATATCGAGCACATACATAAAACCGGTGCAGCCGCTTTTCTTCACGCTGACCCGCACCGCCTTGCCCGCCTGATTACCCAGTTGACGGCGCAGGTGTTGCAGCGCGGCCGGGGTGACGGTGACCACCTGAAGGCTCGGATCGAAGGATTCAACGCTCATGCCATGACTCCTGAAAAACTGTCTGACCTTGTATGGAAACTCATTGACTACAGGAACTGCCTGACCTTGGCCAGGGCTTCGAATAGTCGATCCACATCGGCAAAGGTGTTGTAGATACTGAAGCTGGCGCGCACGGTGCCGGGGATGCCGAACTGCTCCATGATCGGTTGCGCGCAGTGGCTACCGGTACGCACGGCCACGCCCTGCTGATCGAGCAACATACCCACATCGTGCGGATGCGCGCCCTCCAGCACAAAGCTCATGACCGCGGCCTTGTGCGTGGCCGTGCCTACCAGACGCAGGCCCGGCGTAGCCTTGGCGCGCTCCTCGGCATAGGCCAGCAAAGCCTGTTCGTGCGCCGCCGCGGCTACGCGGTCAAGGCTTTGCACATAATCAACGGCTGCACCGAGCCCAATCACTCCGGCAATATCCGGGGTGCCGGCTTCAAACTTGTAAGGCAGCTGATTGAAGGTGGTGCCGGCAAAACTCACCGACTCGATCATCTCACCGCCACCCTGGTATGGCGGCATGCTTTCCAACAAGTGGGCCTTGCCATACAGCACGCCCAGCCCGGTGGGGCCAAACAGCTTGTGGGCAGAAAACACGTAAAAGTCGCAGTCCAGCGCCTGTACATCCACCGGCCAATGGCTGATGGCCTGAGCGCCGTCGATCAGGCACAGCGCACCGACGGCATGGGCCATGCGCACGATATCTTCAACTGGGTTGATACTGCCCAGCGCGTTGGACACCTGCGCACAGGCGACCATGCGCACGCGCTCGTCAAGCATCTCGGCAAAAGCGGCCATGTTCAGCGTACCGCTGGCATCCACCGGAATCGCCTCGACCGTGGCACCGCGTTCGGCGGCAATCATCTGCCAGGGCACGATATTGGAGTGATGCTCCATGGCTGAGACCAGAATCCGGTCGCCGGCCTGCAACTGACTGCGCCCCCAACTGGCGGCCACCAGATTGATGCCCTCGGTGGTGCCGCGGGTCCAGATGATCTGCCGGCTGTGCGGCGCATTGAGCAAACCGGCGACCTTGCCACGCGCCGCCTCGAATTTCTCGGTAGCGCGCTCGGCCAGGGCGTGAGCGCCACGGTGCACATTGCTGTTGTCCTGGCGGTAATAATCGACGATAGCCTGAATCACCACCTCGGGCTTTTGCGTGGTGGCGGCATTGTCCAGGTACACCAGCGGATGACCGTTGACCTGTTGGTGCAGAATCGGGAAATCCAGGCGGACCCGTTCTGCGTCAAAGCTCGGTAGAGGGTGCAGCGCGTGCTCACTCATCGTTCAGTTGCTCCAGATGGGCTGCTTCACGGCCGAGTAGAGTGGCGATACGCGGGCGCAAATACGCCTGAACCGCCGGCTCCGGCACCTGGTTAAGCAGCTCATTGATAAACCCGAAACTGAGCATACTCATGGCCTCGGCATGGGACAGCCCGCGGCTCTGCAGGTAAAACAGCGAGGTCTGATCGAGCTGGGTGATGGTTGCACCATGGGCGCAGCGCACATCGTCGGCGTAGATTTCCAACTCCGGCTTGGTGTAAACCTCGGCGCTGCGCGAGGTCAGCAGGTTCTTGTTGCTGAGCTCGGCCAGGGTCTTCTGGGCCTGGGGATAAATATGAATACGCCCGTTGAACACCGCCCTGGCCGAGTCGCCAATAATGCCGCGGAAAATTTCACGCGTGGTGCAATGTGGCACGCAATGCTCGACGTTGGTGTGGTAGTCGATCTGCTGTTTGTTGCGCGGCAGATAGACGCCATGCAGCTCCAGGTGCGCGCCCGGGCCACGGTGGTTGACCTGGTAGTCGATGCGTTTCAGGCGCCCACCCTGGGCCAGGGTGAAACCGTAAAAATGCGCGTCGCGCTGCAGGTTCACATGCACGCCACCAACATGCAGCAGGTCTTCCTGCTCCAGGTTGATGCGGTAATGCTGCAGCCGGGCATTGGCGCCCACCACTATCTCGGTCAGACAATTGACGAAGCCATTCTGTTGCGCAGCGCTGGAAACATAATGCTCGATTATTTCCGCCTGGCTGCCGTCTTCCAGCACCAACAACACGCGCTGATTACTGACTGCGGGTTGCGCCTCGGGCGTCGAGACATTGAGGATATACACTGGCTTGTCGAGTGTCTGACCCTTACCCACCTGCAGCAGAATCCCGTCGGCTAGCCAGGCGTTGCTCAGGGCAGCAAACAGGTGCCGCTGAACATCGACCACTTGGCCCAGATGCTGTTCGATCAACTGCTGCTGCGCAGCATTGGCATCGGCAAAGCGCACCACCCCTTCCGGCAATGGGCTGGAATGCTCGGCAGCGAACTGACCGTTGATGAACACCAGGCGAGTGGCATCCAGCGGCATGACTTCAACACTGGCCTGCCAGTCGTTGGTGACCGCCGTGGCCCAACGAACCGGACCACTGGCCTGTAGGGGAGCCAGCGAGGTGTTCTGCCATAGTTCGGTTTTACGCCCTGGCCAGGTAGCCGCCGTCCAATCGGCGGCACCCTGTTGGCGCAGGGCGGCCAGCCAAGCCGGGGTATCTTGCTCGGCGGCCAAGGTGATGGCGTGCTTTTGAAAGTCAGTCATGATTTCAGGCGACCCCGTTTTCCAACCAGCTGTAGCCTTTGGCTTCCAATTCGAGAGCCAGACTCTTGTCGCCGGATTTGACGATACGGCCATCCGCCAGCACATGCACGTAATCCGGCACGATGTAGTCCAGCAGACGCTGGTAGTGGGTCACTACGATGAAACTGCGCTGGCCGTCACGCATGCTATTGACGCCTTCGGCGACCAATTGCAGGGCATCGATATCCAGCCCCGAGTCGGTTTCGTCGAGAATGCACAAATCAGGCTCAAGCAGCATCATCTGCATGATCTCGTTGCGCTTTTTCTCGCCGCCGGAAAAACCTTCGTTCACCCCGCGCTTCAAAAAGCTCGCATCCAGATCCACTCGCTGACTGGTGGCCCGGGCCAGCTTCATAAACTCGACCGCCGACAGCGCAGGCAGGCCGGCGTGCTTGCGCTTGGCATCCAGCGCCACCTTGAGAAATTCCATATTGCTCACACCGGGAATTTCCACCGGGTACTGGAAGGCCAGAAACAAGCCCTCGCGGGCCCGCTCTTCGGTGCTCATGGCCAGCAAGTCATGGCCCTTGAAGGTGATAACGCCCGCAGTGGCTTCGTAGCCCGGGCGCCCCGAGAGCACATTGCCCAGGGTGCTTTTGCCGGAACCATTGGGTCCCATGATGGCATGCACTTCGCCTGGCTTGATCTCGATAGCAAGACCCTTGAGAATTTCAAGGCCTTCAACTTTTGCGTGTAAGTCTTTGACTGATAACATATTTAATGCCTGATATCTGCATGAATTGGGGGCATTCAAGGCCGTTGTAACGTGTTCAGGTCAACCCACTGAACCTTCGAGACTGACTTCCAGCAACTTGCCAGCCTCTACCGCAAACTCCATCGGCAACTCCTTGAACACATCACGGCAAAAGCCGTTTACGATCATCGAAATAGCCTTCTCGGCGTCCAGTCCGCGCTGCTGACAGAGAAACATTTGATCATCGCTGACCTTGGACGTGGTCGCTTCGTGCTCAACCACCGCCGTAGGGTTTTTACTTTCGATATAAGGAAAGGTGTGCGCGCCACAGCGATCGCCAATCAGCAGCGAGTCGCACTGGGTATAGTTACGCGCTCCATCAGCCCCCGGATTGATCCGCACCAGACCGCGATAGGCGCTGTTGCTGCGGCCTGCGGAAATACCCTTGGCGATGATGGTGGAGCGAGTGTTCTTGCCCAAGTGGATCATCTTGGTGCCAGTGTCGGCTTGCTGGAAATTATTGGTCAAGGCTACCGAATAGAACTCGCCCACGCTGTTGTCACCCTTGAGGATGCAACTGGGGTACTTCCAGGTGACCGCCGAACCGGTTTCCACCTGAGTCCAGGAAATCTTCGCGTTGGTGTGGCAAATGCCGCGCTTGGTCACGAAGTTATAGATGCCCCCCTTACCCTCGGCATTACCGGGGTACCAGTTCTGCACCGTCGAATATTTGATGGTGGCGTTATCCAGCGCCACCAATTCGACTACTGCAGCGTGCAGCTGATTTTCATCGCGCATCGGCGCAGTACAGCCTTCCAGGTAACTGACGTGGGCGCCATCCTCGGCAATGATCAGGGTCCGCTCGAACTGTCCGGTGTTCATTTCGTTGATGCGAAAGTAGGTGGACAGCTCCATGGGGCAGCGCACGCCCTTGGGGATGTAGACAAAGGAGCCGTCAGAGAACACCGCCGAATTGAGTGCGGCGTAATAGTTGTCCTTTTGCGGCACCACACTGCCCAGGTACTTCTGGATCAGCTCGGGGCAGCGATGCACAGCCTCACTGATGGGGCAGAAAATCACTCCGGCTTCTTCCAGCTTGGCACGGTAGGTGGTGACCACCGAAACCGAATCAAACACCGCATCCACCGCTACACCGGCAAGCATTTCCTGCTCATGCAGCGGAATGCCAAGTTTTTTGTAGGTAGCGATCAGCTCTGGATCAACTTCATCCAGGCTCTTGGGTTTGTCGGCCATGCTTTTCGGTGCGGAAAAGTAGGAAATGGCCTGGAAGTCGATTTCCGGGTATTGCACATGGGCCCAGGTTGGCTCGTCCATTTCAAGCCAGGCGCGGAACGCTTTGAGGCGCCAATCCAATAGCCATTGCGGCTCGCCTTTTTTCGCCGAAATAAAGCGTACGGTATCTTCATTCAGGCCAGGCGGCAGGGTGTCAGACTCGATATTGGAATGAAATCCAGCTGCGTAGTCCTGCTTGATAAGGCTTTCGACTTGCTCAGTCACGGTATCACCTCAGTCATGCAGCCAATCGGCGAAGGCCCTTGGCGGCAAAGTCAGTTCAGGCTTGCAGTCTCGCTACTGGAGCCGATGGCGTCCGGTATGAGTGCTGCACTAATCAGGCGGCTCTAATGGCCGTTTTAAAATAATGCCGATCAGCCTGTCGTCCGGCGGCTGATCGGCTCCATCGTGATAGTCATGACGGAAATGGACGCTTTACTTATCCCTGCAGCTGGCTAAATTAGCCAAGCGGCTACCCTCTAGAGGCTGCTGCCAGTCAACCCGTGGCATCCATGGCCTGATGGACCTGCACCACACGGATACCGGCCACCGGCTTCGACAGACTACACAAGCCAAATCATGTATTTCTCTAGCGGCTTCCAGGAGGCTGCACTAACAACCTCAAGCCGGCCACACAGGCATACACAATGCAATAACCAAGCATTTTAGTCAAGTATTGGTCACCCGATCAGACATTGAGCATCGACGCCTTGGACTGCGCGCAGAGAAACCCGGCGCACTGGCGCAAACCTGGTTAGCACGCCATGAGCGCCTGCTTGATGGGCCTTGCTCGACGCGCATGCAGCTATCCGGGCACGGCTGCCTTCGACACCACCTGCGCCCCTGCACCTGGGCGAGCTGATCACCGGATCAAGCAACCCGTGCGACTGATACTGGGGAGTCTCGGTTTAGCCCAATGCCTGCGACCCAGTTGATTCGCATCCAGACAACACTTGGCCCGGTGTCAGTATTCAGGGCTTTCGCCCAGCAATGCGCGCACGGGCGCGAACGAGCGCCGGTGAATCGGGGTCGGACCCAGGCGGCGCAGAGCCTCCAGGTGCACCGGCGTAGGATAACCCTTGTGCCCGGCGATGCCGTAACCGGGATACAGCGCATCGAGCAGCTGCATCTCGCGGTCGCGGCTGACCTTGGCCAGAATCGATGCCGCGGCAATCGCCGGCACTTGGCTGTCGCCCTTCACTACAGCTGAGCTTGGAACCTGCAGGATCGGGCAACGATTGCCGTCGATCAACGCCAGTCGCGGCACCACAGACAACCCTTCGACCGCACGCTGCATGGCCAGCATGGTCGCATGGAGGATGTTCAGGCGGTCGATCTCCTCCACTTCAGCGCGGGCAATGCACCAGGCCAGGGCCTTCTCGCAGATTTCATCGAACAATTGCTCGCGCCGCGCAGCACTGAGCTTCTTCGAGTCATTGAGCCCCTTAATCGGCCGCAGCGGATCGAGAATCACCGCCGCAGTCACCACTGCGCCGCACAGCGGGCCACGGCCCACTTCATCGACACCGGCGACCAGCTCCTGCACCTGACTGAAATCCAGACCCAGCTGCATCAAACCCGCCCTATCAGCGCAAGCACGGCCTCGGCCGCCTGAGCAGAAGCATCGCGACGCAAGGCACGATGAATCACATCGAAACCTTCGGTCTGTACCTCGCCATCATTAAGTAGCGGGGCCAACGCCTGAGCCAGCGCCTCCGGGGTGGCCGCATCCTGGATCAACTCGGGAACCAACAGCCGCTGGGCCAACAAATTCGGCAGCGAGATATAAGCGCTGCTGACCAGGCGCTTGAGAATCAGGTAAGTCAGTGGCGCGACCTTGTAGGCCACCACCATTGGACGCTTGTACAGCAAGGCTTCCAAAGTGGCCGTACCTGAGGCGATCAGTACCGCATCACAGGCTGCCAGTGCATCGTGGGAGCGCCCGTCGAGCAGGGTCAAGGGCAGGTCACGCCCGACCAACATCTGCTCCAGCTGCACCCGACGCTCGGGGCTGGCGCACGGCATAACGAAGCGAATACCCGGACGCAGGGTACGCAGACGCACCGCAGTATCGAGAAACAGCGCGCCCAGACGCGCCACCTCGCCGCCCCGACTGCCCGGCAACAACGCCACCACGACGCCGTCTTGCGGCAAGTCCAGGACCTCGCGCGCACCAGCACGATCGGCCTGCAGGGGAATTGCATCGGCCAGGGGGTGACCGACGAAACGCACCGGGACTTGATGGGCGTCGTAGAATTGCGCCTCAAACGGAAACAGGGTCAGCATCAGGTCGCAGGCGTCACGAATCTTCAGCACCCGCTTCTGCCGCCAAGCCCAGACGGAGGGGCTGACGTAGTGCACGGTCTTGATCCCGGCACGGCGCAATTTGAGTTCGAGGCCCAAATTGAAATCCGGTGCGTCGATGCCAATGAACACGTCAGGCTTGGCGTCGATCAGGGTTTTGATCAGGCGCCGGCGTCGGGCGAGCAACTCCGGCAGCCGGCCGAGCACCTCGACCAACCCCATTACCGCCAAGCGCTCCATGGGAAAATAAGGACTCAGGCCCTCGGCCTGCATGAGCGGGCCGCCAACGCCGATAAATTCAATCTGTGGGTGACGAGCCTTCAAGGCCTGCATCAAGCCGGCACCGAGGATATCGCCGGAGGCTTCGCCAGCCACCAGCGCGACGCGCAAGAGATCCCCCATAAGTTAGCGGGTGATGCCGCGATTGGACGCCTGGATAGAGTCGCGGAACACCGCAACCTCAGGGAACTGCAGGGACGGCTCAACCAGCTCCGCCAATGCCTCTTCGATGGTCAAGCCCTGGCGATAAACAGTTTTGTACGCACGCCGCAGCGCCTGGATCGACTCAGCGCTGAAACCGCGACGCCGCAAGCCTTCGAAGTTCATGCTGCGCGCTTCTGCCGGATTACCAGAGACCGTCACATAGGCCGGTACATCTTTTCCAATCGCCGAACCCATACCGGCAAAACTGTGCGCACCGATGTGGCAGAACTGATGAACCAGGGTGTAACCGGACAGAATCGCCCAGTCGCCAATATGCACATGGCCCGCCAGCGCGACATTGTTGACCAGAATGCAATGATTGCCGACTACGCTGTCGTGTCCGATATGCGCGTAGGCCATGATCAGGTTGTGGTCGCCCACAGTGGTTTCATCACGGTCCTGAATGGTGCCCCGGTGCATGGTCACGCCTTCGCGGATGATGTTGTGATCACCAATCACCAGGCGCGTCGGCTCACCCTTGTACTTGCGATCAGGCGTGTCCTCGCCAAGCGAGGAGAACTGATAGATCCGATTGTGCTTACCAATTCTGGTTGGCCCTTTGATGATCACATTAGGCCCAAGCACTGAACCCTCACCTATTTCCACATCAGGCCCAATAATCGACCAAGGGCCGACGACAACATCGTCGGCCAGCTTGGCGGAGGGATCGATGATGGCGCGAGGGTCAATCAAACTCATAGTTTGCGTTCCGCACAGATGATTTCAGCCGAACATACTTCCTTGCCGTCGACACTGGCTTTGCACTCGAACTTCCAGATACTGCGCTTGTTGCTGAGGTGGCGGGCTTCGAGGATCAACTGATCGCCCGGCACCACCGGCTGACGAAAACGCAGCTTATCCGAGCCGACGAAGTAATACAGTGTTCCGTCGCTTGGTTTCAAACCCATCATTTTAAAACCGAGAATGCCGGCCGCCTGAGCCATGGCCTCGATAATCAACACCCCAGGCATGATCGGATGCTGGGGGAAATGCCCGTTAAAAAATGGCTCGTTGATGCTGACATTCTTGTGGGCACGAATGCACTTGCCCTCTACATCCAAATCCACTACCCGATCAACCAGCAGAAACGGGTAACGATGCGGCAGGTACTCACGTATTTCGTTGATGTCCATCATGTCCAGAGAAGCCTGTAATAAAAAGAGAGGAGCACGAAGTAGGCGTGCTCAGGCATCAGATGAGGCATTTCCGCTGGAGGTCACTGCGGCCAGTTGTTTTTCCAACTGCTGCAGTCGCCGCGCCATGTCGTCCAACTGACGAATGCGCGCTGCACTCTTCCTCCACTCGCCAGCAGGCTGCATGGCAGTGCCAGAAGAATAAGAGCCCGGCTCAGTGATCGAGCGGGTCACCATGGTCATGCCAGTGACGAATACGCCGTCACAGACCTCGATATGACCGACCATCCCAACGCCACCGGCGATCATGCAGTTCTTGCCAATTTTGGTACTGCCGGAAATACCCGCACAGCCAGCCATGGCGGTGTTGTCGCCGATTTGCACGTTGTGCGCGATCATGATCTGGTTATCCAGCTTGACCCCGTTACCGATCAAGGTATCGGCCAAAGCACCACGGTCGATGGTGGTATTGGCACCGACTTCAACATCGTCGCCGATCACCACCCCGCCGATCTGGGCAATCTTCTGCCAGACACCCTTCTCGTTGGCAAAGCCGAAGCCCTCACCACCGATCACCGCCCCCGACTGGATCACCACGCGTTTGCCGATACGCACATCGTGATACAGGGTCACACGGGGTGCGAGCCAACCACCCTCGCCGATCACCGAGCGCGCACCGACCACGCAATGCGCACCGATTGTGACGCCGGCATCGACCCGTGCACCCGCCTCAATGACCGCATATGCACCAATGCTGGCACTCGGATCTACCTGGGCATCGCCCGCCACCAGCGCGGTCGGATGCACACCGACGGCAGCCTGCGGCTTGCGATCGAACAGGTGCGAGAGCTGCGCATAAGCCAGGTACGGATTAGCGACGAGCAAGGCGTTGCCGCTGTAATTCTCGGCATCGATCGCCGTCAGCAGCACCGCACCGGCAGCACAATCGGGCAGGTATTTGCGATAGTGCGGATTAGCCAAAAAGCTCAGCTGATCAGGGCCGGCCTCCTGCAAGGTGGCCAAACCACTGATGACTTTATCGGCGGAGCCACTCACGGTGGCACCCAGACGTTCGGCCAACTGGCCGAGGGTAAAAACCAAAGCCTTCATGATCAGCGCAGCTGATTCATGCGCTCGATAACCTGCAGAGTGATGTCGAACTGGGGCTTGACATCAATCACCGCACCGCGCTCGAGCACCAGGTCGAAGTTACCTTTCTTGATCACTTCTTCCACGGCTTTATCCAGATTCGGCTTGAGCTTCTTCAGCATCTCGCGATCAGCCACAGCCTTGGACTCGTTCAGCTCTTTGGACTGGAACTGGAAATCGCGGGCTTTCTGCTTGAACTCAAGCTCCAGCCGCTCACGCTCAGCGGTCTGCATTTTGTCGCCATCTTTGACGATGCGATCCTGGATACGCTTGGCATCGCTCTCCAGGGTTTTAAGCTTATTGAGCTGCGGGCCGAACTTCTTCTCGGCGTCCACTGCATAACGCTTGGCCGCATCAGACTCGAGCAGAGCCATTTGGTAATTGAGTACCGCCACTTTCATTTCAGCAAACGCTGGGGTCGCCAGCAGAGCCACACTTAACAGAACCAGATGAGTCAACTTACGCACGGTGCAACTCCTGCAAAAACTGTTGTCGTTGTTCGGTCAACAAACGCTTAGAACGTCTGACCAAGGGAGAACTGGAATATCTGGGTGTCGGCATCATCAGGCTTGACGATTGGCATGGCCAGGCTGAAGCTCAATGGGCCCAGCGCGGTGATCCAGGTCAAGCCTACGCCGACGGAGCTCGCAAGACTTCCCGGATCCAGGTCACAGCTATCGCTGAGCTTTTTCTGGTTGGCGCTGCAATTTGTATCGAACACGTTACCCACATCCCAGAACAGCGCGGTACGCAACGAGCGTTGATCTTTGACGAACGGCATGGGGAACAGTAATTCAACACCACCCTGAACCAGCACATTACCACCGAACGGCAACTCGTCCTTATCAGGATCATTGGCATTAGGAGTACTGCGCGGCCCCAGACTGCTGTCTTTAAAGCCACGTACCGAGCCGAAACCGCCGGCATAGTAATGCTCGTAGAACGGCATTTCTGAAGTCGAACCGTAGCTGTCACCATACCCCAGCTGTGTATGGAAACGCAGGCTGTAGCTGTCGCCCAACGGCTTGAACACCTGGCCGCGGTAATCGACTTTGTAGAACGACAGATCGCTGCCCGGCACCGTGGTCTCGAACACCAGGCTCTGCGAATGACCACGAGTGGCCATCACGCCGCGATTGAGAGTCGACTCCGACCAACCCACCGACGCCTTGAGGTTAAGGTAGCTGTCGCCTTCCTGCTTGAGGAACTCGGTGATCTCGTCGACCGTAAAGACGCCGGAACTGATGTCATCCTGCTGCACGGTCAAGCCGTAGGTCAGGCGCGAAGTATCGCTGATCGGATAACCGATGCTGGCGCCAACGCCATAGCTGTCCACCGCATAACTAGAGATCTGCGTATTGAGCTCGTCATAGTCAGTGGTGCGATAGAACGCGTTGTAGCCCAGGCTGACGCCATCGGCGGTCCAGTAGGGGTCAACGAAACCGAAGTTGTAACGCTCCTGGTATTCGCTGCGAGTCAAACCGACGCTGACCTTGTTACCTGTACCGAGGAAGTTGTTCTGGGTGATCGAGCCACCCAGGATCAAGCCGGCGTTCTGGGCAAAACCGACGCTGGCCATAATCGAACCAGATGCCTGCTCTTCAACGCTGTAATTGACATCGATCTGGTCGTCAGTCCCCGGCACTTGCGGGGTCTCGACGTTGACTTCCTTGAAGAAGCCCAAACGCTCAAGACGGGTTTTCGACTGATCGATCAAATAGGTCGAAGCCCAGCCGCCTTCAATCTGGCGCATCTCGCGGCGCAGCACTTCGTCTTCTGACTTGGTGTTGCCACGGAAATTGACGCGATTGACATAGGCCCGCTTACCCGGATCGACGACGAAGGTAATGGACACCGTGTTGTCTTCATCGTGGGCTTGTGGCACACCGTTGACGTTGGCGAAGGTGTAGCCCTCGTTACCCAGGCGACGAGTGATCAGCTCAGACGTGGTGGTCATCACTTTGCGCGAGAACACCTGACCTTCTTTGACCAGCAGCAACGACTTGATGTCCTCTTCTGCCACCTTCAAGTCGCCGGAGAGTTTGACCTCACGCACGCTGTATTTCTGGCCTTCGTCGACGTTGACGGTGATATATACATGCTTCTTGTCAGGTGTGATCGACACCTGAGTCGAGGAAATATCCATGTTGATGTAGCCGCGATCCAGGTAGTAGGAGCGCAGACGCTCCAGGTCACCGGAGAGCTTTTCGCGAGCGTACTTGTCGTCGTTGCGGAAGAACGACAGCCAATTGCTGGTCTTCAGCTCGAACAGATCAATAAGGTCTTCGTCCGCAAAGACGCTATTACCCACCACGTTGATGTGCTGGATGGCCGCGACCGTGCCTTCGTTGATATTGATCTTCAGCGCGACGCGGTTGCGCGGCTGGGGAATCACTTCAGTTTCGATTTCAGCCGAATAGCGCCCCTGGGCCACATACTGGCGCTGCAGTTCATTGCGCACGCCTTCGAGGGTGGCACGCTGGAAAATCTCGCCGTCCGCCAACCCGGACTGGTTCAGCCCTTTGAGCAGGTCTTCGCTGCTGATGGCTTTGTTACCGTCAATCTCGATACCGGAAATAGACGGCCGCTCGACCACGGTAATAACCAACACGTCACCATCGCGACCGAGCTGGATATCCTGGAAGAAGCCAGTTTTGAACAAACCGCGGGAGGCTTCAACCAACGAGCGATCGTCGGCCTCTTCCCCAACATTGAGCGGCAGGGCACCGAACACGCTGCCCGCAGACACACGCTGCAGGCCGTTGACGCGAATATCGGAGATGGTGAAAGACTCAGCGTGAACTTCGGCGATCATCAATGCGGAAAGCACCGCAGGCAGCAGCAGACGTTTCATGAAGTCCTTTCTTATTCCAACTGACGATAAAAGATCTGCCGCCTGAGGCGGTAGCCTTGCAATTCAGTAGCGTTGTAATTCAGTAACGGCTTACAGACGACCCAAGTCGTTGATCAAGGCCAGTAACATCACCCCAATCACCAAACTGATGCCAATCTGCATCCCCCAACCCTGCACCCGTTCCGACAGTGGACGACCACGCACCCACTCGACCAGGTAATAAAGCAGATGCCCGCCATCCAAAACCGGGATGGGCAGCAAATTGAGAACCCCCAGGCTTATGCTCAAGTAGGCAAGGAAATTGAGAAAATCCCCCAAACCCGACTCGGCCGAAGCGCCCGCCACTTTAGCAATGGTTATCGGCCCGCTCAAGTTTTTTACCGAGAGCTCGCCAAACAGCATTTTCTTTAGTGAATCGAGGGTCAGCATACTCATCGACCAGGTGCGCCGGACACCCTCAACCACGGCCTCCAATGGGCCGAAACTGACCTCGCGCAGCATCTCAGCTGGCCACTCGACACCCTCAACACCGGCCCCCAGGTAACCACTCCGGGCCTCGCCTTCTCCGCGCGCAGCAAGGTTCACCGCCACTTGCACATCCCGCCCATCGCGCTCGACCAGCAGGATTACTGGCTGAGCCGGCATGGCCTGCACGCGATCAACCAGCTGCTGCCATTCGTCCAACGGCTCGTTATTGAGCATCAGCACGCGATCGCCAATCTTCAGCCCGGCGGCCTGCGCCGGACCTTTCGGATCAAGCTGCGCCAGCACCGGCAACAGCACCGGCCGCCAGGGACGAATGCCAAGTGCCGCGATCGGATTGGGTTCATCGGCGCCCCTGAGCCAATCTTTCAACACGACCTGCCGCGGACTGTCGGCAGTAGAGCCCTCATCGCGGACATTGATATTCAATGTGCCCGTTTCACCCAGGCGTCGCACCAACTGCAGATTAACCGCCGCCCAGCCAGTGGTCGGCGCACCATTGACCGCGACAATTTCCTGCCCAGCCTGCAAGCCGGCTTCCGCGGCCAAGCTACCAGCCGCTACCGCCCCGATGACCGGGCGCACCTGCTGGCTGCCGAGCATCGCCACCGCCCAGAAAAACACCAGCGCCAACATGAAATTCGCAATCGGCCCCGCAGCCACGATAGCAATACGCTGACGTACGCTTTTCCGATTGAAGGACTGATCAAACTGCTCGGGCGGAACATCTCCTTCGCGCTCATCGAGCATTTTGACGTAGCCGCCCAGGGGAATCGCGGCGATGACAAACTCGGTACCCTGACGATCATGCCAGCGCACCAGCGGCGTACCAAAGCCCACGGAGAAACGCAGAACCTTGACCCCACAGCGACGTGCGACCCAGAAGTGACCAAACTCGTGAAAGGTAACCAGCACCCCTAGCGCTATCAGGGTACCGACAATCATATACAGCGCACTCATCAGGCATCTCCGAGACGGGGGGTGTACTCGCAGCAAATAAACAACCGCGCTAGCGTTCTAACCACGACGGCTCAACCATTGCACGGCAAGCTCACGCGCCCGGCGATCTGCCGCCAGGACTGCTTCTACACTATCGACCGCAACGCCTGGCTCGGCGTTCAGCACGGCATCAATGATACTCGCGATTTCAGGAAAACGAATCCGCCGATCAAGAAAGGCCTCGACGGCGACCTCATTGGCCGCATTGAGAATGGCCGGCACACTACCACCCGCCTCCGCGGCCTGACGGGCCAAGCGCAGGCAAGGGAAACGCTGTTCGTCCGGCGCCTGGAAATCCAGACGGGCGATAGCAAACAGATCCAGCGGCGCCACCCCCGAATCGATACGCTGCGGCCAGGCCAAGGCATGACTGATCGGCGTACGCATGTCAGGGTTACCCAACTGCGCCAACACCGACCCATCGACATAATCGACCAGCGAATGGATCACGCTCTGCGGATGGATCACCACCTCGACCTGCGCCGGCTTGGCGTCGAACAGCCAGCAGACCTCGATCAGCTCGAGCCCCTTGTTCATCATGCTCGCCGAGTCCACCGAAATCTTGCGCCCCATCGACCAGTTGGGATGGGCGCAGGCCTGCTCCGGCGAGACCTCGTGCAACTGCGCAAGCGGCGTCTCGCGGAACGGCCCACCGGACGCTGTCAGCAGAATCCTGCGCACGCCCACCTGCGCCAAGCCACGCGCATAATCACCGGGCAAGCACTGAAAGATCGCATTGTGCTCGCTATCGATGGGCAGCAAAACCGCACCACTGCGCCGCACAGCGTCGATAAACAAGGCGCCGGACATCACCAGCGCCTCCTTGTTGGCCAGCAAGACTTTCTTGCCCGCCTCGACTGCTGCCAGAGTCGGCTTGAGCCCTGCCGCACCGACGATAGCCGCCATCACTGCATCCACTTCGGGATGCGCCGCCACGTCGCACAAACCCTGCTCACCGAACAGCACCCGAGTTGCCAGGCCCGCGGCATGCAAATCGCCCTGTAAGTGGCGTGCTGAGCGCTCATCAGGCACCACGGCGTAGCGCGGCCGATGGAGCACACACAAGGCTTCCAGCTCAGCCAGGCGACTGAAGCCGGACAAGGCAAACACCTGGTAACGCCCAGGGTGCCGGGCGATAACATCCAAGGTGCTGAGGCCAATCGAGCCAGTCGCACCCAGCACTGTAATATGCTGCACCGAGGTCACAGAACACCCCAGTTCGCTAGCCACAACAACGCTGCGAACATCGGAATGGCCGCAGTAAGGCTGTCGATACGATCAAGCACACCACCGTGCCCCGGCAGCAGATTGCTACTGTCCTTGAGCCCAGCCTGACGCTTGAACATGCTCTCGGTCAGGTCACCGACCACCGAAATCGACACCACCAGCGCCGCACCCGCCAGCGCCAGGAGCAGATCACTGCCAGCCCAGTCACGATAGAGGCCGACAGCCAGGGTGATCAGCAAACTAGCCAGCAGGCCACCCACCACACCCTCCCAGCTTTTCCCCGGACTGACCCGCGGCGCGAGCTTGCGCTTGCCGAAAGCCTTGCCGGTGAAGTAGGCCCCGATATCGGCGCCCCACACCAGCACCATCACCGCCAGGATCAAACCATTGGCCAACGGCCACTGCTTGAACAACACCAGGCCTTGCCAGGCCGGCAGCAGGATCAGCAGACCAATCAACAGCCTGGTCGATAGGCCGCCCCAAAGATGGCTGCTGGCCGGATAACTGACGACCAGCACAGTCGCCAATGCCCACCAGACGACAGCGAGCAGCAGCAACCAGGGCGCCAGGAACGGCAGGTGATAAAGCCCGAACAGCAGAGCAACGACTACCGCAGCGTAAGCCACGCGCAGCGGCTGCCCGGCCAGGCCCGCCAAGCGCGCCCACTCCCAGGCCCCGAGACTGACCACCGCACCAATGAACAGCGCAAAGGCCGCCCCATCGAGCAGAAAGAACCCAGCCAAGGCGATGGGCAGTAACACCAACGCAGTAATGATCCGTTGTTTAAGCATCAGGCACGCGCCTCGGCATCAATCTGTTCAGCGGACCGACCAAAACGCCGCTGGCGCCTGGCGTAATCCGCCAAGGCCTTGCGCATGGCGTCGTGCTTGAAATCCGGCCAGAACAGATCAGAGAAATACAGCTCGCTGTAGGCCAACTGCCATAACAGGAAGTTACTGATGCGATGTTCGCCACCGGTACGGATACACAAGTCCGGCAAAGGCAAATCGCCCGTCGCCAGACAACCCTGCAACAACCCGGGAGTAATGTCTTCAGGCCGCAAGTGCCCGCCCTGAACCTCACGAGCCAGACGTTGAGCTGCCTGCGCGATATCCCACTGCCCGCCATAGTTGGCGGCAATCTGCAGGATAAAACGCTTATCGCCAGATGTCAGCGCCTCGGCCTCACGCATGGCAGCCTGCAGCTCGGGGTGGAAGCGCGAACGATCACCAATGATGCGCAGGCTGATGCCATTCTCATTGAGCTTCTTCGCCTCGCGCCGCAGCGCACTGAGGAATAGCTCCATCAGTGCGCTTACCTCATCAGCCGGACGCTGCCAGTTCTCACTGGAGAAGGCAAACAGGGTCAACACCTCGACCCCGGTCTCGGCACATACCTCAATGACGGCGCGCACGGCATCGACGCCGGCCTTGTGCCCGGCAACCCCGGGCAACAGGCGCTTGCGCGCCCAACGATTATTGCCGTCCATGATGATTGCCACATGACGCGGCACGACCACTTCAGGACCGCTGATAGTCTTGTGCATGAAGATCTCCTGACCGCTAGACGGCCATCAGATCCGCTTCTTTCTGCTTCACGGCGACTTCGATTTCCGCGACGAACTTGTCAGTCAGCTTTTGGATATCATCGGCGCCGCGACGCTCTTCGTCTTCGCTGATTTCTTTCTCTTTGACCAGATCCTTCAACTGACTCAAGGCGTCACGGCGAATATTGCGCACCGCAATACGGCCATCTTCGGCGGCATCACGCGCCTGCTTGGTGAAGCCCTTACGGGTTTCTTCGGTCAGCGCCGGCATGGAAATCAGCAGCAACTCACCCAGGTTGGTCGGATTGAAGCCCAACCCGGAACTCTGGATCGCCTTATCAACCGCACCCAGCATGTTGCGTTCGAACGCCACAACCTGAAGGGTGCGCGAATCCTTGACGGTCACGTTGGCGACCTGATTCAAGGGCGTGTCCGAGCCGTAGTAAGGCACCATCACGCCACCCAGAATACTCGGATGGGCCTGACCAGTGCGGATACGGCTGAATGCATGAAGCAGCGATTCAAGGCTCTTCTGCATACGTTCTTGGGTATCTTTCTTGATCTCGTTGATCATTTTTCATCTTCCTCGATCAGAGTACCTTCGGCACCGCCCAACACAATATTCAGCAAGGCACCGGGTTTATTCATATTGAAGACGCGCAACGGCATCTTGTGATCGCGGCACAAGCAAATGGCCGTGAGATCCATTACACCGAGCTTGCGATCCAACACTTCATCGTAAGTCAGGCGGTCAAATTTCTCCGCATGCGGATCCTTGAACGGATCGGCGGTGTATACCCCGTCCACCTTGGTCGCCTTTAACACCACGTCGGCATCAGTCTCGATGGCCCGCAGGCAGGCGGCAGAATCGGTGGTAAAGAACGGGTTGCCGGTGCCCGCAGCAAAGATCACCACCTCACCTGTTTTCAGATGACGGAGCGCTTTGCGGCGGTCGTAGTGATCGGTAACCCCGACCATGGAAATCGCCGACATCACGATTGCCGGAATATTCGAACGCTCCAGCGCATCACGCATGGCCAGGGCGTTCATCACGGTCGCCAGCATGCCCATGTGGTCGCCGGTCACCCGATCCATGCCGGCCGCACTGAGAGCCGCACCACGGAACAGGTTGCCACCACCAATCACCAGGCCGACCTGCACGCCGATCCCTACCAACTGCCCGACTTCCAGGGCCATGCGATCCAGCACCTTGGGGTCGATGCCAAAATCTTCCGCCCCCATCAGGGCCTCGCCGCTGAGTTTGAGCAGAATGCGCTTATAGCGCGGTTGACGACCACTCACCTGCTGAGCCATTACCAGTCTCTCCTGCGGCGTTTGAATTCTTTGCGCCTCGCGGCACGTAGTTGTCGAGCGCCTGACAACACCCGGAGTCCTTAGTGCAAGGCCTACGGTAGCGCGCCAAACAGCTCAATGCCCCTTAATTTGACAAAGAGGCCGCGCGCATAAGCGGGCAGCCTCTTCGGGGCAACAAAGCGTCTTATTGCTTGCTGGCAGCCAGCTGTGCAGCAACTTCTTCAGCGAAGTTATCCACTGGCTTCTCGATGCCTTCACCAACCTGGAAGCGAGTGAAGGAAACGATTTCAGCGCCGCCCTTCTTGGCCAAAGCGCCGACCTTGATTTCCGGGTCCTTAACGAAGGCCTGCTCAACCAGACTGGCTTCAGCGAGGAACTTCTGGATACGGCCGCCAACCATCTTCTCGACGATTTCAGCGGGCTTGCCCTTGATCTTGTCTTCGTTGAGGCTCATGAACACGGCTTTCTCGCGCTCGATCGCTTCAGCAGAAACTTCCGTAGGCAGCAGGAACTCCGGGTTGCTGGCAGCCACGTGCATGGCGATATCCCTGGCCAGATCAACGTCGCCGCCCTTCAGGACAACCAACACACCAATCTTGTTACCGTGCAGGTAAGCACCAACTACATCGCCTTCTGCGCGAGCCAAGCGACGAATATTGACGTTCTCGCCTACTTTAGCCACCAGAGCCAGGCGCGCTTCTTCACGCACAGCAATCAGCGGCGCTGCATCAGCCAACTGATCGGCAAAGGCTTTTTCCAGGCTTTCATTGACGAAGTTCTTGAAATCGTCCTGCAGAGCCAGGAAGTCAGTCTGCGAGTTGACTTCGAGAATCACGGCCGACTTGCCATCTTCGGCAACCTTGACTGCGATGGCGCCTTCAGCAGCGATGTTGCCTGCTTTCTTGGCTGCTTTGATGGCGCCGGAAGCACGCATGTCATCAATGGCTTTTTCGATGTCGCCGCCGGCCTTGGTCAAGGCCTTTTTGCAATCCATCATGCCTTCGCCAGTGCGCTCGCGCAGCTCCTTGACTAATGCTGCAGTAATCTCTGCCATTTCAAATTCCTCTTGGATAGGTTGTTAACCATTCCACCCGCCTGAACGGGCGATCAATTCTGTAATCACATTGCCCGAACCCGATCACCAGCTACCGGTCGACAATGGTTTTCAACGTGGCAAAAAGGGGGCCTAGCCCCCTTTTTGCGCAGCGAGTAACGCTTGACGCTTACCGCTTAGCCCTGAGCCGCTTCAACTGCAGGAGCCTGCTCGACGAACTCGTCGGTGCCACCGCCAGTGTTGGTGCGACCGCGAACTACGGCGTCAGCCATGGCACCCATGTACAACTGGATGGCGCGAATGGCGTCGTCGTTACCCGGGATGATGAAGTCAACGCCTTCCGGGCTGCTGTTGGTATCAACGATGCCGATAACCGGGATACCCAGCTTGTTGGCTTCGGTGATAGCAATGCGCTCGTGGTCAACGTCGATAACGAACAAAGCGTCCGGCAGGCCGCCCATGTCCTTGATACCACCCAGGCTGCGATCCAGTTTTTCCAGATCACGGGTGCGCATCAGGGCTTCTTTCTTGGTCAGCTTGGTGAAAGTGCCGTCCTGGGACTGAACTTCCAGATCACGCAGACGCTTGATCGAG
>JAUSOF010000048.1 GCA_030656145.1 Pseudomonas sp.
GCCCGCGAGAAAGCCGGCGGCCTCAACGAATACGGCATCGCCAAGTACAAACTGGTCGACGACTTCGCTCAGCGCGAGGTGGACTTTCTCCTGCAGATCGGCGGCATCGAGATCCGCCACGGCCACAAGCTGGGCGACGACCTCAGCCTGAGCGCGCTGCACCAGCAGTTCGACGCAGTGTTTCTCGGCATCGGCCTGGCCGCCAGCAAGCGTCTCGGCCTACCGGACGAGGACGCACCGGGGCTGCTCGCCGCTACCGATTACATCCGCGAACTGCGCCAGAGCGATGACCTGAGCCAATTGCCCGTGGCCGAGCGCTGCATCGTGCTCGGTGCTGGCAATACCGCCATCGACATGGCCGTGCAGATGAGCAAGCTCGGCGCCCGCGACGTCAATCTGGTCTATCGCCGTGGCTTCGAAGAAATGGGCGCAACCGAGCATGAGCAGGACATCGCCAAGGCCAACCAGGTGCGCCTGCTGACCTGGGCGCAACCGGACGCCGTGCTGCTCAACGAGCAAGGCCAGGTGCGCGGCATGCGCTTTGCCCGTACCCGCGTGGAGAACGGCCGTTTGCAGAACACAGGGCAAACCTTCGAGCTGGCCGCCGACGCCATCTTCAGCGCCATCGGCCAGGCCTTTGACGGCCAAGCCCTGCGCGACCCGCTGGCCAGTGAACTGAAGCGCGAAGGCGAGCGCATCTGGGTCGACGCCCAGCTGCAAACCAGCGTGCCCGGCGTGTATGCCGGCGGCGACTGCACCGCCCTGGGCCAGGACCTCACCGTTCAAGCCGTGCAACACGGCAAGTTGGCCGCCGAGGCCATCCACTCTCATCTGATGCTCAACGTGGAGGCCGCATAAATGGCCGATCTATCCATCGAATTCGCCGGTATCAAGGCCCCTAATCCGTTCTGGCTGGCCAGCGCGCCGCCCACCGACAAAGCCTACAACGTGGTCCGCGCCTTCGAAGCCGGCTGGGGCGGTGTGGTGTGGAAGACCCTCGGCGAGGACCCGGCGGCGGTCAACGTATCGTCGCGCTACTCGGCGCACTTTGGCCCCAACCGTCAGGTGCTCGGTTTCAACAATATCGAGCTGATCACCGACAGATCCCTGGAAATCAACCTGCGCGAAATCACCCAGGTGAAGAAGGACTGGCCGGACCGCGCGATGATCGTCTCGTTGATGGTGCCTTGCGTCGAAGATTCCTGGAAAACCATCCTGCCGCTGGTGGAAGCCACCGGCTGCGACGGTATCGAGCTGAACTTCGGCTGCCCCCACGGCATGCCCGAGCGCGGCATGGGCGCGGCGGTCGGCCAGGTCCCGGAATACGTGGAAATGGTCACCCGCTGGTGCAAGACCTACAGTTCGCTGCCGGTGATCGTCAAACTGACGCCCAACATCACCGACGTACGCCTGTCTGCCCGCGCCGCCTATCGCGGCGGTGCCGATGCGGTATCGCTGATCAACACCATCAACTCGATCACCAGCGTCGACCTGGAGCGCATGGTCGCCAACCCCATCGTCGGCAGCCAGAGCACCCACGGCGGCTACTGCGGCTCGGCGGTCAAACCCATCGCCCTGAACATGGTCGCCGAGATTGCCCGGGATCCCGAAACCCAAGGTCTGCCGATCTGCGGCATCGGCGGCATCGGCAGCTGGCGCGATGCGGCGGAATTCGTGGCGCTGGGCTGCGGCGCGGTGCAGGTGTGCACGGCGGCCATGCTGCATGGTTTTCGCATCGTCGAGGAGATGAAGGACGGCCTGTCGCGCTGGATGGACAGCCAAGGCTACGAAAACCTCGCGGATTTCTCAGGCCGTGCGGTGGGCAATACCACCGACTGGAAGTACCTGGACATCAACTACCAGGTGATTGCCAAGATCGACCAGGACGCCTGCATCGGCTGCGGGCGCTGCCACATCGCCTGCGAAGACACCTCGCACCAGGCCATCGCCAGCCTGACCCAGGCCGACGGCACGCATAAGTACGAAGTGATCGACGAAGAGTGCGTGGGCTGCAACCTGTGCCAGATCACCTGCCCGGTGGAGAACTGCATCGAAATGGTGCCCCAGGACACCGGCAAACCCTTCCTCGACTGGAACCACGATCCGCGCAATCCGTATCGCGTGGCCAGTTAAACAGTTGATCGCGGGCATGGCCCGCTCCTACGTGTTTCGCCTGTAGGAGCGGGCCATGCCCGCGAAAACCAACCGATTACGGCTCCAGCCCAATCCCGCGCAAGATCACGCTGGTCACCGTCTGCACCGCCCGCTCGAACTGCAGCTCTGACAGCGGCTGGTGATCGTTGAGCACCCCGACCTGATGGCTGAAGTCGGCGTAATGCTGGGTCGAGGCCCAGATCATGTAGAGCAAAGCCGACGGTTCGACGGCCAAAATGCGCTTGTCTTCCACCCACTGGCGAATCTTCGCCTCCTTCATCTTCGCCCAGCTGTACAGGCTGTCATCCAGCGTCGCGCCAAGCATCGGTGCGCCATGGATGATTTCGTCGGCCCAGACCTTGGAGCCATGCGCGCGGGTGCGCGAGTGGTTCATCTTGGCGCGGATATAGGTGCTGAGTACCACCCGCGGATCATCGTACATCTCGAAGCACAGGGCATCCTGCTTCCACACCTCGAGCAGGCCGAGCAGCACCGCGCGATAGAGGTCGTCCTTGGTGCTGAAGTAGTAGTGCAGGTTGGAGCGCGGCAGCTCGACTTCTTCGGCGATATCGCCCATGGATGTAGCGCCATAGCCCTTCTCGGCGAACACCTTCTCGGCGGCCAGGAGGATTTTCTCGACATTGCGCCGACGAATCTCGATTTTGTGATTGGCCATGACGGATCCGTGACTGGGCGATGCCGCAAGGCTACCACCAGCGCCCGCACGGGGCGACGGAAAGCCTTTGGCTTCAGCGCCAGCATGGCTATAATCACCCCCGCTTCACTCGACCGGCACCGCCCGGTCGCTCCCGCCACCTGTCCGAGGGGCGCTGCAGCAAACCCCGTCAACCCGGGGATTTGTCAGGCTCGGATGGGGCGTTAACCAAACGCATCAACGGCGCCCATTCGACACAAACGAATGGAGAACTCATTTATGAGCGCTGTACTGACGCCTGCCGCTTTTACCGACTTTAAAGTCGCCGACATGTCCCTGGCTGCCTGGGGCCGTCGCGAAACTATTATTGCCGAATCGGAAATGCCGGCCCTGATGGGCATGCGCCGCAAGTACGCCGACGAGCAGCCGCTGAAGGGCGCGAAGATCATCGGCTGCATCCACATGACCATCCAGACCGCCGTGCTGATCGAAACCCTGACTGCACTGGGCGCCGAAGTACGCTGGTCGTCGTGCAACATCTTCTCGACTCAGGATCAGGCCGCCGCTGCCATTGCTGCCGCCGGTATCCCGGTATTCGCCTGGAAGGGCGAGACCGAAGCTGAGTACGAGTGGTGCATCGAGCAGACCATCCTCAAGGATGGCCAGCCATGGGATGCCAACATGATCCTCGACGACGGCGGCGACCTGACCGAGATCATCCACAAGAAATACCCGCAGATGCTCGAGCGCATCCACGGCGTCACCGAAGAAACCACCACCGGCGTGCACCGCCTGCTGGAGATGCTGGCCAAGGGTGAGCTGAAGATCCCGGCGATCAACGTCAACGACTCGGTGACCAAGAGCAAGAACGACAACAAGTACGGCTGCCGTCACAGCCTGAGCGACGCGATCA
>JAUSOF010000052.1 GCA_030656145.1 Pseudomonas sp.
CTGAGAAGTTCATGAAGATCGTCTCGCTCGCCCCTGAAGTGCTCTAAGGAGATCCGACATGCAAAAGATTCGTCGTGACGACGAGATCATCGTGATCGCCGGTAAAGACAAAGGTAAGCGTGGCAAGGTGCTCAAGGTTCTTGTCGACGACCGTCTGGTCGTTGGTGGGATCAACCTGGTGAAGCGCCATACCAAGCCGAACCCGATGTCGGGCGTTCAGGGCGGTATCATCGAGAAAGAAGCGCCTCTGCACGCTTCTAACGTGGCCATCTTCAACGGTGAAACCAACAAGGCTGATCGCGTTGGTTTCAAAGTTGAAGAAGGTAAAAAAATTCGTGTCTTCAAGTCGACCCAAAAAGCGGTTGATGCTTGAACACTGCTAGGTAGAAGACCATGGCACGACTAAAAGAGATTTACCGGAAAGAAATCGCGCCGAAGCTTAAGGAAGAACTTAAGCTCGCCAACGTGATGGAAGTTCCGCGCATCACCAAGATCACCCTGAACATGGGCTTGGGCGAAGCGATCGGTGACAAGAAAGTCATCGAAAATGCTGTTGCCGATCTGGAAAAGATTACCGGTCAGAAAGTCGTTGTGACTCATGCCCGTAAGTCGATTGCAGGTTTCAAGCTGCGTGAAGGCTGGCCGATTGGCGTTAAGGTAACCCTGCGCCGCGACCGTATGTACGAGTTCCTGGATCGTCTGTTGTCTATCTCCCTGCCGCGCGTGCGTGACTTCCGCGGCCTGAATGCCAAGTCCTTCGATGGTCGCGGCAATTACAGCATGGGCGTTAAAGAGCAGATCATCTTCCCGGAAATCGACTACGACAAGATCGATGCCCTGCGTGGTCTGGACATTACCCTGACTACAACTGCGCGTACGGATGATGAGGGTCGTGCTTTGTTGCGCGCCTTCAAATTCCCGTTCCGCAACTGATTGGAGTTGGACCATGGCTAAAATGAGCATGAAAAACCGTGAGCTGAAGCGTCAGCAAACGGTAGCCAAGTACGCTAAGAAGCGTGCTGCGCTGAAAGCTACCATCGCCGATCTGAACGCCAGTCCAGAAGCGCGTTGGGAAGCTCAGGTAGCTCTGCAGAAGCAGCCGCGTGATGCCTGCGCTTCGCGCCTGCGCAATCGCTGCCGTATTACCGGTCGTCCGCACGGCGTATATCGCAAGTTCGGTCTGTCGCGTATCAAGCTGCGTGAAGCTGCAATGCGTGGTGACGTACCAGGTCTGGTCAAGGCCAGCTGGTAAGTTGTCGCATACTGGGTCTGTCAGGTCGAGATACTTGGCAGATTCAGACAAGCATTATGAAACAAGCCCCTTTTGGGGCTTGTTTCATTTTTGATCAGTCTCTAGAATGTTCGGCTCGCCTGAGTCGGGGCTTTTGACTTGCCCCGCGTTTTGGTGACTCTAGCCGTAAGGCTAATTCTTTTTGTATCAGGAGCGTCTAGCCCATGAGTATGCAGGACCCGTTAGCGGACATGCTAACTCGTATCCGTAATGCCCAGATGGCTGAAAAGTCCGTCGTAAGCATGCCGTCTTCCACGTTGAAGGTGGCT
>JAUSOF010000061.1 GCA_030656145.1 Pseudomonas sp.
CGGGGGCATCCCGTAGCCTGGGTTGAGCGCAGCGATACCCAGGGGCTTAGACCGCGACCGGTGCGCTGATAGGCGGGTGCGCCTGGTAACCAAGCGAAACCGTGGCCTGTCGTTTATTACCCACGCCTGAAGCCCGTTCCCGGGTTACGCCTTCGGCTAACCCAGGCTACCGAAAGGCGTTGCATCCCGGAGCCGGGGGCATCCCGTAGCCTGGGTTGAGCGCAGCGATACCCAGGGGCTTAGACCGCGACCGGTGCGCTGATAGGCGGGTGCGCCTGGTAACCAAGCGAAACCGTGGCCTGTCGTTTATTGCCCGCGCCTGAAGCCCGTTCCCGGGTTACGGATGGGCGTTGCATCTCGGAGCCGGGGGCATCCCGTAGCCTGGGTTGAGCGCAGCGATACCCAGGGGCTTAGACCGCGACCGGCGCGCTGATATGCGGGTGCGCCTGGTAGCCGAGCAGCTCGAAATCCTCGAATTTGAAGGCGAAAATATCCTTCACCTCGGGGTTGAGCTGCATCACCGGCAGTGGCAACGGTTCGCGGCTCAGTTGCAGGTCGGTCTGTTCCAGGTGGTTGGCGTACAGGTGGCAGTCGCCGCCGGTCCAGATGAATTCGCCCGGTTGCAGATCGCAAACCTGGGCGACCATCAGGGTCAGCAGCGCGTAGCTGGCGATGTTGAAGGGCACGCCGAGGAAGATGTCGGCCGAGCGCTGGTACAGCTGGCAACTGAGCTTGCCGTCGGCGACGTAGAACTGGAACAGCGCGTGGCACGGCGGCAAAGCCATCTGCTCGACCAGTGCCGGGTTCCAGGCGGAGACGATCAGCCGGCGCGAGTCCGGGTTCTTCTTGATCGTCTCGATCAGCTGGCTGATCTGGTCGATGGAGCCACCGTTCGGCGCCGGCCAGTTGCGCCACTGGTAGCCGTAGACCGGGCCGAGGTCGCCATTGGCGTCGGCCCACTCGTCCCAGATGCGCACGCCGTTGTCCTTCAGGTACTTGATGTTGGTGTCGCCCTGGAGGAACCACAGCAGCTCGTGAATGATCGATTTCAGGTGGCACTTCTTGGTGGTCACCAGGGGAAAGCCATCGGCCAGGTTGAAGCGCATCTGCTGGGCGAACAGGCTGTAGGTGCCGGTACCGGTGCGGTCGCTCTTGAAGGTGCCGGTCTCGCGCACCAGACGCATCAGGTCGAGGTACTGTTTCATCGGGCGGCTCCCTGGGCAGCTTGGCGGTGGTAGGCGAACCAGATCAAGCCGACCCCGACCAGAATCATCGGCACGCTAAGCACCTGGCCCATGGTCAGCCAGCCACCGGCCAGGTAACCGAGCTGGGTGTCGGGCACGCGGACGAACTCGACGATAAAGCGGAAGATCCCGTAGCTCAGGGCGAACATGCCCGACACCGCCATGGTCGGCCGTGGTTTGCGCGAGTAGAACCAGAGGATGGCGAACAGCGCCAGGCCTTCCAGGGCAAATTGGTAGAGCTGCGAGGGATGGCGCGCCAGTTGCTGGGGATCAGTGGGGAAAACCATGGCCCAGGGCAGGTCGGTGGCCTTGCCCCAGAGTTCGGCGTTGATGAAGTTGCCGATACGTCCGGCACCCAGGCCAATCGGCACCAGCGGTGCGATGAAATCCATCAGTTCGAAGAAGCTCTTGCCGTTGCGCTTGCCGAACCACCAGCTCGCCAGCATCACGCCGATAAAGCCGCCGTGGAACGACATGCCGCCCTCCCAGATGCGCAGCATCTTCGCCGGTTCGGCGATATAGGCGGCCAGGTCGTAGAACAGCACATAGCCCAGACGGCCGCCTAGGATCACCCCCATGGCCACCCAGAACACCATGTCGGAGAGTTTGTCCTTGCTCCAGCTCGGCGCAAAGGCGTTGACCCGGCGCGAGGCCAGCCACCAGGCGCCACCGATGCCGATCAGGTACATCAGGCCGTACCAGTGAATTTTCAGCGGGCCCAGGGCGATCGCCACCGGGTCAATCTGCGGGTAAGGCAGCATCAGTAACTCCTCAAATCAAAAAACTCAGGCCAACACTAAATAGCAGCAAGGCGAACAGACGCTTGAGCAGGCGTGGCGACAGACGATGCGCCAGGCGTGCGCCGAAACGGGCAAAGAACATGCTGGTAAAGGCAATCCCGGCCATCGCCGGCAGGTAGACGAAGCCCAGGCTCCAGTCCGGCAGTTGCGGATTATCCCGGCCCAGCCACATGAAGGTCAGCGCGCCGGCCACGGCAATCGGCAGCCCGCAGGCTGAAGAAGTGGCCACCGCCTGCTGCATGGGCACGCCGCGCCAGGTCAGGAAGGGCACGCTGAGCGAACCGCCGCCAATCCCGAAAATCGCCGAGGCCCAGCCAATTACACCACCGGCCACGCTCAAGCCCAGCTTGCCTGGGACAACGCGAGTGGCCTTGGGTTTCAATTCCAGAGCCATCTGCAGGGCGATGAAGATGGCGAATACGCCGATGATCTTCTGCAGCAGCGGCCCCTGGATCGCGGCGGCGGTCACGGCCCCAAGGGCCGCGCCCAGCAGGATACCCAGGGTCATCCAGACGAAGATCGGCCAGCGCACCGCGCCCTTACGCTGATGCTCCAACACTGAATTGATCGAGGTGAAGATGATGGTCGCCAGCGAGGTGCCCACCGCCAGGTGGGTCAGCACGTCCGGCGCAAAGCCCTGGGCGGCGAAACTGAATACCAGCACCGGCACGATGATGATTCCGCCGCCGACGCCAAACAGCCCGGCCAGCACGCCAGCGGCAGCGCCAAGCAGCAAATAGAGCAGCAGTTCCATCGAAACCCCCGAAAACAAAGCGGCATGGTAATCGCCGCAGCCGGATGCGGGAAGCTGGACGTGACACTTGCGCAAGCCCATGTTCACGCTTCAAGCTTGAGTCATTGCGCTCAGCGGCTGAGAAAATATCCAGCGCCGTCGCCAGACCGTCTCCAGACGTTCACGCAGCGCAGCGCCAGCAGCGGCGTTTGGAGGCGGTCGCAGTAGGCGGGCGTTTTTCCACAAGCGCTTATAACCCCCCGGAGGGCGTTCCATGTGTCTGATCGTGTTTGCCTGGCGCCCCGGCCACTCGCACCCCTTGCTGCTGGCGGCCAATCGCGACGAGTTCTATGCCCGCCCCAGCTTGCCGCTGGCTGAGTGGACGGATGCGCCGGGAGTGTTCGCCGGACGTGATCTGGAAGCCGGCGGCACCTGGCTGGGCATTGGCCCGCAGCGCCGCTTCGCCGCTCTGACTAATATCCGCGCGCCCGGCCAGCCTGCCGGGCTGCGCTCCCGCGGTGAGCTGCCCGCGGCTTTCCTGCGTGGCGAACTGACGCCGCAGGCTTATCTGCAAGACCTCGGCGAACGGCTAGAGGCCTACGCCGGCTTCAACCTGCTGGTCGGCGATGACCGGCAGCTGTGGCACCTCAACTCCCGTAGCGGCCAGGCCACTGCCCTGAGCAGCGGGGTTTACGGCCTGTCGAATGCCGGCCTGGATACGCCCTGGCCCAAGGTGCAGCGCGCCAAGTCTGCGCTGCAGCAATGCCTGGACGACCCACAGCCAGGCCGGCTGATCGAGTTGCTGGCTGATAACAGCCTGCCCATGGACAGCGCGCTCCCCGATACCGGCGTCGGCCTGGCCACCGAGCGCCTGCTGGCGAGCGTGTTCATCAACAGCCAGAGCTATGGCACCCGCGCCAGCAGCGCATTGACCGTCAACGCCGACGGCTCATGGCAACTGATCGAGCGCAGTTACGGCCCGTATGGCGCACATCTGGGCGAGGTCAGCATCGAGCGTTAGCGTGGGCCTGGGCCGGGCGCACGCGGGCTGGCCATGCGGGAGCGGCTACCCACCGTAGGGTGCGCCGCGCGCACCGAAGATATGGATCATCCAGAGCCCGATCATGTACCCCGCCACCCTGGTGAGCACGGCGCACCCTACAACAGCTGAGCGCGGCGACATCCATGACGCCTGGCCCAACCTACTAGGTTTTGCGCCCGCCCTTGGCCGAACGGCCAGGCTGGCCATGCGGGAGCGGCTACCCACCGTAGGGTGCGCCGCGCGCACCGAAGATATGGATCATGCAGAGCCCGATCATGTACCCCGCCACTCTGGTGCGCACGGCGCACCCTACGACAGCTGAGCGCGGCGACACCCGTGACGCCTGGCCCAACCTAGGTTTTGCGCCCGCCCTTGGCCGTTCAGGCCTGGATGTTCGACGCCGGATTGATCATGCGGCCAAGGCCGAGGTTGCGCAGGGCCAGTTGCAGGGTGCTGTGAACCATATGCGGGTTGTCGATGGTCATCACCTGGCCCAGCAGCTCCTTGGCCTTGCCCAGACTGATCTGACGCAGCAGCCACTTGACCTTGGGCAGGTTGGTGGCGTTCATCGACAGGCTGTCGAAGCCCATCGCCATCAGCAATACCGCAGCGGCGGGATCGCCGGCCATTTCGCCACAGATGCTCACTGGCTTGCCTTCGGCATGGGCACCTTCGACCACCTTGCACAGCGCTTGCAGCACGGCTGGATGGAGGAAGTCGTAGAGATCGGCAACCCGCGGATTGTTGCGGTCCACCGCCAGCAGGTACTGGGTCAGGTCGTTGGAGCCGACCGAGAGGAAGTCGACCTGGCGCGCCAACTCGCGCACCTGATAGACCGCCGCAGGAATTTCGATCATCACCCCCACTGGCGGCATCGGAATATCCACGCCTTCGTCGCGCACTTCGCCCCAGGCACGGTGAATCAGGTGCAGCGCTTCTTCCAACTCCTGAATCCCGGAAATCATCGGCAGCAGGATGCGCAGGTTATCCAGGCCTTCGCTGGCCTTGAGCATGGCACGGGTCTGCACCAGGAAGATTTCCGGGTGGTCGAGGGTGACGCGGATCCCACGCCAACCGAGGAAGGGGTTTTCTTCCTTGATCGGGAAATAGCTCAAGGCTTTGTCGCCGCCGACATCCAGGCTGCGCATGGTCACCGGCAGCGGGTGGAAGGCCTGCAACTGCTCGCGATAAATCGCCAGTTGCTCCTTCTCGCTGGGGAAGCGCTCCCTGATCATAAACGGCACTTCGGTGCGGTAAAGGCCGACGCCCTCGGCCCCGCGCTCCTGAGCGCGCTTAACATCGGCCAGCAGCCCGGTGTTGACCCACAGCGGCATGCGGTAGCCGTCCAGGGTCTCGCACGGCAAGCCACGCAAGGCATCCAGGCCCTGAGTCAGCTGGCGTTCTTCCTCGACCACTTCGGCATACTGCTTGCGCAGGAGCTCGCTGGGGTTGGTGAATACCTCGCCGTGGTAACCGTCGACAATCAGCTGAATGCCATCGATCTTCGAATACGGCAGGTCGACCACGCCCATCACCGTGGGGATGCCCATGGCGCGGGCGAAGATCGCCACATGCGAGTTGCCCGAACCCTGCACCGAGACCAGGCCGACCAGCTTGCCTTCGGGCACTTCGCCAAGCATGGCCGGCGACAGCTCTTCGCTGACCAGGATGCAGTTATCGGGGTACACCAGGGTCTGCTGGCGGGCCTGCTGCAGGTAGGCAAGCAGGCGCCGGCCGAGGTCCTTGACGTCGGAGGCGCGCTCGCGCAGGTAGGCATCGTCCATCAGCTCGAAGCGATTGACATGCGCGCTGACCACTTGGCGCAAAGCACCCTGAGCCCACTGCCCGGTCTTGATGAGCTTGACCACCTCGTTACCCAGGGCGGCATCTTCCAGCATCATCAGGTAGACATCGAACAGCGCGCGCTCTTCCGGGCGCAACTGGCTGGCCATTTTCGCCGACAAGGCGCGCATGTCGGCGCGCACCCCCTCAAGAGCGGTTTTGAACAACAACAGCTCGGCGGCGATGTCATCGACGTTCTTATCGGGCACCACCTCCAGGTCGGCCGGCGGCAGCACCACCACCGCCGTGCCCACCGCCGCACCCGGCGAACCCGGCACGCCAACGAACTTGGCTTCCTGAATACCCTTGCCCTGCCTGCCCAGGCCGCGGATCGAGCCGGTCGCCTCGGCATGCGCAATAACCCCGGCGAGCTGCGCACTCATGGTCACCAAGAAGGCTTCTTCGCCCTCGTCGAACTGACGGCGCTCCTTTTGCTGGATCACCAACACGCCCATCACCTTGCGGTGGTGAATGATCGGCGAGCCGAGGAAGGAGGCATACCGCTCCTCGCCGGTTTCAGCGAAGTAGCGATAGCGCGGGTGTTCGGAGGCGTTCTCCAGATTGAGCGGCTCCTCTCGGGTGCCCACCAGGCCCACCAGGCCCTCATTGAGCGCCATGCTGACCTTGCCGATGGAGCGCTTGTTCAGGCCGTCGGTGGCCATCAGCACAAAGCGATTGCTCTCCGGGTCGAGCAGGTAGACCGAGCAGACCTGGCTGCCCATGGCCTCCTTGACCCGTTGCACAATGATGCCCAACGCCGCCTTGAGATCCTTGGCGGCATTAACTTCCTGGACGATCTTGCGCAGCGTATTGAGCATGGCTCGGCTCTAGTCCGTATTAGTCCCGCACCAGCAGGCGCGGAGCGAGTTCCTTGAGGGCGCGGCGATAGACCTCGCGCTTGAATGTGACCACCTGGCCCAGCGGATACCAGTAACTGACCCAACGCCAGCCGTCGAACTCGGGCTTGCCGGTCAGGTCCATGCGTACCCGCTGCTCGTCCGACGTCAGACGTAGCAGGAACCACTTTTGTTTCTGGCCGATACACAGCGGTTGACTGTGGGTGCGTACCAGACGCTGGGGCAGACGATAACGCAACCAGCCCCGGGTGCAGGCGAGAATTTTCACATCCTGGTGTTCAAGACCCACTTCTTCGTTCAATTCGCGATAAAGCGCTTCTTCCGGCGACTCATGGTCGTTGATCCCGCCTTGCGGAAACTGCCAGGCGTCCTGGTTTATCCGACGCGCCCACAGCACCTGGCCGACATCATTGGTCAGAATGATGCCGACATTGGGGCGAAAACCATCAAGATCGATCACGGCGCACAACCTCGTAAACGCATGTTTCGGCATTGTTCCACAAAGGTCGCAACAGCAGCAACGCGAGCACCGGATTGGGCAGGCCTGGGAAAAGCCGTTATTCTGCTCACCCTTCTTGGTTTTGCTCAAAGGTGCCCTGTGCGTCTGGCTTTATTCGATCTCGACAACACCCTGCTCGGCGGCGACAGCGATCACGCCTGGGGCGACTACCTGTGTGAGCGCGGCATCCTCGACGGGGTTGCCTACAAGGCGCGCAACGATGAGTTCTATCAGGACTACCTGAGCGGCCGCCTGAACATCACCGATTACCTGAATTTCAGCCTGGAAATCCTCGGCCGCACCGAAATGGCCCAGCTCGCGCAGTGGCACCGCGAATTTATGCGCGACTGCGTCGAACCGATCATTCTGGCCAAGGGTGAAGCCCTGCTCGAAGAGCACCGCACAGCCGGCGACAAGCTGCTGATCATCACCGCCACCAATCGCTTCGTCACCGCGCCGATTGCCGCGCGCCTGGGCGTCGAAACCCTGCTGGCCACCGAATGCGAAATGCACGACGGCCGCTACACCGGGCGCACCACCGATGTGCCGTGCTTCAAGGAAGGCAAGGTCACCCGCCTCAACCGCTGGCTCGCGGAAACCGGCCACAGCCTGGAAGACAGCTGTTTCTATAGCGATTCGATGAACGACCTGGCGCTGCTGGAACAAGTCGCCCGCCCATTCGCCGTCGATCCCGACCCGAAGCTGCGCGCCGAAGCCGAACAGCGCGGCTGGCCGGTGATCTCGCTGCGCTAAATCCGCCGCACATAAAAACGCCGCCTGATCAGGCGGCGTTTTTGTTTGAGGGACAGATCAGGCCGGTTTGGCGCCCATCAGGCCCATGATCACCAGCAGCAGCAATATGATCAGCCCGGCATAAGCCGCGCAGAAGCCCAGCAGACGCTTGGGTGCCGGTGCGCCGTTGAGGGCTTGCCAAGCACCCAAACGGCCTGCCAGCAACAGCCCTGCCACCACCAGCACCACAAACAGCACATTGCTGAGTAGCAACCAGGTTTGGCTCAGCGGCCAGCCGACTATGCCAACCAGCGCCATCCCGGTTACCGGCAGGCTCAGGGCCAGCAGGCCGAGCACGGGCAGGCTGATCAGGCGGGTGCGTTTGAGCTTGCGCTGCAAGACAGCGGCGTCGCCACTGCGCGAGGCTTTCCACAACATAAACAGGTGCACGAGCACGCCAATCAACAAGAGGATGCCAGGCAACATGTGCAGCATTTTCAGCAACGGGTAGTGTTCCATTAATTCAGTCCTACCGGGTTTCCGGCTTATCCAAGAAAGAGTTTGTAGGCCGGGTTATCGCTTTCATCCCAGTAGCGATAACCGATGGCTTCGAGCGCGGCCGGCAGCAGATGACGCTCGTCACTGGGTACTTGCAGGCCTGCGACCACGCGACCATCGGCAGCGCCGTGATTGCGGTAGTGGAACATCGAGATGTTCCAGCGGCCACCGAGTTTTTGTAAGAAATTAAACAGCGCACCCGGTCGCTCGGGGAACTCAAAGCGCAGCACCACTTCATCCGGCACAGCGGCGGCATGCCCGCCGACCATGTGACGAATATGCAGTTTGGCCAACTCGTTATCGGTCAAATCCAGCACCGGGAAGCCCTGATCACGCAGCCCCTGAACCAGGGCGGCACGCGGGTCGGTGTCCGGATTGGTCTGCACACCGACAAAGATGTGCGCCTCTTTATCCTGGTGGAAGCGGTAGTTGAATTCGGTGATTTGGCGCTTGCCGATGGCTTCGCAGAAAGCCTTGAAGCTGCCGGGCTTCTCGGGAATGGTCACGGCGATGATCGCCTCACGCTTCTCGCCCAGCTCGGCGCGCTCGGCGACATGGCGCAGGCGGTCGAAGTTGACGTTGGCGCCGGAGTCGATGCCCACCAGCACCTGGCCGCTGCAGCCTTCGCGCTCGACGTACTTCTTGATCCCGGCCACGCTCAGCGCACCAGCCGGCTCGGTGATCGAGCGAGTGTCGTCGTAGATGTCCTTGATCGCCGCGCAGATCTCGTCGGTGCTGACGGTGATCACCTCATCGACATGCAGGCGGCACACGTCGAAGGTGTACTGACCGATCTGCGCCACCGCCACGCCATCGGCAAACAACCCGACACTCGGCAGCACCACCCGCTCACCCGCTGCCATCGCGGCTTGCAGGCAGTTGGAATCGTCGGGCTCGACGCCGATCACCTTGATCTCCGGGCGCAGGTATTTGACGTAGGCCGCGATGCCGGCGATCAAGCCGCCGCCACCAACCGGGACAAAAATCGCGTCCAGCTGGCTCGGCTGCTGACGGAGGATTTCCATCGCAATAGTGCCCTGGCCGGCAATGGTGTGCGGGTCATCATAGGGATGGATATAGATGTAGCCCTTCTCGCTCACCAGCTTCAACGAATGGGCCAGCGCCTCGGGAAAGCTGTCGCCATGCAGCACCACCTTGCCGCCGCGCGAGCGCACGCCCTGGATCTTGATTTCCGGGGTGGTCTTGGGCATTACGATGGTCGCCTTGACCCCCAGCACCTTGGCCGCCAGCGCCAGGCCCTGGGCATGGTTGCCGGCCGAGGCGGTGACCACACCGCACGCGCGTTCCGCGGCAGAGAGTTGCGACAGCTTGTTATAGGCGCCGCGAATCTTGAACGAGTACACCGGCTGCAGATCTTCGCGCTTGAGCAGAATCTGGTTGCCCAGACGCTCGGACAATTGATTGGCTACTTGCAGCGGGGTTTCCACCGCGACGTCATAGACGCGCGAGGTTAGGATCATCTTGACGTACTGTTCGAGCATGGCGTTATCGCAGGCGGCTTTTCGAGGGAGTCCGCGAGTCTACCCCAGGCTCGCGCCGAACGACCATACAAGCAGACCACCTGAGAGCTACTGCGCTCGGTGAGGCGGCCTGACGGGCGAGGTTTTAACGTCGCAAGGCACAGCCGCGCTATAATTCGCGCTTTTCCTCACTCCAACGCCAGGCCCCATGATGAACCAGGATCAACTCAAGCAAGCAGTCGCCCAGGCTGCCGTCGACTTCATCCTCCCCAAGCTCGACAGCAAGAGCGTCGTCGGGGTTGGCACAGGCTCCACGGCTAACTTTTTTATCGATGCCCTGGCCAAGCACAAGATGGCATTCGACGGCGCAGTGGCCAGCTCCGAAGCCACCGCCGAACGCCTGAAGAGCCACGGCATTGAGGTGTATGAGCTGAATAACGTCAGCGACCTGGAGTTCTATGTCGATGGCGCCGATGAAAGCGACGCGCAGCTCAACCTGATCAAGGGTGGCGGCGCCGCCCTGACCCGCGAGAAAATTGTTGCCGCCGTGGCCCAGACCTTTATCTGCATCGCCGACGCCAGCAAGCTGGTGCCGGTACTCGGCAGCTACCCGCTGCCGGTGGAAGTGATTCCGATGGCGCGCAGCCACGTCGCCCGTGAACTGGTCAAGCTCGGTGGCGACCCGGTCTACCGCGGGGGCGTGACTACCGACAACGGCAACCACATCCTCGACGTCTACAACCTCGCCATCGTCAACCCGCGCGAGCTGGAAGCGCAGATCAACAATATCGTCGGCGTGGTTACCAACGGCCTGTTTGCCGCTCGCCCGGCTGACGTGCTGCTGCTGGGCACCGCCGATGGGGTAAAAACGCTGACCCGCAAATAGGCCAGAGTGGTCGGGTCAGTTCGCGTAATGCTGTTCACGTGAGCCACGTGAACAGCAGTTTTGTAGCCTGAATCAACCCAGAGAAAGTCTTGCGCCCGAACATTCGCGCCCGGATTGCATCAGGGCCAAGGACGCGCGCATGCCGACGACACGCGCCCAAGAATGGCCGCTAAAGCGAGCTGCACGGGCGGGCTCAACTCCCGGTCTTTTTCTTGAACACATAGAACAGGTTCGGCTCGCTGACCAGGTACAGGGTGCCCTCGTCGTCCATGGCCACCCCTTCTGCCTGGGGCACCGTGGCCTTGAGTCCTTGCTGGCCAGCCAGGAGCGACAGGCTGCTGATCGGTTTGCCGTCGACATTCAATTCCAGCACCAGCCGCGACTCATCCGACAGCGCCAGCAGGTGCCCGGTGCGCTGGTCGTACTGCAAGCTCGATAGATCACGCACGAACAGCCCGGCGTCACGCTGCAGATCATCCACCACATGCACGGCAAACGGCTGACCCGGGTCGCGGTGCGGGAAGCCATGAATCTCGTAGATCCGCAGCGGGTCACGCTCCTTGGCGACGAACAGTCGCTGGCCGACCGAGTCGTAAGCCAACCCCTCGAAGCCCTTGTTGCCGCTTAGCTCGATACCCAGCGACAGTTGCTGGGCGTTGGCTGCGTCGACCTCGCGGACGTCCTCATCCAGGCGCACCTTGATCAGGCGCTGTCGACGCTCGTCGGTGATCACATAGAGGTCACGGCTGATGTATTCGACCGCCTCGGCATCGCCGAATCCGGTCAGTTTGACCCGGCGCAGGACACGACCGTCGAGCGACAGTTCGATCAGTTCCGCGTTCTGATTGGTGACGGTAAACAGGCTGCGCCGATCCGGGTCGTAGGTCAGCGCCGACACATCGTCGTCCAGGCCGACGATCGGCTGCGCCTCGATCACCACCCGGTAATCCGTCAACCAGATCGAGGCAGCCTGCCATTGCGCCACATGCCGCCATTGCTGCGCGTTGAACCAGGCGCGCTCGAACAGGCGGTAGTCCTGGGCCAGCAAACCGAGCACCAGCAGCACGGCCAGCAACAGCCCCATGGCAAGACGTTTGAGGGTAAAAATACGGCGCATCGTGTACTCACTCGCAGAGTGCTCAACACGCAGCCACGCAGCCCGAAGCAAAAGCCTCGGACTGTATGGTTGCGTGGATCAGCCGCGCGAGGCGGCTGGTTTTCAGTTAATCAGTTCGACGGTATCGACATCGATTTCGCGGCTGGTCAGATCACGGTCGACCTCGCCCGTCAGCTTGACCATGGCCTTTTCTGAAACAGCCTGCGCCGGCCAATCTTCATCATCGATTTCGACCTGGATGGTGCCGGTGGCATCCTTGAACTCGTAGAGTTCATCTTGCAGGCGCTTGACGATCTGGCCCTGCAGCACAACCGGGGTATCGTCGGCAGCATCCAGCGCAGCCGCCACCGTAGTGACCTGGGTGACGGCGCCTGGACCGGTATAGCCTTCAGCCAACACAGCGGCCGAGAACAGCGGGGCAAGCAGCAGAACAAGTGCGGAACGCTTCATGGCGTATTTCTCTATTCGTTAAATGACCTGGTCAGAATAGAGGATGAGGCTGAAGCCAGGCTTAATCTGAGCGTAAGCCACACTTGACCGGCACACCCCATGCGTGGCGTATCCCTAGGGCGGCCGGGCCGCCGTCCGTTCGCAGCGCAACGCAGCGACAACCCGCCAGCCTTGCGCCGCGCCGACTATCAAGGAGGCACTGCCTGCGGCGAGTGACACCCTGCACAGGGTGCAAGGACCTCAGGCCGCTTAATCGACCTGCCTGGGCAGCTCCACCGGCGCGTCCTTGCTGAACACATAGAGCAGGTTGGGTTCGCCGACAATATAGATATTGCCCGCCGCATCCATGGTCACGCCTTCGGCCTGTTTGATGCTCCGGTGCAGGCCGTTCAGGCCACCAATCAGGCTGATAAAGCTGACCGGCTGGCCCTGGGCATCCAGCTCCAGGAGCAGACGCGATTCGTCGGAAAGCACCAGGGTGTGGCCGGTGCGCGCATCGAAACTCAATGACGAGATATCACGCACGAACGCGCGTTTGGAGGGCAAGGCCTGCACCACCCCAACGGCACCGTCCTCACCGGGAAACGGCAAGCTGAACAGCCCCAACGGGCCGCGCTCCTTGCCGAGCAGTACACGCTGATTGAGTGAGTCCCAGGCAATCCCCTCGAAGCCCTTGTTGCCGGCATCGGCAAAGCCCAGGTCGAACGACGGATAGTCCGCCGCATCCAGGCTCTGCGTGTCGGCCTCGAGAGTAAACGCCGTCAGGCTGCGCCGACGCTCGTCGATGATCGCCAGGCGCCCGCCGGAGATGACCTCGACACCCTCAGGATCGGAAAAGCCGCTGAGCGGGATGCGCCGCAACACCTGACCATCCAGCGCCAGCTCGACCAGTTGCGGGTTCTTGCCGGTCACGGCGAACAAGGTATCGCTGGCCGGGTTATAGGTCAGCCCCGAGGTTTCGTCCCGTTCGAGGCCGATCAGCGCTCGGCCCTGAACGACCGCACGATAGCCCGGCAGCCAGATGCTCGCCTGCTGCTCGGCGACACTTAGTCGCCCTTCCCTGAGCCAGAACCAGGCGCGCTCGTCCAGGCGCAGAAAACTGACCAGCAGCGCCGTGGCAACAACCAGAGACAGCAGAAGCAAATGGCGCGGGCGCATGAAACCAAAGCGTTTGGCAGGCATCGGCACGACTCGAGAAAAGCTTGGCTGTCAGACTAGCGGCCAAGGCTTAAGGTTCGATTACCGACAGGGGCGCCTCCAGGCGCCCGGCAGGAATGCGCCGTTACAGCACGCAGCTGACGAAACGCGAGTGGCCGACCAGCTCCAGCACCAGCTCGTCACCCTTGTGCAACGGCCCGACACCAACCGGCGTGCCGGTCAGAATCACGTCGCCCGGCTGCAGGCTGAAGTGGCCGGCGATGTGCTGGATCATCGGCAGGATCGGGTTGAGCATGTCGCGGCTGTTGCCGTCCTGGCGCACTTCGCCGTTGATGCTCAGGCGAATGCCGATATCGGTCAGGTCCTCGACGGCGTCACCCGGCACGAAGGGCGCCAGCACGCAGGCTCCGTCGAAGCTCTTGGCGGTTTCCCACGGATAGCCCTTCTCCTTGAGCCTGGCCTGCAGGTCGCGCAGGGTCAGATCGAGGGCCGGGGCAAAGCCGGAAATCGCGTCCAGTACTTCTTCGGCATTCGGCGTGCGCGACAGCGGCTTGCCGATCAGCACGGCGATTTCTGCCTCGTAATGCACGTCACCACGGCCCTCGACCAGGGTGAAGCCGTCATCCAGCGGTACCACACAGCTGCCGGCCTTGATGAACAGCAGCGGCTCCGTTGGCACCGGGTTATTCAGCTCCTTGGCGTGCTCGGCATAGTTGCGGCCGATACACACCACCTTGCCCATGGGGAAGTGGATATGGGTGCCGTCGACATACTGGTGCTGGTAACTCATCGGGGACTCCTTATGGGAATGCTGCGCTGAAACACTGCTCTTGGTAGGCGCTAGCGTGCTGGCGATCGGTGGCCGATCCAACCTCTCGATACTGCGGATCGCCAGCAAGGACTAGGCGTCCCCCTGGCTCCTACAGACGCGGCCCTGGGAGCGACTTAATCCGCTCCCAGGCAAAGGGGCTTAAAGCGGGAAGATCTTGCCGGGATTCATAATGCCATTCGGGTCGAACACCGCCTTGATTGCCTTCATATAGCCGATTTCGGCTTCCGAACGGCTGTAGTGCAGGTAATCACGCTTGGTCATGCCGACGCCGTGTTCGGCGCTGATCGAGCCGTTGTACTTCTGCACCGTCTCGAACACCCACTTGTTGACCGTGGCGCACTTGGTGAAGAACTCGTCCTTGGACAGGTTTTCCGGCTTCAAGATATTCAGGTGCAGGTTGCCGTCGCCGATATGACCGAACCACACCACCTCGAAGTCCGGGTAGTTTTCGCCGACGATGCGGTCGATGTCGTGCAAGAAGGCCGGCACCTTGGAGACAGTGACCGAAATGTCGTTCTTGTACGGCGTCCAGTGGCTGATGGTTTCCGAGATGTACTCGCGCAGCTTCCACAGGTTCTGCAATTGCTGCTCGCTCTGGCTCATCACGCCGTCCAGCACCCAGCCCTGCTCCACGCAATGCTCAAAGGTGGCCAGGGCCGCGTCAGCGACTTCTTCGGTGGTGGCTTCAAATTCCAGCAGGGCGTAGAACGGGCAATCGGTTTCAAACGCCGGCGGTACATCGCCACGGGCCATGATCTTGGCCAGGGCTTTGTCGGAGAAGAACTCGAAGGCGGTCAGGTCCAGCTTGTTCTGAAAGGCATGCAGCACCGGCATGATCGAGTCGAAGTCCGGGGTGCCGAGCACCATCGCGGTGAGGTTCTTCGGCGCACGGTCCAGGCGCATGGTGGCCTCGACGACGAAGCCCAGCGTGCCTTCGGCACCGATAAACAGCTGGCGCATGTCGTAGCCGGTGGCGTTTTTGATCAGGTCTTTGTTCAGCTCCAGCAACTCGCCGGTGCCGGTGACGACCTTCAGGCCAGCCACCCAGTTGCGGGTCATGCCGTAGCGAATCACCTTGATCCCGCCAGCATTGGTGCCGATATTGCCGCCAATCTGGCTGGAACCCGCCGAGGCGAAATCCACGGGGTAATACAGCCCTTTGTCCTCGGCGAACATCTGCAACTGCTTGGTCACCACACCGGGCTGACACACAGCGGTGCGGTCGAATTCGTTGAAGTCGAGAATCTGGCTCATGTAATCGAACGCCACGACCACTTCACCGTTGGCAGCGACCGCACCCGCCGAAAGCCCGGTACGACCGCCTGACGGCACCAGCGCGACCTTGTGCTGGTTGGCCCAACGCACGATGGCCTGGACCTGCTCGATACTCTTGGGAAAGACGATGGCGCACGGGGCCGGCGCGAAATGCTTGGTCCAATCCTTGCCGTAGGCGTTGAGGGAATCGGCATCGGTCAGCACCTTGCCGGGCTCAACCAGGGTCTTCAGCTCTTCGATCAGCGCAGGGTTGGTCATCTACGGAACTCTCAAACGATTCATGGTCACCCTGAGCACGCTTCATCTGCCAGGGGTGGGCGTTTCGCGGGGTGCTTATGCTAGCATACGCACCCCGTGAATCGTGCTCCCGCGCCGATCTGCGGGGCCCGGTCAGCAACGTAGCTGGCCTTTCCCTGATCACTATTTGTGGGACAACAGGTACTCCGATGAGCAAGACCTCTCTCGACAAGAGCAAGATCAAGTTCCTTCTTCTCGAAGGCGTCCACCAGAATGCCGTGGACACCCTGAAGGCTGCCGGCTACACCAACATCGAGTACCACAAGGGTGCGCTGTCTGACGACGAGCTGAAAGAAAAGATCGCCGACGCGCACTTCATCGGCATTCGTTCGCGCACCCAGCTGACCGCCGATGTCTTCGATTGCGCCAATCGCCTGGTCGCCGTCGGCTGCTTCTGCATCGGCACCAATCAGGTCGATCTGGACGCTGCCCGTGAGCGCGGTATCGCCGTATTCAACGCGCCGTATTCGAACACCCGCTCGGTGGCTGAACTGGTGCTGGCCCAGGCCATCCTGCTGCTGCGCGGCATCCCGGAAAAGAACGCCTCCTGCCACCGTGGCGGCTGGATCAAGTCGGCGGCCAACTCCTTCGAAATCCGCGGCAAGAGACTGGGTATCGTCGGCTACGGCTCGATCGGCACCCAGCTCTCGGTCCTCGCCGAAGCCCTGGGCATGCAGGTGTTCTTCTACGACACCGTGACCAAGCTGCCGTTGGGCAACGCCACCCAGATCGCCAAGCTGCACGACCTGCTGGGGCTGTGCGACATCATCTCCCTGCATGTGCCGGAACTGCCGTCGACCCAGTGGATGATCGGAGAGAAGGAAATCCGCGCCATGAAGAAGGGCAGCATCCTGATCAACGCTGCCCGCGGCACCGTGGTCGAGCTGGAGCACCTGGCTGCTGCGATCAAGGACGAACACCTGATCGGCGCCGCCATCGACGTGTTCCCGGTCGAGCCGAAATCCAACGACGAAGAGTTCGAAAGCCCGCTGCGCGGCCTGGACCGGGTGATCCTGACCCCGCACATCGGCGGTTCCACCGCCGAAGCCCAGGCCAACATCGGCCTGGAAGTAGCGGAAAAGCTGGTCAAGTACAGCGACAATGGCACCTCGGTGTCCTCGGTCAACTTCCCCGAAGTCGCCCTGCCGGCGCACCCGGGTAAGCACCGCCTGCTGCACATTCACCAGAACGTGCCGGGCGTGATGAGCGAGATCAACAAGGTGTTCGCCGAAAACGGCATCAACATCTCCGGTCAGTTCCTGCAGACCAACGACAAGGTCGGCTACGTGGTGATCGACGTTGACGCCGATTACTCCGATCTGGCGCTGGAGAAACTGCAACACGTCAACGGCACCATCCGTAGCCGCGTGCTGTTCTAAGCGCCGCTGCTGGGTAAAAAGGGAAGCTTCGGCTTCCCTTTTTTATGGCGATGTACCAATAGCGTGTTGCGCTCAGTTATCGCCACAGCATTTGAGGTGGTCTGGGTCTGTAGGGTGCGCCGTGCGCACCCGTGTTCGTTGCCTGCGTTGGTGCGCACGGCCTGGGCGGCCCCGCGTCACCCTACGGCCTCAGGCCCTCTCAGGCTCAGTGGCGGTAGCCAGACGCAAGAGGCTATTGGGCCATAGCTTTTTATGCCTGTCGTTCGCGACTGGTAGACTCCAGAGCCGATCTCAACCGCGCCCGCCTTGTTATGGACAACCCGAACATACTGCTGATCAATACCGCCACCACCCTGGCCCTGGCCATCATCGCCCTGTGGCTGGGCTATCAGGTCAACCGCCGGGTTGACTTCCTGCACCGCTACAACATTCCCCCTGCCGTGACCGGTGGCCTGCCGATCAGCGCCCTGGTGGCCCTGAGCGAGGTGGCCAGCGGCTGGCAGATTCGCTTCGACCTGCAACTGCGCGACCTGCTGCTGATCGCCTTCTTCAGCACCATTGGCCTGTCGGCCAAGCTGCGGCAGATGCTCGACGGCGGCAAGGCTCTGGCCATCATGCTCGGCCTGGCCGTGCTGTTTCTGATCTTCCAGAACCTCACTGGCACCGCCCTGGCGCTGCTCGCCGGGGAAAGCCCGCTGTATGGCCTGATCGGCGGCAGTATCTCCCTGGCGGGCGGGCATGGCACAGCCATCACCTGGGGGCAGTTATTCGAGGAGCACTTCGGCCTGGCCAATGCCAGCACCCTGGGCATGACGTTCGCAACAGCTGGGCTGATCACCGGCGGGCTGGTCGGCGGGCCGGTGGCGGCCTACCTGATCCGCCGGCACCAGCTGGTGCCCAATCACGCCGACCCCGAACTGCCGCATATCGAGATCAACCAGCAGACCACCTACCTGATCGAACTCAACAGCCTGCTCACCGCGGTACTGCTGATCGCCCTGTGCTTCGCTCTGGGCGCCAGCGTGTATGACTGGCTGTCCGGGCTGGGCATGCGCCTGCCGGCATTCCTCACCGCGATGTTTCTCGGCATCCTGTTGAGCAATGGCCTGGAGCTGTGTCGGGTCAAGCTGGATGCGCGCCCAATCCAGCTGGTGGGCGATATGAGCCTGCAACTGTTTCTCGGCATGAGCCTGATCAGCCTGCCGCTGCTGTCGCTGCAGGGCGCCCTGGGCCTGATCAGCCTGGTCATGTTGGTGCAGGCGCTGGTGATCGCCCTGTTCAGCATCTGGCTGGTCTTCCCCCTGCTGGGCCGCAACTACGATGCAGCCTGTATCAGCGCCGGTTTTATCGGCATGGGCCTGGGTGCCACGCCAGTGGGTATCGCCAACATGAACGCGGTAACCAGCCGCTTCGGCCCAAGCCCCAAGGCATACCTGGTAATTCCGCTGCTGGGCGCTTTTTTTATCGACATCGCCAACGCCGGCCTGGTGCAGTTGCTGCTGGGACTGCGGTGGTTCACCGGCGCACCTTAGCTAAACGCCACAAGCGCCCCAGCACGGATTGAACGCCCCAGTCGCACCCCGGATCGGCTTTAATAACGCTTCGCTTTTGCTCAAGGTTCGCCTACATGCTGCTCAGCCCCGACGACCTCGCCCGGATCAGCGCCCTCACCCTGGAGCATTATCAGCAGTGCGCTGAGGAGTTCCGTGAGGGTACCCGTGATCACGATGTCAGCCAGAACATCGCCGCCCTGCTCGGGCATATCCAGGCCGCGGCGCCCTACCAGATCCTCGATTTCGGCTGCGGGCCGGGCCGCGACCTGCGCACCTTCAAGGCACTCGGCCACACGGCCATCGGCCTGGATGGCTGCCCGCGTTTTGTCGAGATGGCCCGCACCGACAGTGGCTGCGAGGTCTGGCGGCAAGACTTTCTGGCCCTCGACCTGCCCGCCGCGCAGTTCGACGGTATCTTCGCCAACGCCGTGCTGTTCCATATCCCCAGCCAGGAGCTGCCACGGGTGCTGAGTCAGCTGTACGCCGCGCTCAAGCCGGGCGGCGTATTGCTCAGTTCCAATCCGCGCGGGGAGAACCAGGAAGGCTGGAACGGCGACCGCTATGGCGCCTACTACGACCTGACCAACTGGCGGACCCTGCTCGGCGCCGCAGGCTTTATCGAACAGCAGCACTACTACCGCCCTCCCGGTTTGCCGCGCGCGCAGCAACCCTGGCTGGTGAGCATCTGGCGCCGGCGCTAGAGCCGCGCGGGCAGGGAACTCTCGGGCTGCCGAACGACTGCCCGCGCAAGCCACGTGAGCCGCCGTTTTTTCTAGCGCGGCTGAAGTCCGTGAGAACGAACGCTCCCGGCTTGCACCCAGGCGAGGCACCTGACGACCGATACAAGCGCTATGTTTCGCTGTATATAGCGCTGGGGCCAGGCTAAAGTACCCAGGCCACGCGCGGCCACCCAGGCGCGGCCTTCAAGTCAAGACTCCAGGAACCCTGCATGGATTACCGCATACCCCGCTCGTGGCTGGCGCTGCTCGCCAGCGCACTGCTGTTCAGCTTGCCGGCCCATGCCGGCAAGATCACCATCGCTGCCGCCGCCGACCTAAAGTTCGCCCTGGATGATGTGGTCGCTGCCTACCAGCAGGTGCACCAGGGCGATGAAATCAACGTGGTCTACGGTTCATCCGGCAAATTCCATACGCAGGTGCGGCAAGGCGCGCCCTATGACCTGTTCTTCTCCGCCGATATCAGCTACCCGCGCCTGCTGGAGCAAGTCGGCCAGGCTGGCTCGCCGGTGGTGCCCTATGCCGTTGGCCGCATCGTGTTATGGAGTGCGACCCTGGATGCCAGCGCCCTGCGCCTGGAAGACCTGGCCAACGACAAGCGCATTCGCCATGTCGCCATCGCCAACCCCAAGCATGCGCCCTACGGCATGCGGGCGGTCGAGGCGCTACAGGCTAGCGGCCAGTACCAGGGCGTCGAGCCCAAGCTGGTGTACGGCGAGAACATCGCCCACACCGCGCAATTCGTCGACAGCGGCAACGCCCAGGTCGGCATCATCGCCTTGGCCCTGGCGCTCAATCCTGAGCTGTCGGCCAAGGGCGGTTACTGGCTGATCCCGGACCAACTGCACGCGCCGCTGGAGCAGGGCTTTATCGTCACCAAGCGCGCCGAAAAAAATGACCTGGCCCACAACTTCGCCGCTTATATGAGTTCGCCGGCGGCGCGTGCGGTGATGACCCGTTATGGCTTTGTGTTGCCCGAAGCGCCCACGCCGCAATGAGCGCGACCGATGTCCGGGAGCCAACCCGCAATATGGGCGGGTCGTAAGTTGCGACCCGCGACTCGGTGATGCTGGCGCCCAAGCACAGCCAGTGAAGTCCGCCTGGAGACACTGATGTTTCTCAGTCCTGAAGACCTGCAGGCGCTTGCCCTGACTGCCAAGCTGGCGGCCCTGGTCACCCTGATCCTGCTGCTGCTGGGCACACCCATAGCCTGGTGGCTGGCGCGCACCCAGTCGCGCTGGAAAGGCCCGATCGGCGCAGTGGTGGCGCTGCCATTGGTGCTGCCGCCCTCGGTGCTGGGTTTCTACCTGCTGCTGACCATGGGCCCGGCCGGGCCGGTGGGGCAGTTCACCGCCTGGCTGGGCGTTGACCCGCTGCCGTTCAGTTTCAGGGGGCTGGTGGTGGCCTCGGTGTTCTATTCCCTGCCCTTTATGGTGCAACCGCTGCAGAGCGCCTTCGAGTCCATCGGCCAGCGCCCACTGGAAGTCGCCGCGACCCTGCGCGCCTCGCCGCTGGACTGCTTCTTCACGGTGGTACTGCCGCTGGCGCTGCCGGGCTATCTGACTGCCTGCATCCTCACCTTCGCGCACACCGTCGGCGAGTTTGGCGTGGTGCTGATGCTCGGCGGCAACCTGCCCGGTGAGACGCGGGTGGTGTCGGTGCAAATCTACGACTATGTCGAGGCCCTGCAATATGGCGAGGCCCATCGCCTGGCGGCGGTGATGCTGGTGTTCTCCTTTGTCGTGCTGCTGGCGCTCTACGCCTGGCGGCCCAAGCCACGCAAGGTATAAGCCATGCCCACGCAAGCAATCGAGGCGCGTTTCTGCCTCACCTATCCCGGATTTACCCTCGACGTGGACGTGCGCTTGCCGGGGCGCGGGGTCAGCGCGCTGTTCGGTCATTCCGGCTCGGGCAAGACCAGCCTGCTGCGCTGCATCGCCGGCCTGGAGCACGCGCCGAACGGCTACCTGAGCGTGGCCGGCGAAGTCTGGCAGGACGGCAAAACCTGGCGACCGACACACAAGCGGCCCCTGGGTTACGTATTCCAGGAAGCCAGTCTGTTTCCCCACCTGGATGTGCTGGGCAACCTGCGTTATGGCCTAAAGCGGGTGAAACATGCGCCACCAGAGGTGCTGGAGCAGGCTATCGAGTTGCTCGGCATCGGCCATCTGCTGCAACGTCATCCCGATCAGTTGTCCGGCGGCGAGCGCCAGCGTGTGGCTATCGCCCGCGCCCTGGCGGTGGCCCCGCGCCTGCTGCTGATGGACGAGCCATTGGCCGCCCTTGACCTCAAGCGCAAGCAGGAAATCCTGCCCTATCTGGAGCGCTTGCATGAGGAACTGGACATCCCGATCCTCTATGTCAGCCATTCGCCCGACGAGGTGGCGCGCCTGGCCGATCATCTGGTGGTGCTGGACGAAGGCCGGGTTCAGGCCAGCGGGCCGCTGAAGGAAACCCTGCTCAGAAGCGACCTGCCCTTCCTGTTCGAGGAGGATGCCGAGGCCGTGGTCGATGGCATCGTCAGCCACTACGACGCGGAGTATCGGCTGCTGAGCATCCGCCTGGGCGGCACTGACGCCATGCTGCAGCTAACCCACGCGCCGCTGGCCGCGGGCAAGCCGGTGCGGGTCAAGGTCAAGGCGCGGGATGTCAGCCTGAGCCTGGAGCAGGCCCGGGACACCAGCCTGCTCAACCTGCTGCCGGCCAGCGTCGAACACTGGCTGACGCTGGCGAACCAGGCGCAGATGCTGGTCAGCCTGCGGGTCGGCGACGAGCGAATGATCGCCCGCATCACCCGCTATTCCTTCGACAAGTTGGGTATCCATGCGCAGCAGGCGCTGTGGGTGCAGGTCAAATCCGTCTCGCTGCTGGCGTCCGACTGAGCGCAGCGGTTCAGCGGTTGCGCACCTACCGAGCGTCTCCAGGCGCTCGCAGTAGCCAAGCGTTTTTCACCCGTCCTCAAGACGCTGGCCGGCGCGCTGCAAGATCTTCAGGCCCGCTGACGAATCTGTTGCTCGATACCGCTCTGCAGGCGGTAAAGATAGGCGAAGCCCTGCTCCCAATAGCGATGCCCGGACGTCACATTGATATGCCCGGCGCCACTCAGAACCGCCGCCTCGCTGCCCCAGTCTGCAGCCATTTCGAGGGCGCGCGCGGCGCTGGCGGCGGAGTCGTTGTCCGAACCCACCAACTGGCTGGGAAATGGCAACAACTGCCGCGGGATAGGCGCGAAGTTCCGCAACGCCTGCGGGCAGTTGCTGCGCTGCACATCCGCCGGCGCCACCAACAGGGCACCACGCACCCGCCGCGACAACTCGACTGGCGCACACGCAGCCCAGTGCGCCACGGTGATGCAGCCCAGGCTATGGGCGATAAGGATGGTCGGCCGCGGATCACTGGCGATGTTGCGCGCCAGTTCGGCCACCCAGTCGTCAAGACGCGGCGTCATCCAGTCGGCCTGCTCCACCCGCGCACTGTTCGGCAGGCTGCGCTGCCAGTGGCTTTGCCAATGCTCAGCGGCCGAGCCTTGCCAGCCAGGCACTATCAGGTAACGGATCGTTTCGTTGCGCATCGTGGGCGCCTCCCGCAGGTTGCAATGGCGTGCAGTGTAGGCAGACCTTACTAACCATAAAAAGAATAAGAAATTATTTGCTTATTCCATAAGTGAAACTTTTCTGGAATGGACTTCAGGCGCCTATATATTAAAAAGGAATATAAATGTTCTTAAATAGTATTTTTAAGAATACATAAGCCTGCCTAGTATCCGCTCCATGCCCGCTGACAGAGGGTCTGCTGCAGCCAGTAGCGGGAACCTGCCAAGGAGCAAGAACATGACCGCAACCCTGCGTGACCTTGAAGGCCAGGACGCCGCCAGCCTGCTGCGCGAGATCCAGGCTGCCTTGCACGGCCTGAAGTTCGGCTCAGTGGAAGTCACCGTGCACAACGGCCAAGTGGTGCAGATCGAGCGCAAAGAGAAGTTTCGTCTGCAGCCGCCGACCGGCAAGCACGCCTGAACCGGATCACCCATAACCCCAACAAGCCCGACTGGACCACCGGAGGGCGTGACCATGAGAAGAGCCAAGACCATGACCACGCACCGGCACTGCAGCTGTCGCCCGCGAATGCGTAGCTGACCTTCCTAAAAAACCACAACTCGAATCCACGTTTTAGGAGCTGCACCATGTCCATTCGCCGTTTTGCCCTGGCCGCCCTTGCCGGCGCCCTGCTGGCCGGCCCAGCTGCCGCCCAGACCCTGCTCAATGTGTCCTACGACCCGACCCGCGAGCTGTACAGCGAGTTCAACGCTGCCTTCAATAAGCACTGGCAGGCCCAGGGCAACGCAGCCCTGACTATTCAACAATCCCACGGCGGCTCGGGCAAACAGGCCCGTGCGGTAATCGACGGCCTGCGTGCCGACGTGGTGACCCTGGCCCTGGCCGGTGATATCGACGAGCTGTACAAGCTCGGCAAGCTGATCCCCGAGGACTGGCAGAGCCGTCTGCCGCAATCGAGCACGCCGTACACCTCGACCATTGTGTTCCTGGTGCGCAAGGGCAACCCCGAAGGCATCAAGGACTGGGATGACCTGGTCAAGCCGGGCGTGGAAGTCATAACCCCGAACCCGAAAACCTCCGGCGGCGCACGCTGGAACTTCCTCGCCGCCTGGGCCTACGCCCAGCAGAAATATGGCAGCGAAGAAAAGGCCCAGGCGTTTGTTGGCCAGCTCTACAAGAACGTGCCGGTACTCGACACCGGTGCGCGTGGCTCAACCATCACCTTCGTCAACAACGGCATCGGCGACGTGCTGCTGGCCTGGGAAAACGAAGCCTTCCTGGCCCTGAAGGAAGAGGGTGGCGACAACTTCGAAATCGTCGCGCCGTCGCTGTCGATCCTCGCCGAGCCGCCGGTGGCGGTGGTCGACAAGAACGTCGAGCGCAAGGGCACGCGTAAAGTGGCTGAGGCCTATCTCAACTACCTGTACAGCGATGAAGGTCAGCGTCTGGCGGCCAAGCACTTCTACCGCCCGCGTAATGAGGCCATTGCCGGTGAGTTCGCCAAGCAGTTCCCGGCGCTGAAACTGGTGACCATCGATAAGGACTTCAACGGCTGGAAAACCGCACAGCCGAAGTTCTTTAACGATGGCGGGCTGTTCGACCAGATCTATCTGGTCCAGTGAGCCGCAGGATGCGCGCACCAGCCGTCGGTTGATGCGCAGCTGGTGCGGCACAGCCTAGGCGGCCCCGCGCACCCTACTCCTCGTACAGGTTTATGCCATGTCTAGCCGTACTTCCCCCGTCATACCCGGCTTCGGGCTGACGCTGGGTTACACCCTGGTGTACCTCAGTCTGTTGGTGCTGATTCCCCTGGGCGCCATGTTCGTGCACGCCGCTCAGCTCACCTGGGCCGAGTTCTGGGCGATTATTTCCGCGCCTCGGGTGCTGGCGGCGCTCAAGTTGAGCGTTGCCACTGCCTTCGCCGCTGCCGTGATCAACGGCATCATCGGCACGCTGCTGGCCTGGGCGTTGGTGCGCTACACCTTCCCGGGGCGCAAGGTGATCGAGGCCATGATCGATTTGCCCTTTGCCCTGCCCACTGCCGTCGCCGGTATTGCCCTGACCGCCTTGTATGCCCCCAGCGGGCTGATTGGCCAGTTCGCCACCGACCTGGGTTTCAAGATTGCCTACACCCCGATCGGCATCACCCTGGCGCTGACCTTTGTCACCCTGCCGTTTGTGGTGCGCACTATCCAACCGGTACTGGCTGATATCCCTCGCGAGGTCGAAGAAGCGGCCGCCTGCTTGGGTGCCAAGCCGTGGCAGGTGTTCCGCCATGTGCTGCTGCCGGCGCTGTTACCGGCCTGGCTGACCGGCTTCTCACTGGCCTTTGCCCGTGGTGTTGGCGAGTACGGTTCGGTGATTTTCATCGCCGGCAACATGCCGATGAAGACCGAGATCCTGCCGCTGCTGATCATGGTCAAGCTCGATCAATACGACTACACCGGCGCCACCGCCATCGGCGTGCTGATGCTGGTGGTGTCCTTCATTCTGCTGCTGCTGATCAACCTGCTGCAGCGCCAGATCGGCAAATCCTGAGGAGGTCGCTATGTCTTCTATCACCCTGACCGCGTCAGCCTCGGCCAACGCCGCCCGGCGCGGCAACGTGCTGGGTCGCCGGCTGCTGATCCTCGCGGCCTGGCTGGTGTTCGGACTGTTTCTCCTGCTGCCCTTGCTGGTGGTGCTCAGTGAGGCGCTGAAGCAGGGTCTGGGCACTTTTTTCGGCGCTATCTTCGAGGCCGACGCCATTTCCGCGCTGCAGCTGACCCTGCTTGCGGTGGGCATTTCGGTGCCACTCAACCTGGTGTTTGGCGTCTGCGCCGCCTGGTGCGTGAGCAAGTACGCGTTTCGCGGCAAGAGCCTGCTGGTGACCCTGATCGACCTGCCGTTCTCGGTATCACCGGTGATCGCCGGGCTGGTCTACGTGCTGCTATTCGGCGCCCAGGGCTTCTTCGGCGAATGGCTGCAGGAACATGACATCCAGATCATTTTCGCCCTGCCGGCCATCGTTCTCGCCACCGTATTTGTCACCGTGCCCTTCGTCGCCCGTGAGCTGATCCCGCTGATGCAGGAGCAGGGCACCCAGGAAGAAGAGGCGGCGCGCCTGCTTGGCGCTAACGGCTGGCAGATGTTCTGGCATGTGACCCTGCCGAACATCAAATGGGGCCTGATCTACGGCGTGGTGCTCTGTACCGCGCGGGCCATGGGCGAGTTCGGCGCGGTGTCGGTGGTCTCCGGGCATATCCGTGGCTATACCAACACCCTGCCGCTGCATGTCGAGATTCTCTACAACGAATACAACCACGTCGCTGCCTTCAGTGTCGCCAGTCTGCTGCTGATCCTGGCGCTGTTCATCCTGCTGCTCAAGCAGTGGAGCGAGTCCCGTATCAACCGCCTGAAAGCCAGTGCTGGCGAGGAATAAGTCATGTCTATCGTAATTTCCAATGTCAGCAAGAACTTCAATGCGTTCAAAGCGCTGAACGATATCAACCTGAATATCCAGAGCGGCGAGCTGGTCGCTTTGCTCGGACCGTCCGGCTGCGGCAAGACCACCTTGCTGCGCATTATCGCCGGCCTGGAAACCCCGGACAGCGGCAGCATCGAGTTCCACGGCGAAGATGTCTCCAACCACGATGTGCGTGACCGTAACGTCGGCTTCGTGTTTCAGCATTACGCCTTATTCCGTCATATGACCGTGTTCGACAACGTTGCCTTTGGCCTGCGCATGAAGCCCAAGGGCGAGCGGCCCAATGAAAACCAGATCAAGAAAAAGGTCCACGATCTGCTCGATCTGGTGCAACTCGACTGGCTGGCCGATCGCTATCCCGAGCAGCTCTCCGGTGGTCAGCGTCAGCGCATCGCCCTGGCCCGCGCCCTGGCGGTGGAGCCGAAAGTGCTGCTGCTCGACGAGCCCTTCGGCGCGCTGGATGCCAAGGTGCGCAAGGAACTGCGCCGTTGGCTGGCGCGCCTGCACGAAGAAGTGCACCTGACCTCGGTATTTGTCACCCACGATCAGGAGGAAGCCATGGAAGTGGCGGATCGCATCGTGGTGATGAACAAGGGCGTGGTCGAGCAGATCGGCTCGCCGGGTGAGGTGTATGAGAAGCCAGCCAGTGATTTCGTCTATCACTTCCTCGGCGATGCCAACCGCCTGTACGTCGGTAACGACACCCATGTGCTGTTCCGCCCGCATGAGATTCATCTGTCGCGCCAGGCCGAAGCGGGGCATCAGGCCGGTGAAGTGCGCGACATCCGCCCGCTCGGCGCGATCACTCGGGTGACCCTCAAAATCGCCGGACAGAATGAGCCGATCGAAGCGGAAGTGGCCAAGGATCACCTCAGCCTGGCCAACCTGAGCCGGGGTGAAACCCTGTACTTCAAGCCCAAGGCCGGACAGCCGACCTCTTAAGAGGGGCTGCCGCCTGGCAGTCCGCGATACTCATGAACATCCGCATGGGTATCACTGCGCGCAACCCATCCTGCGAACCACGCCAAGGGGAAACACCGCCCGCGTCCGGTAACCGATCCTTGACGGCAAACTCCTGGCGAAATCACTCTTTCGAGGCATGCTTGCGCGCCGTGAGCGCAGTAGTCTCTTGCGGTTGATGGATATGTAACTCTGTCTCCATATTGCTCAAAAAAATAATAAGGAGCACCCCGGAATGCGCAACACGCCGTTCTTTCGTCAAATCTCCCTCTGCCTGCTCGGCACCCTCGCCTGCCTCGCGCCACTGGCTTTTGCCGAGGCGGTCAGCCAGCAGGAGCACGTCCAGATTCAGGCCAGCCGGGCGACCAGCAGCCTGATGCTGTTACGCGGCGAAGGTTTCCAAAAGAAACACCAGGACACCCTCGACGCCGACCTGCAGTCACTGGCGGGTGCGGTGCAAAGCCTGCCGCAAGGCAGTGATGCCCTGCGCAGCGCGCACCAGGAACTGGTGGCTCAAATCCGCCGTGGTGTGGCCTTTGGCCCGGACGAAGCAGACATGCCCTGGCGCTACCCGGAAGACCTGAGCAAGGCGCTACTGGGGCTGTTGCAGGAAGCACGTCAGCTCTCGCCAGAGGGCGACAGCGAGCTGGCCGCCAAGCTCGAATACCTCTCCGTGCAGTACCTTAGCCGCGCGTATCTGGGCAACTTTGAAATCGCCCGCGAGCAGACCGATACCTACCTCGGCCAGGACGAGCGCAAACTGGTGCCCGCTGTCGATAGCGAGCTGACTGTGCTGGATGCCAAGGCCGATCCCGACCTGGCCAAGCTGAAGGTTCGCTGGGAATACCTGAAAGCCGCGCTCAACGACCTCAACAGCCAGAGCAGTGCGCTGCAAAGCGCTTCCGGCCGAGCTTTTGCGCCCATGACCGTATACCGCCACACCCGCGCGCTGACCCAGCAGTGGATGGCGATGAACTGACAGCACTGGCTCACTGTCAGCCTCGGCTCAACGAGGTTGGCCGTGAGCCTGGGCTGCCTGAGCATCAATCGTTGAACGGAGTCGGCGAAATCAGTCTATCGCCTGCATCGCCCGGATGCAGGTCGGCCCCGCGCGCTGCACCACGGCCTGCTCGACCTCCTGGCGCAGACCAAGCAGAAAGGCGGCCTCTGCGGCGACAAACAGCGGCCCGATCACCAGGCCCATGACATCATCGACGAACGCCGGTTTGCGCCCCTCGTAGTAATGACCGATGAACTGAATGATCCAGCCGATGACGAACAGTGCCAGGCCGCTGCTCAGCCAGAGCATGGTCGACTGCAGCGCCAGCAGCGCGCCCGCCCACAGACAAAGCCCAAGCAATACGGTCATTAACAGGCCGAAACGCAGATCGAGGCGCAGGTAGAACAGCGCGGCGGCCAATGCGGTCAAGGTCGCTGGCGACAACCACAGACCCGCCAACTCCACAGCAGGGCGCGACAACAGCACGGCGACCGCCAGCACGATCAGCGGAATACCGATGAAGTGACTGCAGATATTGCGCCGGTCGCGGTGATAGGCGGCGTACTGGGCGAGGTGATCGACAAGGGTTTTCATTATGATTGTGCTCATGCATGACAGACCTGTGCATGGTGGCTCAACCCCATCGGGCCACACTGTCAGCTAGCCGACAAACGCTGGAGAAGCGCATGAAAGACCCTCACGACTACCGCGCCTGCCTGCGCAGCGGCCACTGGTTCAGCGCCCTGCCCGCAGACCTGCAAGCGGCCCTGCTAAACACTGCCCACGTGCACAATCTGGACGCCGGCCAGCGCCTGTTCCATCGTGGCGATCCGCCCAGCGGGCTGTATGCAGTGGTCGAGGGCGCCGTGCGCATCGGCGCGGTCAGCCAGCAGGGCAAGGAGGCGTTATTGACCCTGGTCGAGCCGCCTTACTGGTTCGGCGAGATATCCCTGTTCGACGGCCAGCCGCGCACCCACGACGCCTTCGCCGAAGGTGCCTGCACCTTGCTGCTGGTGCCCCAGGCCGCCCTGCTCAGCCTGCTCGAACGCCAGCCGCAGTATTGGCGCGATTTCGCCCTGCTGATGAGCCACAAGCTGCGCCTGGCGTTTATCGCCCTGGAGCAGATCAGCCTGCTCCCCGCCGCCCCACGCCTGGCGCGGCGGCTGCTGATGATTGCCGAGAACTACGGCGAAGGCGAGCCGCGCCGCGTCCTGCAGCTGCCCCAGGAGCAGCTGGCGCTGATGCTGGCGATCTCCCGGCAAACCACCAACCAGATCCTCAAGGAGCTGGAAAGCCAGGGCGTCTTGCGCCTGACCTATGGCGAGATCGAAATTCTCGACTTGCCGCAGTTACGTGCGGCCGCGCAATGATGCCGAGAGGCACAAATTGTAGGGTGCGCGGGGCCGCCTAGGCCGCGCGCACCGAATATACGAACCATCCATAGCCCGATCATGCATCCCGTCACCTTGGTGCGCACGGCGCACCCTACGACGCTCTGTTAGCGCAGCTTCTCCAGCATCTGGTAATACCACATGCCGGCGGCCAGCATCGGGTTGCCGAACAGGTCGCCGAGCGGCACCTTGATCTGCTTGCAGGCGGCGAAGGTGTCGAACTGCTGCAGCGTACCGGTCAGGGCGTTGGCCATGATCTCGCCCATGATGTGGCTGGTGGCGATGCCGTGCCCGGAGTAGCCCTGGCAGTACCAGACGTTGTCCGAGAGCTTGCCCAGCTGCGGGATGCGGTTGATCACGATGCCCATGGCGCAGCTCCACTGAAAATCAATGGCGACGCCCTTGAGCTGCGGGAAGGTCTGCTCGATGCCGGGGCGCAGTTCGGCAGCGATATCGCGTGAATCACGCCCGGAGTAGTTGCAGCCACCGCCAAACAGCAGGCGACCATCGGCGGTCATGCGGTAGTAATCAAGGACGAAACGGCAGTCGTAGACGGCCAGGTCCTGCGGGTTGATTTCCTTGGCCAGCTCACCGAGGGGCGCGGTGGTGACGATGCCGCCCATGGCCGGGAAGATCAGGCCCTTGAGCTTTTTCGCCTCCAGCTTGTGGTAGACATCGCCGGCCAGCAGCACCTGCTTGGCATTGATCCGACCTTCGGCGGTGACCACCGCCGGCTTGGCGCCGTGGATGATCTCCAAAACCTGCGAATGTTCGAAGATCAGTGCGCCCAGACTTTCGGCGGCCCTGGCTTCGCCGATACACAGGTTGAGCGGATGCAGGTGCATGTTGCGGCTGTTCTTCAGCGCGCCGCAGTAGAGGTCGCTGGCCAGATGGCTCTGCACCCCGGCGCGATCGAGCAGGGTCACGTCGCTGGCCATACCATGGCGCACGGCCTCGGCGTGAGCGGCCTCCAGCTCGTGCATATGCGCCGGTTTCATCGCCGCGTGCAGGTGGCCATGCTTGAGGTCGCACTGGATGGCGTATTTTTCTACGCGACTCTTGATGATTTCGTGGCCGCGCCAGCGCAAGTGCCAGATAAAGTCATCCACCTCCTCACCGAGGGTGTTGCGCATCTGTTTGGTCATCGCCGCATCGCCCGACAGGCTGCCGGTGACCTGGCCGCCGTTGCGCCCGGTGGCGCCCCAGCCGATCTTGTTGGCTTCGACGATGGCCACCTTGAGGCCGCGCTCGGCCAGTTCGACGGCGCTGGCGACCCCGGTGAAACCGCCACCGATAATCACCACATCGACATTCAACTCGCCCCTGAGGGTCGGGTAGTCGGTTTCCTGGTTGAGGCTGGCGCTGTAGTAAGACGGGCAGCGCTCGGCTGCGGGGATCACGGATTGGGTGATGGCGTTCATGAAATTGTCCTCAATGCGGCAGTCGATCCGCCGTAGGGGGTGCGGGGCCGCCTAGGCCGTGCGCACCGGGAGAATGTCGGAGGCGGGCGTATGGATCAGGCCTGGCTCAGGTACCAGCGCCAATCCTGCTCGCCGACTTCGGCCATGAACTGGCGGTACTCGGTGCGCTTGATCGCCAGGTAGACCTTGAGAAACTCAGGCCCCAAGGCTTCACGCGCCCAGCTGGACTGCTCCAGCGCCTGGATCGAGATCAGCCAGTCAGTGGGTAGCAGCTCCTTGGCCTGGGCATAGCCGTTGCCCTCGATCGGCGCGCCCGGATCGAGCTGTTCGCGGATCCCGCGGTGGATACCGGCGAGGATCGCCGCAGCCGCCAGATAAGGGTTGGCATCGGCGCCGCAGATGCGGTGCTCGATATGCCGGGTGTTGGCCGGCCCGCCCGGCACGCGCAGGCTCACGGTACGGTTATCCACGCCCCAGGTCGGTGCCAGCGGTGCGTAGCTGTTGGCCTGGAAGCGCCGGTAGGAGTTGGCGTTGGGGCAGAACAGCAACAAGCAGTCGAGCAGGCCCGCCAGCATGCCCGCGACAGCCTGGCCCAGCAGCGGCGTGCCGGCAGGCGCCTCACTGGCGAACAGGTTGGTGCCCTGGGCGTCGGCCAGGCTGACGTGCATGTGCATACCGGTGCCGGCCAGGTGTTCGAATGGCTTGGCCATGAAGCAGGCCTGCATCCCGTGCTTGTGCGCCACACCCTTGACCAGGCGTTTGTAGCGTACCGCCTGGTCCATGGCCAGCAGCGCATCGCCATGCTCCAGGGTGATTTCCACCTGGCCCGGGGCGTATTCGGAAATCGCCGTGCGCGCAGGGATGCCTTGCAGCTTGCAGGCAGCGTAGAGATCGGCGAGGAACGGCTCGATCTGCTCCAGCTCGCGCAGGCCATAGACCTGGGTGCTGCGCGGACGGCCACCGTCACGGTCGAGCGCCGGCTGCGGGCGACCCTGGCTGTCGCGCTGCTGGTCAAGCAGGTAGAACTCCAGCTCGCAGGCCATCACCGGGTGATAACCCTCGGCCTTGAGCCTGTCTATCACCTGCACCAGCACCTGCCGCGGGTCGGCAACGGTGGCTGGCATGCCCTCGCTGGGGTGCATGCTGACCTGCACCGCGGCAGTGGGTATCTGCCGCCAGGGCATGCGGGCCAGGCTGCCCGCCAAGGGATAGGCGCGGCAATCGATGTCACCAACCTCCCAGACCAGCCCGGTGTCTTCGACGTCATCGCCGTTGATGCTCAGGCCAAGGATGGTGCTCGGCAGTGGTCGGCCGCTGGCATACACCGCGAGCAGCTCATCGCGGTGCAGCAGCTTGCCGCGCGGCACGCCGTTGGCGTCGAGGATGAACAGCTCGAAGAGTTCGATATCGGGGTTTTGCACCAGGAATTCCTGGGCATCTTGCTCGGAGGCGAATGGCATGAGGCTCTCGTTAGCGCCAAGCGGCGCACGTCCGGCCGGAGGCGGCAGGACACAATCATCGGAAGGGCTGCACGCGGGTGCAGCCGACTTATTCAGATTAGAACGAAAGCGCTATCCGGTGGGCGGGCATGACGGCAATGCCATAACGCCCAGAACGCGAGAATTTCAGGCAGTAGCGGGTTGAGCCGATCGGCACCAAAAAACATGCACTCCCGTCGCGACGGGAAGAACAGAGGGCGAACCAGGCAACGCAGGGGCGAATTCATTGGCTGAGACTCGCATGCTGGCCAGCGAGGGTTAAACCTGACTTTTCACACGCTCAGTTGTGATGATGCTAAACATTCGACCGCCAAGCGCGAGCCAGGTCGCCGATCGTACGGGCGCTCGCTCGCCGTCTTCGACGAAGCACTGTCGTGCAGCAAACTGGAGGTAACCGCGCTTGCTGGCCTGCTGGCACCTGTAGGCGCTAAGCGGACAACGTCCGCCCAACGATCAACAGCCTCGCGCCGGGTCGGCCTGCTACACGTGCGCGGGAAAGCGTTTGGGAGCAGCCGCAATAGGCGAGCGTTTTTTCACACTTTCTCAGGCTTGTAGCCCAGGCGCAAACCGCCCCAGTGCCGGCCCTGCACCTTAATCGGCACGGACAAGTCGTGCATCAGTTCGCCGGTATCACGCATGTAGGTTTGCAACAGCAGGCGCTGTTGATGACTGCCACAGCGGATGCCGGTGCGGTCGTTGAACAGGCGTTTGCTGCGACTCTTCGCCGTGTCGCGCACACGGTCGCCGCAGGGCGGATGGTTGAAGGCATTGTTGTGGGTCGGCACGTAGCCTTCCGGGGTGCTGGCGATGGCGAACACCAGCCCTTCGTGGCGCGCCAGCAGCGGTTCCTGCAGGGTTGGCAGAACCTGATCGGCATAGCGGTCGAAGCGGGTTTGATACTTGGCCGGGAAGCTGCCGGCAATCGGTTGATAGTGACGGTCGAACAGGTCGTCCAGGCTGACCCGGCCGGCCTGGATATCGACCTCGAACTGGGCGGCGATGCTCGCGGCGCCTTCACGGGCCAGGTCATAGATGCGCTGGTGGTAATCGTCCAGGCCCACTTCGGCGAGCTGTTCGCTGACGGCCTCCGCCTGGCCGACCAGTTGTTCGGCGGCGCCCCCCAGTTGGCGGGTCTGCGCCTCACTGGCATGCACGTCGCCGCGCAATTGCTCGACGGCGACGAACAGGCTGGCCAGACGCTCATGGTTACTCGCAGCGCCGGCGCTGATCTGCGCGACCTGACTCTCAACGTCCACGGCCAACTCGGCGATGCCCTGCAACTGCCCGCCCGTCTCCTCGATTTGCCGGGCAGCCTGATCCAGCTCGCTGGCTTGCTCCTGGATATGCGCCACCACCGCCGAGCTCTGCTGGCGAATATCGCTGACCATCTGGCCGACTTCTTCAGTGGCCGTGGCAGTGCGGGCGGCGAGGTTGCGCACTTCGTCTGCGACCACCGCAAAACCACGGCCCTGCTCGCCGGCGCGCGCCGCTTCGATGGCGGCATTGAGCGCCAGCAGGTTGGTCTGGCTGGCAATCGACTGGATCACCAGAGTGACCTGTTCGATCTGTTCGGTACGGCTGCTCAGGCCGCCGATCAGCTCGCGGCTAGCGGCTGTCTGCGCGCTCAGGTGCTGCATCCGAGTAATCGCCTGGAGCAGCGCCTGCTGGCCGTCGGCACTGCTTTGGCGCACGGTCTGCGCGGCATTCAGGGTCTGCTCGGCACGTCGGGCACTGTCCTGCTCGGTATGGGTGATGGCGTCGGCGCCCTGACTGATCTGCTCGACGGCGAGCAGCTGCGATTTCAGCTTATCGGCCAACTGCTGCACCGCATGCGCGACCTGAGCGGCGGACAACGCGTTATGACAGGTGCGCTGGGACAAGCTTTGGCTCAATTCGGCGAAGTCTGCGGCCACCGCACCGTCGAGCGCAGCAGCATCCTCGCCGCGCCGCCAAGGGCCAAGCCAGGGCCACAGGGCGAGCACTAAAAACAAGCCAATGCTCAGGTAACCGGGTAGCTGGACTTGCTGAGAGACCACGATCAAGGCGACAAGCCCGAGCACGTGCATGACGCACGCGGTGGGAGAGCGGGTAACGGCAGAGCGCATGACGGACCTCATCGTTTTTATTCTGGCGGAACCAAGGCCAACTGCATCCTTACTCACTCAGTTCGCACACCTGTCGCTCAAGCATCTGAACCGGGTGCGCACTGCAGGCGAATCACTCACCTACTCACTGAGTCGGCTGACGCGGTCTGTAGACAGCCCCGCCAGCCGCTGGCTCAACAGTGCTTGATTCGATCACTCAACGCAGCGTTAAGCCATGGCACTTTGGTAGCACATGGCTAGCCGCAAAGGCGATGACGCTGGATAAACCCACGGTCGAGGTAATCCTTCCAGCGACCGAACAGGCGTCCGCCCGCGCTGTAGTCGCGCCAGCTGAGCAAGGCGCCACCATCGCCAGTGGCGAGCAGTGCCAGGCTTTGCCGCTGGGGGCGATAGTGGCGCAGCGGCAGACCACGCAGCGCCGCGTTGAGGTTGGCCGCCAGCACCGGAGCCTGACGCACCGAGTAGACCCCGCTTTTGCGCACTCCCGGCAGGCTGGCGCAATCACCGACGGCGAAAATATGCGGATGGGAGAGACTTTGCAGGGTTGTTGCGATTTGCACGAAGCCGGCTTGATCGCCGTCTAAACCGCTCTGCGCCAGCCAGGGCAGTGCCTGCGCACCACTGGCCAGGAGCAGGCGCTGACCGCGCCAGACCGGCGCCTCTCCGCTGATCAGGCAGTCGCCGTCGATACGACTGATTGGGCAATCTTCACGCACCCGCACGCCGCGCTGACGCAAGTGCCCGAGGGCGCGCATGCGCAGACCGGCCGAGTGTCCGGCCAGCAAGTGACCGCGGCAAAACAGCGCCAGCGCCGGCACCTGGTCGGCCAGCGCGAGGGCCAGCTCGACCCCGGCCGCACCACCGCCAAGGATCGCCATGGGCTGCGGATCTGCCTGCCAGTTCTGCCAACCTGCAAGAAACTCAGCGAAGGGCTTTACCGCCAATACCTGCATGCCGGCGCCCATTTGCGGCGGACAAAAAACCTGAGCCCCAACATTCAGCGACAGCCAATCGGCATTCAGACCCCGACCATCGGTCAGGTGCATCTGTTGCTGTACGGCTGACAGCGCCTCGGCCTGGCCAATAATCAGCTCAACCTTGGCCGCCCGACACAGCGGCGCCAGCTCGACCTGGCAATCGGCTGCGACGTAGCGCCCGGCCAGTAAGCCCGGCAACATCCCGGAGTACCACGCCTCGTGCCCGGCACTCAGCAAGGCAATGCGCCCAGGCGGTCGTTCGATCCGCGCCCAACGGCGCAATACGCCGAGGTGGGCGTGGCCGGCACCGATCAATAGCAGGTCATAGTGGTTCATCGAGCCGAGGCTTCCCTTGATTCACGGCTGAAACAGTGACCGCATGGTAAGACTATGCGCCTCGTCTGTCGCCAAGCGACAGCAGGTTCACGGTTTGATCTGCAATTGCGGCGCAGCGAAATAGCTCTCGACACGCTCGCGGGTATTGTCGCTGTCGGCGGCGAACACCACGCCCAGAATCCGCCGCGGTGCGCTACCGAAGGCGGCAATTGCATCGGCGCGCAGGTCGCGACGCTCCTCCTGCCACTGCCCGAGTGGCGCCTCCGGGCCGCGCAGCACCAGCATCTCCACCGTTTCGGTGTAGGCGCTGCGAGCGCTGGTGCCGGGGGCGGCGCGGTTATCCCAGACATAGCTCAAGGTCGCGGCCGGCAGGTCAGGATCGAAGAAGGTGCGCGCCAAACGCAGCTTCTGCCGGGTGACAAAGCTCAGCGAATCCAGCGGATAATCCAGCAGCACATAGACCCGTGCGGCGTAGTCGTCACCGTCGCGGGTGGCGAAGCGGGCCTGCTCCAGCTTCTGTTCGGTGCGCCATTGCCAGCTCAGTTGCCAAGGCTGATCACCGGGCAGGGCCAGTGGATGCAGCAAGCCGCCAGCGGCGGCATCGGCCTTGATCTGCAGCACCTGCTGACCACCCTGGTCGACCAGAGTGCGCTCGGACGGTTTGAGTTTGGGGATATCAGCCAGCCGCCAGGGTGACGACCATTCGCCTGCGGGCGGGCCGGCCGTCCAGGGCGTCAGCAGATTATCCGCTGGCGTGAACGGGGCGAAAGCCAGCAGCACCAGCAACCAGCCGCGCATCAGCTGCGCCTCCAGCCATGGAAGCGCTCGACCAGGCGCAACAACCCCTGGGGCGCGTGGGCGCGTTTCCACTCGCCGGCCGCGTATTTATTGGCCTCGCTCATGGTCGGATAGGTATGAATGGTGCCGAGAATCTTGTTCAGCCCCAGGTTGTACTTCATCGCCAGCACATACTCGGTCAGCAATTCGCCAGCGTGCTCGCCGACGATGGTGACGCCAAGAATCCTGTCCTTGCCGGGCACGGTCAGCACTTTGACAAAGCCATGGGCGGCCTCGTCGGCAATCGCCCGATCCAGATCGTCGATGCCGTAACGAGTCACCTCATAGGCAATGCCCTGGGCCTGCGCTTCCGTCTCGGAGAGGCCGACGCGGGCCACTTCCGGGTCGGTGAAGGTGCAGTGCGGAATCACCCGATAATCCACTTTGAAGCGCTTGAAGCCACTGAACAGCGCGTTAACCGCCGCATACCAGGCCTGGTGCGCCGCCACATGAGTGAACTGGTACGGACCAGTGACGTCACCCACCGCGTAGACATTCGGCAGACGCGTGGCCAGGTATTCGTCGGTTTCCAGGGTGCCGTTGGTACGCACGGTAAGGCCCAGCTCCTCGACACCATAGCCGGTGACGTTGGCCACCCGGCCAAGGGCCAGCAGCAGGCCGTCGAAGGCGATGGTCACCTCTTCGCCGGTGTCCAGGTGACGGGCGATCATGCGCTGCTCGCCATTGACCATCTCAAAGCGTTCGGCTTGATGGCGCAGGCGCAAGTCGACACCATCGGCGCGCAGGCTATCCATCACCGCGGCACTGGCATCGGCATCCTCGCGCGGCAACAAGCGCCCGCCGCGCTCCACCTGAATCACCTGGCTGCCGAGGCGCTGAAACGCCTGGGCCAGCTCACAGCCAATCGGCCCACCGCCCAGCACCAGCAGCCAGCGCGGTTGTTCGCGCAGCCCCCAGATGGTGTCCGAGGTATAAGCCTGCACCTGCTCCAGCCCAGGGATGTCCGGAACCAAAGGCCGAGCCCCGGCGGCAATGATCAGATTACGGCTGGTCAGGGTCTGACCGTTGACCTCCACGCTCCAGGGCGAAAGGATTTTCGCCTCGCCCTGGATCACCTCGACCCCCAGACCGGTGTAGCGCTCCACCGAATCATGCGGCTCGATATCGCCGATCACCCGCTGAATACGCGCCATTACTGCCGCGAAATCCACGGTGCCCTGCACGCCACTAAAGCCCAGTGCAGGGCCTTTTTTTAGCTCGTTGGCCAGTTTGGCAGAGCGCAACAGCGCCTTGGATGGCACGCAGCCAGTGTTCAGGCAGTCGCCGCCCATCTGGTGTTTTTCGATCAGGCTGACCTTGGCCTTCACTGCCGCCGCGATATAGGCGCTGACCAAGCCGCCTGCGCCAGCGCCGATCACCAGCAGATTGCGATCAAAGGCCTTGGGCTTGTGCCAACCGGCATAGACCCGCCGCGCCTGCACCAGGCCGAGCAGTTTGCGCGCGATCAAGGGGAACAGGCCGAGCAGAATGAATGCCCCGAGCAGCCCCGGCGAGAGAATACCGGCCAGCGAATCCAGCTGGCCCAGTTCGCGCCCAGCGTTCACATAAACCAGCGTACCCGGCAGCATACCCAGCTGACTGACCCACCAGTAGGTGCGCAACGGCAGGCGGGTCAGGCCCATGGCCAGGTTGATCAGGAAGAACGGGAACACCGGCACCAGGCGCAGGGCAAACAGATAAAACGCACCTTCGCGCTCGACCCCGGCATCAATCCCGGCCAGGCGCTGACCGAAGCGCAGCCGCACCCAGTCGCGCAACAGAAACCGGCTGCTGAGCATGGCCAGGCTCGCGCCCATGGTGGAGGCGAAGGACACCAGCACAAAACCTTCGAGTAAACCAAACAACGCCCCGCCCAGCAGGGTCATCAACGCAGCGCCGGGCAACGACAACGCGGTAACGGCGACATAGGCGATGAAAAACAGCCCCGCCGCCTGCCAGGGATTGCTCATGACCTGGGCGTTCAGCGCCGCCTGCTGCGCCTTGAGCGCGTCCAGACTGAGGTACTGACCGAGGTCGAAGACAAAAAAACTGCCCAGCAGGGCGAGAATCAGACCCATCAGGGCGATTTTGCGGCTATTCATCAGTCAGCGCCTCCTGAGCGCACAGGCGTTGGCACAGGCTGAAACCGGCCAGCAGGGCATGCTGTGGCTGATCCGCCACGGCGCCCAAAATACGTGAGCGATAAGACAACGCCGCTGGGCTGGCTGTCGGCCATTGGCGGTCGAAGTCGGCAAGAAAAGCCTCGTGAGCGTAGTGCAACGGCAGTGCCTCGATAAACAACCCATCCCGCTGGCAGCGATACAACGCTGCCGGATGGGCCGTGGTAGCAATCCGGCTGATCAGCCCGTAGTGGCCGTCAGCGAAGTTCGGTAACCCGGCCGCGCCATTATTGATCAGCGCGCCATGGGCCAGATTCAACGCCACCGCAGCGCAGGTGTGACTGGTAGCCAACACCCTGACCTGCTTGGCCGCCAACCACTGATCCAGTTGCTGCTGGCGCCCAGGCTCGGCCAAGGCCTCGCGGGCGCAGCTCCAGCCAGCCAGGGAGTATTCATCACCGTGACTGATCGCGACCCGCTGGCCGCCGACACTGACCAGCGCCGTGGCCGGGCGTGCGGCCAGTCGCGCAGCCATGCCAGGCAAGCGCTGCACAGTCTGGCTCAACTCGCGCTGGATGGCATTGGAGCGCTCAACCAGGGCGTCATCGACGCTTGCCGGGTAGGCGCAGCCGCAACCAGCGCCACTGTCATCGAGTCGCCCGAGTTCGGTTTCGACGTTGCCGCGCAAGGCCAGATGCCCGCTCAAGCCCTGCTCTACTTCTTGAAAAACAGGTGTATCGCAGTCGAACCAGTGGGCATCGCCGTTGAATACCACACGCGCCTGCGGCTCTGCATCCAACCGTTGCTGCAGCGCGGCCAGGGCCTGGCGATTGCCGTAGAGGCCGCCGACCACATACAGACTCTGGCAGTCGAACAACGGTTCGCCAGCGAAGGCATCGCTGGGCAAACGGTAATCCAGCGGGCAATCGCGACCGGCGCGCATCAAGCTCGACCCCGCAGCCAGCCAGGAATCAGGTAACCGAGCACGCAGAGACCCAGGCCATACAGGTTGGCGCCCAGCAGCAGCGCATATTTGCCGTCGCCGATGGCCCAGCTTTGCGGAATCCAGCCAAGAGTGAGGGCTACGCCCAGGCCCAGGCCAGTCCAGAAGCTCAGGTGAAAACCCAGTCGCGTCGGGGTGGTCAGGCCGTGCAGGATAAACACCGGCGCCAGGCCGATAACCATGGTGCCGCTGATAGTAGTGGCCTTGAGAATATCGGTACCGGCGATCATCGGCAGGTTACCCAGTAAGGCAAACACCACCATCACCGCCATGCCCACGCCGATGGCTTTCTGACCCAGGTCGCGGCCTGCCAGTTTCGGCAGCTCACGCCCGGCCAGCTTGGCCAGGCTGGAGAAGGTCGAGTCGAGGGTCGAGCCCGCAGCCGAAACCATCACCACCGTCATCACCAGCAAGGCACCGATGCCCATGGTCTTGGCCAGGGCCGCCGGCACGTTATCCGAGGCGGCCAGGCCGGTGAGCTGGGCATGCACGCCGATCAGGCTGAAGGCGAGAATGGCGAAAAAGCCCAGCACCCCGGCGATGACGAAGGAGCGGCGCATGGTCTTTTCTTCGCTGATAAAGCCGCGATCGGTCAGTACCGGGTCGTGGAAACCGTAGCTGAAGGCTTGCAGACCGGCGACCAGGAGCAGATCGACGCCGGCATTCAGTGCCCAGTTACTGGTGCTGACCAGCTCGGCAGGCGAATGCTTCGGCAGCACCAGGCTGAGCACCCAGACCAGCGCGACAATAAAGATGGCCGCCTGAGCGGCATCGGTGAGAATCGAGCTGCGCAGGCCGCCACGCAGGCTGTAGGCCAGGGTCACGGCAGTGAACAGCAAGGCCGAGGCGATAAACTCCAGGCTGCCGGAGTCGCCGTAATAGCCGCCAACCACCGCTGTATTGCTCCACACCTCGTTGAACAGGCGAATCAGAATGGCTGCCGAGAACGCCAGCGCCGCGCCACGCCCGTAATGGCTACTCAGGAAGCTCACCAGCCCGGTAGCCGCATAGCGCCGACGCAGGCGATAGATGACAAAGCCGGTCAGCGGGATCGACAACCAGTACATGGCATAGGCCAGACCGCCGACCAGGCCATAACTGGCGCCAAGGTTGGCGGCGTTGGTCACCGACTTGGCGAAGATCCAGCTGATGAAAATACTCGAGGTCAATAACCAGGGTGCCGCGCTCCGCCCCTGACTGTCCTCGCCATTGAAGAAACCGCCAAGCGTCACGGCACGCGGCGCCAGCGCCAGCATCAGCACGCCGTAGAGCACAAGAAAGCCCCAGAAAAACAGCCCGGTAAGACTGGTGGGTTGCATGGAACGGTCCTTAGTAGATGGCTATATCGGCGGGTGTAAGGTGCACCGTGCGCACCAATGCTTCATTCCCTGCGGTGGTGCGCACAGCGCACCCTACGGGGTTAGTCATTAAGCGCGCCGCCACAACTGGAGCCTTGCCCGGCGGTGCAGGCGTAACAGTGATCACGGGTGACGATGGGGTTGCCATCAAGGTTGGCGCCCAGCAGATCGCGCAGGTGCGGCCGATCCCGGCCGATCACCTCAGGCAGCACCAGCGGCAAGTCGAGCATCTGGTTAAAGTCACAGTCGTACAGGTAGCCCTGCCAGTCGACGCTGACCAGGCTGCGACACATCAGCGGCTCGAGGTTTTCCGGGCGGTAGCTGTCGCGCAACAACTGCATATAACTGTTGAACTGGCCCTTGCTGACCAAGGTGCTACCGAAACGCGCGATCGGCTGGTTGGTGATGGTCAGCAGGTTGTTGAAGACAATGCCGAAGTCTTCGGCCAGGTGACGTTTGTAATCGGCCTCCAGCTGCGCTTGCGCAGGGGGCAGGCTGGCGCCTTGCGGGTTGTACACCAGATTCAGAATCAAGCCGCTGCCTTGCATGCCGTAGCCCAGTTTATTGAGCATCTGCAGGCCGACGATACTGGCGTCGAACACGCCATCGCCGCGCTGCTTATCGACGTTATCGCGCGAGTAGCAGGGTAAGGAGGCGCTGACTTCCACCCCCTGATCGGCAAGAAACTGCGCCAGATCCTCATAGCCCGGCTCACTCAGAATGGTCAGGTTGCAGCGGTCGATCACCCGCAGGCCTTCACGGCGCGCATGCAGCACGAGCTCACGAAAACGCGGATGCATTTCCGGCGCGCCGCCGGTGAGGTCGAGGGTGCGCACGGAATGGGCGTCGATCACCTGATGCAACAGCGCCAGACTCTCATCGGTCATCGCTTCGGTGCGCGTCGGCCCGGCATTCACGTGGCAATGCAGGCAGCGCTGGTTGCAGCGGTAGGTCAGGTTGATCTGCAGCGCTTCCAGTTGGCCACGGCGAATTGCCGGAAAGGCCAGTTGGTCGAGCAAAGGCAGCATGGCGTGCACGGGTGACTCCTTGGCGGGCGACTGCCGATAGGGCATCCGACTTTGGGTACGAACTATAGAGACAGACCGGGGCTTTTTGTTACGACGCCATTGATACGAATTATGAGCAAAAAACTGTAGACCCCTAAATCTGTCGACAGCGACGCGGTCCGGGCCTGCATACGCAGTGAAATCGGCCGCTGACACCGTCGTATGGGTAGCCACTTTATAGTACGAAGGCTCAATATTTATTGGCTGTGACCGAGATAAGATAGGCGCCCCATGCGTACAGACCTCAATACCCTTGGTCTTCAGGAGCAGTAACCATCATGTTTGACCGCAAATGGCGTTTGCGTTGTGAAAGCCTTGAACAGGAAGTCCGTCGTCTGGAGCAGGACAAGCTTGCCACACAGCGTGAGCTGGTTGAGCTACGTGCCTTTCAGCAGCAGACTCAGCTTGATAGTAATGAACTGAACCGCGTAACCCGCTATGAGCATGAACTGCATGGCAAGCTTGCCCGCTTCGAGGATTCTCTGCAGCAAACCCGCGATGGCGTAGTCCAGCAAGCTGAACGGCTTGGCCATGAGGTCGAAAAACTCAACCAGAACAGCGGCATCTTTCAGGAAACCTCTGCGCTACTGGCGGGCTTCTCCGACTCGCTGGGCAGCATGGCTGAGCAGGGCGTAAGCAGTGTCGAGAGCGTCAACCTGCTGCAACAACGGGTCAGCGAAATCAGCCGAATCGTCGAACTGATCAAGGCGATTTCCGACCAGACCAATTTGCTCGCGCTGAATGCGGCGATTGAAGCTGCCCGAGCCGGTGAACAGGGTCGTGGTTTTGCCGTGGTGGCCGATGAGGTACGCGCACTGGCCCAGCGTACCAGCCAGGCCACCCAGGAAATCAGCGCCTTGGTGGGCAGTATCAACCAGGAAACAGACAGCGCAAGCCGCTCCACCAGCAGCCTGTCCAGCGAAGCGACGCGTCTGTCCACGGACGTTGCACGCTCAGCACAGACCCTGGATGAGATGGTCGTACTCGGCGAACACATGAGTCAGCTGATCGAAAACATCGCCCTGGGCTCGTTCTGTGAGGCGGTCAAGCTCGACCATCTGCTGTTCAAGCTAACCGTGTACCAGCGCCTGTTCCTGCATGACAACAATACCCAATTGAGCACTCACACCACCTGCCGCCTGGGGCAGTGGTACCAGAACAGTGGAACCACGCAGTTGTATGGCAAACAGCGCAGCTTCCAGCAACTGGATACGCCGCATAAGACGGTGCATGAGCGCGCTCACGAAGCACTGGAATCTGCTCAGCAGCGGGATTGGAACAAGGTACTGCGCGCGGTCACCGAGATGGAGAAGGCCAGCATGGAAGTCAACTCACTGATCGCCGAACTGGCCCATCAATAAGCACCCAGTCACCTCAGGCCGCCACTGCATCGCAATGTCCGAGGAGCAGCGGGCCATATACAAAAGGCCCGCTTGCGCGGGCCTCAGTCAAACGCCCAACATACTGGGCCGTGGGTTTTTCACTCGGGTCAAGCCAGCTCGTCGAAGCACTCGGCGATGATCGCCAGGCCACGGTCGAGCAGGGCATCTTCGGCGGTCAGCGGTACCAACACCCGCAACACGTTGCCGTAGGTGCCGCAGGACAGCAGGATCAAGCCCTTGTCGCGCGCCTTGGCGACGATCTGCCCGGTCAGGGCAGCGTTGGGTTTGTGCAGATCACCGTCCTCACACAGCTCCATGGCGATCATCGCACCAAGGGCGCGCACCTCGCCGATCGCCTTGTGCTTGGCCTGGATGGCCTTGAGGCCTGTGACCAGACGCTCGCCGACTGCCTTGCAGCGGTCCAGCAGCTTTTCTTCCTCGAACACTTCCATCACCGCCAGGGCAGCGGCGCAGGCAATCGGGCTACCCGCGTAGGTGCCGCCCAAGCCGCCCGGAGCGATGGCGTCCATGTATTCGGCCTTGCCGCAAACGCCCGCCACCGGGAAACCGCCGGCGATGGATTTGGCGAAGGTGGTCAGGTCGGCAGCGACGCCCATCTGTTCCATGGCGAAGAAGGTGCCGGTACGCCCGGCGCCGGTCTGCACTTCGTCAGCGATCAGGAGGATGCCGTGCTGGTCGCAGAGGGCGCGCAGGCGCTGCATGAATGCTTTCGGCGCGACGTAGAAACCGCCCTCGCCCTGCACCGGCTCGATGATGATCGCGGCAATGTCGCGCGGCTCGGCATCGTTCTTGAACACCC